>JAYGEA010000042.1:0-9219 GCA_046582635.1 Alphaproteobacteria bacterium
GGCGAAGTTGGATCGCGGCCGTGGTGCCGTGGCGACGGTGTTGATCCAACGGGGCACATTGTCGGTCGGCGATGTGTTTGTCGCGGGCGGCCAATGGGGCCGGGTGCGCGCCCTGTTGGACAGCAATGGCAACACCATCGAAACCGCCGGTCCGTCCATGCCGGTGGAGGTTTTGGGCCTGAACGGCGCGCCTGGCGCGGGTGAGGAATTTAACGTCGTTGATAGTGATGGCCGGGCCCGCGAAGTGGCGGAATATCGGCAGCGCGTGGAACGGGAACGCCGGGCCACGGCCGGGGCGCGGGGCAGCCTTGAGGAAATGTTCTCGAACCTTTCCTCAAGCGAAACCAAGGAATTCCCCTTGCTGTTCAAGGCCGATGTGCGCGGTTCCCTGGAGGCCATTACCACCGCCGTTGAAAACCTGGGCAACGACGAAGTCTCCGCCCGGGTGCTGCATGGCGGTGTCGGCGGCATTACGGAATCCGATATCGATCTGGCCCGCGCCTCCAATGCGGTGGTGATCGGCTTCAACGTGCGGGCCAATCCCCAGGCCAAGGAAATGGCGCGCCGGGAAAATATCGATGTCCGTTACTATGCCATCATTTATGAACTGGTCGATGACCTGCGCAAGGCCATGAGCGGTTTGCTGGAACCGGAAATTCGCGAGACCATCATTGGCGGCGCGGAAGTTCTGGAAGTCTTCTCCATCTCCAAACTGGGCAAGATCGCCGGTTGCCGGGTCAGCAGCGGCCTGGCCCGCCGCCGCGCGAAAATTCGAATTTTGCGGGACGACGTGGTCATCCATACAGGCAGCATGAAATCCTTGAAGCGCTTCAAGGACGATGCCAGCGAAGTTCGCGAGGGCAACGAATGCGGCGTCGGCCTGGAAGGCTATCAGGACATTCAATCCGGCGACCAGCTAGAATTTTTTGAAGTTGAGGAAGTCGAACGCACCCTATAAGGCTGCCCGGGCAGGAATGCTTGGCAGGCTTGCCTGGCAGGGCGTTCCAAGCCGCCTCATAGTCATTCCGGCGCCGCCGATCGCCTGGCTGGTATTCCGGATCGGGTTCGGGTCGCGGCGAGGCTACGAATAGAGATATTCTATGTTTCATTATGTTTCGACATGGACACCCTTCGACATGGACACCCGTCTTTGCTGGAATGATGCAAATGGGCCGGGCCCCGGATTTTGTGGATAAGGTTTCGTAATGGCAAGGCAACGCGATTCCAAACATCAGGCTGCCCGTCAACAACCGCGCGGTCCCTCCCAACGCCAATTGCGGGCCGGCGAATTGATCCGCCATGCGATGGCCGAGGTTCTGACCCGCGAGGAAATCCACCATGAAGATCTGGCCGGTGTCGCCGTCACCGTCACGGAAGTGGGCATGAGCTCGGATCTGCGCCAGGCGACTTGTTACATCATGCCGCTCGGCGGCAAGGATACCGACAAGGTTCTAAAAGCGCTGCACAAGACCGGGCCCTGGCTAAGCGGCCAAGTGGCCAAGCGGGTTAACTTGAAGTTTACGCCCCGGCTGCTTTTTCGCGTTGATGGCAGTTTCGACAACGCTGATCATATCCAACAACTGTTGCGGCGCGGGGACGTTGCCCCGGATCTGCGGGATCGCGAAGATGGGTCGTAGGCGGCGCGGCCGGCCTATTCATGGCTGGTTTATCCTTGATAAACCGCTCGGCATGACGTCGACCCAAGCCGTGGGCAAGGTGCGCCACGCATTTGATGCCGCCAAGGCCGGCCACGCGGGTACTTTGGACCCGCTGGCAACCGGCATTCTGCCCATCGCCCTGGGCGAGGCGACCAAGGTTGTTTCGGCCGTGCAGGACGGTGCCAAGTCATATCGCTTCACCATTCGCTGGGGCGAAGAGCGGGACACCGACGATGCCGAGGGCCGGGTGATCGGCCAATCCGAGAGCCGACCCAGGGCAGCGGATATCACCGGCGCCTTGCCCCAATTCACCGGCGAGATCGAACAAGTGCCGCCCGCCTATTCCGCCATCAAGGTGAACGGGGCCCGGGCCTATGATCTGGCGCGGGGCGGCGAGATGCCGACGCTGGCGGCCCGGTTGATCCGAATTGATGAATTGCGGTTGATCGATTGTCCTGATCCAGGCCAGGCCATGCTGGAAATGGTCTGTGGCAAGGGGACCTATGTTCGTGGTCTGGCGCGCGATCTGGGCCGTCATTTGGGCTGTCTCGGCCACGTCGGCGAGCTGCGCCGGACACGGGTTGGGGACTTTGACGAGCAGGTCGCGATTTCGCTGGATAAACTTGAGGACATGGGGCATAAGGGGGCGCTCGACGACCTGCTTTTGCCGGTCGAGGCTGCGCTGGCCGACATCCCGGCGCTGGCTGTGACTGGTCCGGAGGCTGAACGTCTACGTTTTGGACAAGCCATCCGGGTTCCGCATAGCGTCGAGGGAACCGTATACGCGACGACCGACGGCAGGCCGGTAGCACTGGCCAAAGTTCATGCTGGGGAAGTTCGGCCGGTTCGGGTTTTTAATCTGTAAGATATTGTTTAGATAGGAGATTTCGATGTCGATTACGGCTGAACGCAAAACCGAATTGATTGGCGAATACAAGCAAACGGAAAACGACACCGGCTCGCCGGAAGTGCAAGTGGCAATTCTGACCTCCCGCATCGTAACCTTGACCGATCATTTCAAGGAACACAAAAAAGACAACCACTCCCGTCGCGGCCTATTGAAAATGGTCAGCCGGCGGCGGCGCCTGTTAGATTATCTGAAGCGTAAGGATCAATCCCGTTACGAGGGTTTGATCAAGCGGCTGGGCCTGCGCCGTTAATATTGTACAGCTTATATTGTACAGCGGGCTCTTCACAGCGGTCTAATTAGGGCTGAAGACAATAAATCCCCACGCGGCATCCCGACAGGTTTGGGGCCACGCGGCGTCGGCGCAAGATTTTGCCGGCAATGACGACGGCCATGGTCCATCCGGGATTATGGCAAGTAATTGAAATTGACGTAAGCGAAGTCACGCTGCGACCGACGATGGCGTCGGGACCTAAAATGGGCAGCTGGCTGACGAGAAAGAGAGAACGAGATGTTTAATATTCATCGCAAGGAAATCATGTGGGGCGGGCGCAAGCTGGTCCTGGAAACCGGACACATTGCCCGCCAGTCAGATGGCGCCGTGATGGTCACTTATGACGAGACCTCGGTGCTGTGTTGCGCCACCGCCGCGCGGGAAGCCCGCGCCGGCATCGATTTCTTCCCCTTGACCGTCCACTATGTGGAAAAAACTTATGCCGCCGGCAAAATCCCGGGCGGCTTTTTCAAGCGTGAAGGCCGCCCCTCCGAGAAAGAGACCCTGACCTCGCGCCTGATCGACCGGCCCATCCGGCCCCTGTTCGTGGACGGTTTCCGCAACGAGACGCTGATCATCTGCACCACCATGAGCCATGATCTGGAAAACGATCCCGACATCGCCGCCCTGGTTGGCGCCTCCGCCTCCCTGACCATTTCCGGCATTCCCTTCATGGGCCCCATCGCCGCGGCGCGGGTTGGCTACATCAATGGGGAATATGTCCTGAACCCCCGTATCGACGAGCTGGAAGACAGCCAGTTGGATATGGTTGTTGCCGGCACGGCGGACGCCGTGATGATGGTGGAATCGGAAGCCGACCAGCTATCCGAAGAGATTATGCTGGGCGCCGTCATGTTTGCCCACAAGGAAATGCAGCCTGTTATTCAGGCCATCGTCGAATTGGCGGAAGTTGCCGCCAAGGAGCCCTGGGACCTTGCCCCGCCCGAGGATCATTCAGACATCGAAGGCAAGGTTGGCGACCTGATCGGCAACGATCTGCGCGCCGCCTATGCCGAGCCCGTGAAGCAGACCCGGACCAACATGCTTTCCGTTGCCAAGGGCAGGGCCTATGAAGCCCTGGCCGAGGACCCGGACGCCGGCGCCATCGGCGGTGCCGTCAAGAAGCTGGAAAAGGACATCGTCCGCGGCCAGATCCTGGATACCGGCAACCGCATTGACGGCCGGGATACCCGCACTGTGCGGCAAATCGAAAGCCAGGTCGGCGTGCTGCCCCGCACTCATGGCGCGGCTCTGTTCACCCGTGGCGAAACCCAGGCCCTGGTGGTCACCACCCTGGGCACCGGTGATGACGAGCAGATCATGGACGCACTGGCTGGCTCCTACCGCCAGCACTTCATGTTGCACTACAACTTCCCGCCCTATTCCGTGGGCGAGACCGGCCGCTTCGGCTTCACCGGCCGGCGCGAGATCGGCCATGGCAAGCTGGCCTGGCGGGCCATGCATGCGGTGATGCCCAGCAAGGATGAATTTCCCTACACCATCCGCATCGTCTCGGAGATCACGGAATCCAATGGCTCCTCCTCCATGGCCTCCGTTTGCGGTTCTTCCCTGTCCTTGATGGACGCGGGCGTGCCGTTGAAGGCGGCCGTGGCCGGTATCGCCATGGGCCTGATCCTGGACGGCGACAAATTCGCCATCCTGTCGGACATCCTGGGTGACGAGGATCACCTGGGCGACATGGACTTCAAGGTGGCGGGTACCGAGAACGGCATCACCTCGCTGCAAATGGACATCAAGGTCGCCGGCATTACCGAGACCATCATGAGCGAAGCCCTTGAGCAGGCCCTTGAAGGCCGCAACCACATCCTGGCCGAGATGGCCAAGGTGATCGGCGAACATCGCGGCGAATTGAAAGACACCGCGCCGAAGGTTCAGCAATTGAAGGTTCCGGTCGACAAGATCCGCGAGATCATCGGCACCGGCGGCAAGATCATCCGCCAGATCACCGAAGAAACCGGCTCCAAGATCGACATTGCCGACGATGGTTCCGTGCGGGTTTCCTCACCCGACCAGGCCAGCATTGAAGCGGCGGTGGCCTGGATCACCGGCATCATTGCCGAGCCCGAGGTCGGCGAGATCTACAAGGGTAAGGTCGTCAAGGTGGTCGATTTTGGCGCCTTTATCAACTTCATCGGCACCCGGGACGGGCTGTGCCACATCTCGGAACTGGCCGACTACCGGGTCAAGGCCGTGAACGACATTTGTAACGAGGGCGACCAAGTCTTCGTCAAATGCCTGGCCATCGATGATCGCGGCAAGGTTCGCCTGTCCATGAAAATGGTCGATCAGGAAACCGGCACCGAAATCGTCAAGGAAGAAGCCACCGGCGATTAAGCCGCGACACTTTCTTCACGATTGCGTAAAAAGATCGGCCCCGCCTTCGAATTTCGAAGGCGGGGCCTTTTTTTTGCCTCGTTATACCCGCCGGCGCGGGATTGGCGCCGGGGCCTAAATCACCCGCTTTTCATGCAGTTCCGCAATGGTGCTGTCGTCATAGCCCAGCTCGCGCATGATATCGTCCGTGTGTTCGCCCAATGTGGGCGCGCGGTGGCGGATGGACGGCGGGGTTTTGGACATGCGGATGTGCAGCTTGGACACGGGCGCGGGCGCCGGGGTGCCGGGGTATTCCACGTCCTGCAAATAACCGCTGCCCTGAACCTGGGGGTCGGTCAGGGTATCGGCCGGTTTGTAAATATGACCGCAGGGGATGCGGGTTTCGGCCAGGATGGCGATGGCTTCCTCGCGGCTGCGCTCGGCGCACCATGCCTGCATGCGGGCGGAGATCTCGACGCCGTTGTCGCCGCGGGCCAGGTCATCCTTGAACTTGGGGTCATTGACCCAATAATCGTCGCCCATCAGGGCGGCCCAGCGTTCGTACAGCGGCTGGCCGACGACCTGCACCAGAATCCATTCATCATCCTTGCATTTGAAGGCGTCGGAGGGCCCGGCGGTCTGGCCCCGGTTGCCGCTGCCGACACGGTCGGATTTGATCAGAGCCTGTTCAATGAGCGAGCCATTGTTGAACAACAATGCGGTGGAGAGCAGACTGCCTTCCACCCGTTGCCCTTCGCCGCTGGCGCGCCGGTGCAGCAGTGCCGCCAAGGTGCCGATGACGGCGGCCGAGGCCGTGCCGAAATCAACCCATGGGGTATGCGCCTTCATGGGCTCGTCCGCATGGCCCGACAGATGCATCATGCCGGACATGGCCGCCGCAACACCGTCGAAGCCGACCCGGTCCTTGTACGGTCCAACAGAGCCAAAAGCCGACACGGTGGTCAGGATAATATCTTTTTTGCTTTCGCACAGGGTTTCATAGTCCAGGCCCATGGCGCCAAGGGTCTCGGTCGGCAGATTTGCGATGACCACATCCGCCGTGGCCACCAGTTTTTTCACAATCTCCCGCCCCTCGGGCTTCATGGGGTTCAGGGTCAGGCCCAGCTTGTTGCGGTTGATATGCATGAATGAGGAACCGACGCTCTCCTCCTTCGGCCCACCCGACCCCACCGGCGCGGTATAACGGTCCTCGCTGCCATTAATTTTCTCGACCCGGATCACCTCCGCGCCCAGATCCGCCAACATCATGCCGCACACGGGCCCCGCGATATAACGCCCGAAATCCAAAACCCGTACACCGTCCAATACCTGGCTCACAACGAAATCTCCTCGAAAAATGCTGGCTGACACGCCTTTGCCCTAGAATAGGCTGTCGGAGGGCGGGCCGCAACGCGGGGCTTGTGTATCGGTGAAGTTAATACCAAGTAACCGTAATAAGGACCCATATAGACGCCTTGCGAAGGCTTTCGGGTAGGAGCGTGTTGCGCCGTGGTACCGGTACCACAAGCGGCGCGCGACGCCGCCGAAAGCCTTCGCAAGGCGCCGAATTCGGTCGTTTCGGGGACCCCTCGGCGGCGTCATGAATGCTTGACGGTACCAGTACCGCCGGCGCAACCACTCCTACCCGAGGGGACCCTGAA
Organism: Alphaproteobacteria bacterium; assembly: GCA_046582635.1. Lineage (GTDB taxonomy): Bacteria > Pseudomonadota > Alphaproteobacteria. Next base: position 6,835 of record JAYGEA010000042.1, read on the forward strand.
ACGATCTATATGGGTCTTTATTACGGTTACTTGGTATCAGGAGAGTGCTTCGCGGAGGGTCGCGAGGGAAATTGGCTTTTGGTGGGTTTCAACCTTCAGGCCGCGAACTTCGCCCAGGCCAAGGGCCATCTTGCCGTAGTAGGGATTGTATCCGGTAACCACCAGAATTCGCGCCTCGCAACCCTGTTCGGCCAGCCATTGCACCAATTCGATGCCTTCGATGTCCGGCATCACCATATCCAACACGACCACATCAGGATCGGTTTCCTGATAAGCGTTCTTGAAGAGGTTTGGATCCGACAGGGCCGTGACGTCATAACCGATACCTTCCGCCGTACGTTTCACGAAATCGGCGAAATCCGGTTCATCATCCACGACAAGCAATCGCTTCAACGATTCTGACATTTCCTCCCCACGTCATGCTGAGGCTGCATCAAAACAGCCTAAACACTCGTATTACAATCGCAAGAGAATTTTACCTCTAAAAAGTCAATAAACTGTTATCGGCGTGTATGCATCTCCCCTGCTCTGCAACCCGGAACCGACCTGGACGTAGCCTCGGGAACCCTTCACATTGCCTGCTATGTGGCAACACAAATTAGATTCCGGGAATCGGATTCGCTTTGGCATGCGGACGGCCCTGATGCTTGGCTTTGGCGGTCTGGTCCTGGCCGCCGTCTTTGTTGTTTTGATGTTGGGATTATGGAGCGCGCGGGAAAACACCGTATCCCTGACCCGCAAACTGGCCGAAGCCGTATTGGACGATGTGCAATCCGCCATCGAACAACGCCTGTCCCCGGCCGAGGCCGCGGTGGCCTATCTGGGCCGGCGGATCGAGGCTGGACAGATCAAACTGGGGGGCGATGATCTGGCCCAGGCCCTGTCATCTGCCCTGGCCGGCCTGCCGCAAGTGGGCGCGTTGATATTCCTGGATGAAAATGCCGACGGAATTCTGGTCATTCGGGGAGACGAAAGTTCCGAGGTCAGGACTGTGGCCTACGCTCAGTCGCCGAAAGTCTTGCGCCAGTTCGAGACGGCAAAGTCCCGCCACCGGGTCCATTGGGGCCGTGTCTTGCGCGCGCCGGATAATACCCTGACCGTTCTGAATGTGCGCAAGGCCATTCGCATTGACGGCCGTTTCGCCGGCATTCTGGTCGCCTCGGTCACGATCTCGCAGCTTTCCACCATGCTGGCGGCCAAGAGACTGGCCATGGATGGCGAAATTTTTGTCCTCTACGACCAGCGGTTTGTTCTGGCGCACCGGCGTTTGGCCAAGGGCTATGACCGCGCCAGCCCGGAACAGCCCTTGCCCCTGGTCAAGGATTTTGGCGATCCCATTCTGGCGGCCTATGTAAATCCGGACCTGGGCCCCGATTATGGCGGCCGGATGAGCCGGGAAATGGGCGTGCAAATTGTCGGCACGGCGGATGGCGAGGCCTACCCCCTGGTGGCCCGGCGCCTGAACTGGTTCGGCGAGGTGCCGTGGGAGATCGGGGTCTATTTCCGCGACGATGCGGTGGAGGCTGAATTTAACCGGGTCATGGGGGCCTCCATCGCCGGTCTGGTGGCCTTGCTGCTGTCTCTGGTGCTGGCCTGGCTGCTCAGCCGCCACATCAGCCAGCCGTTGAAGGCGCTGGCCCGGGCGGCCGGCAATGTGCGTGATCTGTCCCTGGATAATTACAGCCCCCTGCCCGCCAACCGCATCAGGGAGATGGATGACGCGGGCCTGGCCTTCAACAATATGGTTACCTCCTTGCGTTGGTTCGAGACCTATGTGCCGCGCAGCCTGGTGCGTCGCCTGATGCGCCAGGGCGAGGGGGTGTTGGAGCGCTCCGAACAGCGGGAGGTAACGGTGCTGTTCACGGATATCGTCGGTTTCACCGCCACCTCGGAAAATATGGCGGTGGCGGAAACGGCGGCGTTGCTGAACGAACATTTCGCCCAGGTGGGCAGCTGCATCGAGGCCGAGGGCGGCACCATCGATAAGTTCATCGGCGACAGCGTCATGGCCTTTTGGGGCGCGCCCGAGGAACAGCCCGATCATGCGGCGCGCGCCTGCCGCGCCGCCCTGGCAATCCGTGCGGCGGTGGAAGCCGGAAATGATGCCAAACCGGGCACACCGCTGCGGTTGCGCATCGGCATTCACACGGGCCCGGTCATAGTCGGCAATATTGGCGCACCCCAGCGCATGAACTACACCATCGTCGGCGACAGCGTGAATATCGCCCATCGCCTGGAACAACTGGGCCATATCTTGGGCGACGCCAATTCGGCGGTGACAATTCTGCTCAGCCAGGTAACCCGCGATGCGGCCGGGATCACCGAAGCGGATGCTTTGGGGCCGCAACGGATCAGGGGCCGGAGGGAGGCCTTGGCGGTCTTCCG
>JAYGEA010000052.1:0-35771 GCA_046582635.1 Alphaproteobacteria bacterium
GATCGGCCTGGCCTGATGCTCGAAGTTGATGTCACTACGGCGATAGGTGCCGTGACGATCAGGGCCGCCATCCGGGCCGATCGTGGCATCACGGCCATCTTTGGCCCCTCGGGCGCTGGTAAAACCACGTTGGTCAATATGCTGGCAGGCCTGCACAGGCCCGAACAGGGCCGTATCGTGGTCGGCGGCAAGGTGTTGTTTGACAGCCAACAGCAGATCGATCTGCCGCCCGAACAACGGCGCCTGGGTTATGTTTTCCAGGAAAGCCGGCTGTTCCCCCATATGAGTGTGGCGGACAACCTCTCCTATGGCCGGCGCTTGGTGCCCAAGGGCGTGGCGGGGCCCGATTACGACGCCGTGGTCGGCCTGCTGGCCCTGACGCCGTTGCTGGACCGCCGGCCCAAGACCCTGTCGGGTGGCGAGCGCCAGCGGGTGGCCATCGGGCGGGCCCTGTTGGCGGCCCCGCGCCTGTTGTTGATGGATGAGCCCCTGGCCAACCTTGACGTCCCGCGCCGGGCCGAAATCCTGCCCTTTATCGAGAGCCTGCGGCGGGAATTCGATCTGTCCATTATCTACGTTTCCCACAATATGGATGAGATCGTCCGCCTGGCGGACCAATTGGTGGTCATGGCGGACGGCGCCGTGGTGGCGCAGGGACCGATGGCCGAGATCACCGCGCGGCTGGACCTGCGCCCCTTGACCGGGCGCTGGGACGCAGGCGCCGTGCTGTCGACAGAGGTGGCCGAGCAGGATGAACGAGACCAGTTGACCCGGCTGTCTTTCCAGGGCGGCGACCTTTGGCTGCCGCGCCTGGAAATGGCCATTGGCGCCTCCTTGCAAATTCGGGTGCGGGCCCGGGATGTCAGCTTGGCCTTAACCGCACCGGAGGATATTTCGGTGCTGAACGTCTTTGCCGGAGAGGTAATGGAAGTAGGCGAGGACGATGGGCCGCAGATCGACGTTCTGGTGGATATCGGCAGCCCCTTGTGGGCCCGCATCACAAAACGATCACAGCGGGAGCTGGCCATTCTGCCCGGCCGCAAAGTGCATGTCCTGATCAAGGCCATGGCCGTCGACCGCAGCGGCTTGGGTTAGTTTTTCGCCGGGTCGGCTATTTTCGGCCGTTCGGCGACGCCATCTGGCACGGACACCGAACGTGGCGTTTGCAGGTTGTAGATAAACGCCGGCACGGCGCCCAGAATCAGGGCGATGACGATCAGCCCCGGCCAATGAAATTTGTCCAGGACGGCCAGCTGCCGCCGCCGCAGGCTTTTCAACAGATAAACCGCGCCCAGTACGGCCAGCGCCGAAATCAACCAAACCAGCAGAAAAATGCTCATGTCCCGCAGACTAACAGCATTTGCCCTATAATTCGATGCCGTGCAGAGCACCCGCCCGGCCGCGCGCGCCGGCCATCAAGTAGGACAGATCGCTGCCCCCCAGCACCATGCGGACGCCCATGCGGATGTACTTGGCCGCCAGATCGTCATAGACCCCTCCCATGCCGGCCCACTTGCCGTTGTTGCGGCAGGCCGCGACCGTCGTATCGTAGGCGGCAACCACGTCAGCATGATCATATTGGCCGGGAATGCCCATTTCGGCGCACAGATCGTTGGTGCCGATCAACAGGACATCGACGCCCGTCACGGCCGCGATCTCGTCCGCGTTGGCGATGGCTTCCGGGCTTTCCAGCATCACCACCAACAACAAGTTATCATTGATCAGGCGCGTCGCCTCGGCCATGGGCAGATTATCATATTCCAGGATGGCCGCGCCGCCCGCCAGCGAGCGATGGCCGATGGGGGGATAGAGGCATTGGTCCACCACCTTGCGGGCCTCATGGGCAGTGTTGACGTGGGGCACCACAACACCCTGGGCGCCCGCGTCCAGGGGCCGGCTGGCATGGTGGTGCAGGTGGGAGGAGGCACGGACAATGGGCGTACATCCCGCATCCAATCCCGCCAAGGAGATATCCGCCACGGTTTCCAGGGACAGCGGGCTGTGTTCCATATCGATAAACAGCCAGTCGTAACCGCAAACCTTGGCCACCTTGGCGATCTCCACCCCGCGGGCGATGCGGACGCCCATGCCCAAGGACAATTCACCCGCGCTAAGTTTCTGTTTCGTGATATTGGCAATGACCGCCATGAAATTTCCTCTTCCTTAAATTGTATCTTTACTGCCCTCGTCAAATTCACCGGGGGCGGGGCGTTTTTCGTAACGGCGCAGATCATGTTGCGCCAAATGCCGGGTCAGGGCGACCTGCCGCTGCCGCAAGCGGCTGACCGCGAGGGCCAGGGTGGCGATCAGGCCCAATAGAATAAACACGACGATCAGAATAATGGCGAGGGGTGCGTACAGAATACCGAAGAAGGTCGCGATGCCTTCGACGAAATGCCGGTTCAAACTCGCTACCGCCAAAATCAGCAAGGCCAGGAACCAGGGCAACGAAAGGTCCACCTCCAACAATCCGCGCCGGATGAGCAGCAATAGCAGCGCGGCCAATATCAGAATGATCAGCAGAGGGATCATGGCCGCTTACGCCGCCCCAAGGTCTCATTCAAGGCGATCACGTTAAATCGGTACAACAACCGAAATGCCTGAATCCATCCCAAAGTGGTTTTGCCGTGGTTGCGGGGTTGTTGGTGAATGGGGTGGGCCGCCAAACGCACGCCCGCCCGCCCCAATATCAGAAAGATTTGCGGTTCGGGAAAGCGGTACAGATTGGTGCCGTTCAATATGCTCATGGCGGTCCGGTTCATGGCCATGAAACCAGTGTTGACGTCCGCCGGGCTACGCCCCGCCGTTAGCAGCCGGGAGACAAGGGTGAAATAACCCTTTACCAATCCGGCCATCAGGCCGCCATTGCCCGCGCCCTGGTTCAGACGTTCGCCGGAGACAACGTCCGCCACATCGGACCGCAAGGGACCCAACAGCCCCTGGATGGCGTCCACTGGGTGTTGGCCGTCCGCATCTATCCGCACCATGATTTGATAGCCGTAGACCAGGGCATGGTCGATGGCGACATGCGTGGCCACGCCCAGACCCATATTCGTGGGCAGGCGCACCAGTAAATCATCCGAGCCCAAAACCCGCCGTTCAATGGGCACGGCCGAGCCGTCATCCACCACCAGCAGCCGGGCCATGGGCAGTGCGGCGGCGACGGCTTGCGAGATTTCCCCCAGCCGGGCCACGTCGTTCAGGCTGGGCACGAATACCAAAACATCGCGCCCCTGCTCTCCCCTGTCGGCATCCTCCGCCAAACTGTCTCCGTCCAATTCATGCCCACGCCATAACATACCCATAGAGAGGATCATGGAGCCAATCAAGGGGCCTCGCTAAACAGCACTTTGTATGCGTTCCCGGCAGACGCGGATGACCTCGTCGCCGGGCCATTTCCACCAGTTCAGGGCGGAAAATATTTCAACCTCGATCAGACCGTCATAACCGGTATCCTCGACCCAGGCGCTGATTTGCGGAATATCGATGACGCCGTCACCCATCATGCCCCGGTCCAACAGCAAATCCGTGGTCGGCACCAGCCAGTCGCAAACATGGTAAGCCAGAACCCGTTCGCCGGCCCGTTCGATTTGTGCCTGTAAATCCGGGTCCCACCACAAATGATAGACATCAACGGCAACCCCCACCCCCGCCCTCAATTCATCGCAAAGATCGAGCGCCTGGCCCAAGCTATTGATGGCGCAGCGATCAGCGGCATACATGGGATGCAGGGGCTCTATCGCCACGGGCATGCCGGCGGCGCGGGCGTGCGGCAGCACCGCGCCCAGACCGTCGCGGATCATGCTCCGGGCACCGGCAAGATCTTTCGACCCTTCCGGCAGGCCACCGGCCACCACGATCAGACAATCCGCGCCCAGAGCCACGGCCTGGTCCACGGCAAGAAGGCTATCATCGATGCTAGCCTGTCGTTGCCCCGCATCGCTGCCGGGAAACTGCCCCGCCCGGCATAGACCCGAAACACGCAGGCCATGGTCTTGCACCATGCGCACGGCCTCGTCCAACCCGCATTCCGCCAGCTTGTCCCGCCAGATTGAAATGCCCGTGACACCGGCCCCGGCATAAGCTGCAATCGCCTCCGCCAGGCTATGTTGTTGCCGCGTGGTGGCCTGATTGATGGACAGCCGGCCCAGATCAGCCATGGCGTAATTCCCGCATGACGGTGAAGTCGGGCTCCGCACCATGGGCGAAACCCACCGCATCCAACGAGCCCAGGGCGATCCGGCCAACCCTGATGGTCAGCCGCGTGACGCCGTCGGCTTCATGGTACATATCCCCATGGGCGGCCCGGAAGGCCGCTTGCTCGGCCGCCGGTACGCTGTTCAGGCCGTTGACGTAGTGGTGGCCGTTACGCTCCACATGGGTGATACCCAAAAGGTTCACCAGAGCCAGATCCTGCTGTACCGAGATCCCCGCCTGGGTGGTCAAATCCTCCGCCGACATGAAGTAACCATCGCCCCAGTGTTCGCAACGGCCCCGGTTTAGAATTGATTTGTACATGCCCTTGCAGGTCTTCGAAGATACGCCGCGATAGCCAAGTTCCCGACCCTTGGGAAAAGCCCCGAGAAAGCCGTCGGATTCATCCAGGATCACCGGCTTGCGCGCGCTCAAGTCGCTCACATCCACGTCCAGTGCCACGGCGCGGGAAATGGGTTGCTCCACGAACAGGATTGATTGGTTGAAACGCGCCAGACGCCCATCACCTTCAATGCCATCCAACAGCGCCGCCACGCCGGCGACATCACCATATTGTTCATTGCCGTCCAGCGAGATGATGTAGTCATGCTCGCTTTCGTCCAGCACATCGGCGATGTCCACCAGGCGGGCCACGTCCTCGTCCAGGTCGCCGCAAACCTTGATTTTGAAATAGCGGTGGCCATAGGCGGCAATCACCTGTTGCAATGTTTCAGGCAAGCCGTCGCCCACGGGCTCGAGATTTTCGCGGATCGGGTCGACCATGCCGACCGTGTGCCGGGCGTGGATCGTCGCCGCCGGGCGCAATTTGGCCAGAAATGGATCAACATCAAATTCGTCGCTCTCGATACCGGGCAGATTGCCCTGAATAGCTTCATAGAACGAAACGTCGTTCAGCCGGCACAGGGCATCGAGGATGGCCCGGTCCAAAACGGCGGGGCCATAGCAGGCCACAAGGGAATTATCGCCCCGCTCACCACAAATTCTGATCTGCTCGTCATAGTTGGAACGGAACAGCCCGAACGCCGTGGCGGCCGCGGTGTCCTGATAAAGCTGCGACGCCGTGGCCAGGGCATGGCGCAACTGGTTGAAATTGTCCTCGTTGGACAGTTCCAGATTCTTATCGAACCATTTCGGTGCCAGCATTTCCGCCGACAGGCCCCAGCCCTCCCGCCCATCGCCGAGGCGGATACGCACCCTGGCAAAGACCTGGGGGCTTTCCCGCAAGGTGGTGACGCCAAAACGGAAGGGCATGCGCAGGGTCACGTCACGCTCGTACAATTGCACTTCCAGGACGGAAAGTTTCAGGGAATCAGACACGCAAGGCCTCCTCGATACCGCACAAATAACCAATGGCCCGGGCCGCGGCACGGGGTCCGTCGGGCACATGCTCAAAGGCTTCCACCGCCACCGTGCCGTCATTGCCGTGCCGTTGCAAGGCCCCGAGGGTCGGCGCCCGGCCAATGCCATCGTAGCACGGGGCGAACGTCACAAAGCGACCCTCCGCTCCGTCTCGGCCGATCGATAAATGGCATCCAGAATACGCGCCATGCCAACGCCGCATTCCTCAATTCCGGCCAAGGGTGGCGCCTTGCCATCGACCGCCTCCAGGAAGGCGGCGAATTCGGCGGCCACGACCTGGTGCGGCTCAACAACGTATCCATGGGGCATCTCGACGCCCTGATTGTTGGGCCGCCACAGCCCCTCGGTCAGTTCATGGCGGACCCGGTGCAGGCGCAATTCGTTGCTTTGGTAGTCTATTTCCGCCGCCCCCTCGCTGCCCGCCACCACGAATTCCTTGGTCTGCGTGGCGCCGGGCACGATGTTGTCGTTCCAGCGGCCCGGCTGAATGCAGCCGACTTCGATATGCGCCAGGGCGCCGGAGGGATAGAACAACCGGATCAGCGCCAGATCGTCGTAACCCCGCCCGAAATGATCCCGCGTCACCGCGTCCACCGCCACGGGCAGATGACCCATCATCCAGTTCGCCTGGTCGATGAAATGAACCGCATCATTGCCGACCACGCCGCTGTCGCCACGGGCCCGTTTGTAGCCATGAAAGCGGGCCGAAATATATCGCAAATCGCCCAACCGTCCTTGCTCGACTTCGGCCTTGGCGCGTATCGCCAGGGGGTGGGCGCGGAAGTAAAATCCGACCTGAACCACCTGCTCCCGTACCAGATCCCGTAGGCCCTCGGCTTCGGCCAGGGTCGCGGTCATGGGTTTTTCGATGAACAGATGCTTGCCCGCGGCCAGCAATGGTTTGCACACATCAAAATGCCGATCGGTCGGCGCCAACACGACCACCAAATCGACCCGGTCCACGAATTCCGAAATCTCGGCCGAGACCCGCTCACCCGGCAGCCCCAATTCCAGACAGCGCCGCCGCGCCTTGGCATCCGGATCGACCACATACAATCCATCCGCCAGCCCCAACGACCGCCAGGCGGCAAGATGGGTCGGGCCAAAATTACCGAAACCGATTTGCAGAATAGTCCGGTTCATGATGGTCGCCTTTACGCCGCGACACCTTGGGTGGACAGCAATGCCGTCATGCGGTCGCTGGCCAGATCGGGGTCACGCAGCAGGCCGGCGGCGTCGGCCAGGCGGAATAGTTCCGCCAGGTGCAAGAGAGACCGGGTACTTTGCTGGCCGCCGACCATGACGAAATGATCCTGATGGCCGTTCAGCCAGGCCATGAAAACCACACCGGTTTTGTAAAACCTTGTCGGGGCGCCGAAGATGTGGCGCGACAAGGGCACCGTAGGGGCCAAAATTTCGTGGAAGCGGTCGCTATTCCCCGCCGCGAAGACGTCCAGGGCGGCGGAGGCGGCGGGCGCGATGGCGTCGAATATGCCCAACAGGGCATCGCTGTATCCCACCTCGTCGCCGGCGATCAGCTCAGCGTAGTTGAAATCATCGCCCGTATACATGCGCACGCCCTCGGGCAGGCGCCGGCGCATGGTGATTTCCTTGTCCTTGTCCAGCAGCGAGATCTTGATGCCGTCGATCTTGGAGGCGTTGGCGGCCAGCATATCCAGGCAGACATCCATGGCCGCCATGTGATCGCCATGGCCCCAATAGCCGGCCAGGGCCGGATCGAACATTTCGCCCAGCCAGTGGATCATCACGGGTTCGCGCACCTGGCTCAGGATGCGGTCGTAAACCTTGGCATAATCGTCCGGGGATTTGGCGCAGGCGGCCAGCGCCCCGCTGGCCATGAGGATGATGCGGCCGCCCTGCCCCTCGACGAATTCCACCTGTTCCTCGTAGGCACGGATGACATCGTCCAGGGTCAAATCGGGGATGGCTTCCAGATGATCGGTACCGGCGCCACAGGCGATGCGGGCGCCGGGGATGTGGCGGGCGGCTTCCAGGCTGCGGCGGATCAATTCCTGGCTGGCGGTCCAGTCCAGGCCCATGCCCCGCTGGGCGGTATCCATGGCCTCCGCCACGCCTAGCCCTAGGTCATAGAGCTTGATGCGGTAGGCAATGGTGGCATCCCAGTCGATAGCCGCCTCAACCCAAGGGTCCGCGTCCGACAGCGGGTCGGCGACCACATGGGCGGCGGAATAGGCGATGCGGTTGAAGGGGCGGTTGGCGCGGGTGGGAAAGTCCTTCGGCATGGACATGGTGAAGGGCGACAGGGCGCCGTCGGCGGTTGGCAGGTTCAGTGTGGGCACGGCTAAACCTCCAGATCAGGAATATCCATCCAGCGCCGCTCGGCCCAGCTTTGCAGGCCCAGTTCCGCCAGCTGCACACCCTTGGCGCCGGCCAGCAAGTCCCAGGGGAAGGGTTCGTCGTCGTAAAGGTGGCGGATGAACATTTCCCACTGGGTCTTGAAGGCGTTGTCGTAGTCAACGGGATCGGGCACTTCCTCCCAACCGTCCTTGTAATCAATGGCGGGGGGGATATCCGGGTTCCAGACCGGCGTTGGCGTATTGACCAGGGCCTGGCTGCGGCAACGGCGCAGGCCGGCCACGGCCGAGCCTTTGGTGCCGTCCACATGCAGGGTCAACAGATCGTCCCGCCGCACCCGTGTCACCCATGAGGAATTAAAATGGGCAATGATATCGCCTTCCAATTGGAAGGTGGCATAGGCCGCGTCATCAACATCCGCCTCATAAGGCTGGCCGTTCTCGTCCCAGCGTTTGGGCAAATGGGTGGCGCCCAGGCAGCTGACCGATTGCACCGCGCCAAAAGTATTGTCCAGCACATAGCGCCAATGGCACAGCATATCGAGAATGATGCCGCCGCCCTCGCTTTTCTTGTAGTTCCAGGACGGGCGTTGGGCCGGTTGCAGATCGCCGTCAAAGACCCAATAGCCGAATTCCCCCCGCACCGAAAGAATGCGGCCGAAAAAGCCGGCGTCGATCAGATACTTCAGCTTGCGGATGCCGGGCAGGAACAGCTTGTCCTGCACCACGCCATGTTTGACCCCGGCGGCCTTGGCCTGTTGATAGACGCCATAGGCATCCGCCAGGCTGTCAGACGTGGGCTTCTCGCAATAGATATCCTTGCCCGCCGCAATGGCCTTGCTCAACAATCCGGCCCGGGCCTGGGTGGTGGCGGCATCAAAAAACAGCGTGTCCTCTGGGTTGGCGATGGCCGTATCCAGGTCGTTGGTGGACCGCTCCAAGCCATGTTCCCGGGCCAGGGCGGCGACGCGGTCCGCGTTCCGGCCGACCAGGATCGGGTCAGGCATGACGCGGGTGCCGTCGGCCAGTTCCAAACCGCCGGCCTTCATGATTTCCAGGATGGACCGGATCAAATGCTGGTTCTTGCCCATGCGCCCGGTGACGCCGTTCATGATAATTCCAAGGCGTTTTTCACTCATGCGCGTTTATTCCATTCCTAAGAGTTTATAGATCCGGCGGGTGTATTCGCCGAAGACTTCCTGTGTTTTCATATCCAGGGTGCGCGGGTAGGGCAGATCGATAAGAAAATTGTCGGCCATGCGCGCCGGCCCGGCGGTCAGCACCACAACGCGGCTGCCCAGGAACACGGCCTCTTGTATGCCATGAGTGACGAAGACAATGGTCTTGCCGCTTTCACTCCAGATGCGCAACAGTTCCAGGTTCATTTTTTCCCGGGTCAGGGCATCGAGGGCGCCGAACGGCTCGTCCATCAAGATTAATTTCGGATCATGTATAAGCGCACGGGCGATGGCGGCGCGCTGCTGCATGCCGCCGGATAGCTCGTAGGGATAGCTTTGCGCGAAACCGGTCAGGCCGACCATGTCCAGCAGATGCCCGGCGCGGTCCCGCGCCTCGGTCATGTTCAGGCCGAGGATTTCGGCCGGCAGCAGGACGTTTTCAATCACCCGGCGCCATTTCAACAGCAGCGGCTGTTGAAACACCATGCCGATATCGCGGGCGGGATCGAACGTCTCCGACTGGCTGCCGATGCGCACGGTGCCGTCTTCATGGGAATGCAGGCCGGCCAGGATTTTCAGCACCGTGGTCTTGCCGCAACCGGACGGGCCGACCATGGAAACCAACTCGCCCGCCTGAACATCGAATGTGACATCGGAGACGGCCAAAAAGTCTTCCTTGCGCCCGCGGTAAACCTTGCGCACGCCCTCAAGCTGGATAAATGACGGATCGGCGTTCATCTATTCCATCCGCGCATCGGAGACCACCAACCAGCGTTCCAAAATCAACACGATGGCATACAGGCTAACGCCCACGGCGGTGATCATCAGGACGGCCATGAACATGCCGGCGGTATCCAGGGTCACCTGGACCTGCATCATCAGATAGCCCAGGCCCTCTTCCGAGGCGATGAACTCGCCCACGATGGCGCCCGCGACAGCCAGCACCACAGCCACCTTCATGCCGGAAAAGATAAACGGCAAGGCGCCGGGCAACTGGATCTTGGTGAAGATCTGCCAGCGCGAGGCGCGCAGGGTGCGGACCAGGTCGATCAACTCCGGCTCCACCTCGCCCAGGCCCCGCGACGTGGTGATCAGGATGGGCAGGAAACAGATGGAAAAGGCGATCAAAATGTTGGGGCCCATACCATAGGAAAACCAGACGATGAAAATGGGCCCCAGGGCCACCTTGGGGATCATGTTCAACGATACGATCAGGGGCATCAGGGCATCGTTCAGCCAGCGCGACCAGGAAAACAGCACCGCCATGCTAACCCCCACCACCACGGCCAGCCAGAAGCCGCCGAACACCGAGGCGGCGGTGATCATGGTGTTATGGCCCCAGGCGTAGACCTTCCATTCCAACAGGGTGGCGAAGGTATCCAGGGGCGCCGGCATGATATAGGGCTCCACCTCGCCCAGGGTGATCCAGGCCTGCCAGGCGCCCAGGGCGGCCAGGTGCATGACGATGATCAGCACCCACTTGCGCAGTTTATCGCGGCCGTCATCCATGGGCGGGCCGGCTCAAATCAACCATTCTGTTATGTCTCATGCCAGCCAGCGGGCCAAATTCTCGGCCACGAATTCGTCGTCGCACAAATGCGGATAGTCGGCGATCACCCGGTCCAGCTCCTCCGCCTGACCGGGGCTCATGACTTCATCGGGGTTCAGGCACCAGGTGCCCCGCATCAGGCCTTGCCGGCGCAGTACCTCATGACAGCCGGGGATGCAGCCGGCGAAATCGTTGGCCACATCAAACAATGCTCCGTTGGCATCGGTGATCTGGCTGTCCAGCTGCAGCAGTTCGGCGCTGACCGTGCCGGCGGCGGCGGCATGGGCCTGGGCCAGGTAGTCCACCGCCGGCTTCACCCAGGCGCACCAATGACCCAGCAGGCCGCCCTTGAAGCGGAGCACCACCGTCTCCTCGCCCCGGCGCACCGCGAACGGCGTCACCAAATCCAGGAGGATATGATCGTCGTTGCCCGTGTAAAGACTGATGCGATCCTCGGCCTCCGCCGCGACCACGCCGCGCATGACGTCCAGTGTGCGGTAACGGTTGAACGGCGCCACCTTGATGGCGACCACATTGTCGATGGCGGCGAAACGGTGCCAGAATTCTGCCGACAGCAGAATGCCGCCGACCGCCGGCTGCAAATAGAAACCAATGAGGGGGATGCGTTCGGCAACCGCCCGGCAATGGGCAATCAACTCGTCCTCGCCCGCACCCTTATGCGCCGCCAAGCTCAACAACCCGGCGTGATAACCCAGGCCGAGCGCGACCTCCGCCTCGGCCAGGGCCTGCTCTGTCGGCCCCACCAGGCCGGCGATCATAACCGTGGGCTGATCGGTCCAAGCCTGGGCGGTCTCGGCAGCCAGGCGCAGGACCGGTTCGTACAAGCCCACGTCGCGAATTTCGAACTGGGTAGAATGCACGCCGACCGCCAGGCCGCCGGCGCCCGCGTCCAGGTAATAGCGGGTCAGGGCACGCTGATGACGCTGGTCAAGCTGCCGGGCCTCGGTCAGGGCCAGGGGATGGGCGGGGATGACCACGCCTTGGCGCAACTGGGCCAAAACCTCCCCGGGCAGATCCTCGCGATGCAAAGACATTGTTCCCTCCCCCGCTTAAAATTTCACCACGACAGCCTGATCGTAGGTCAGCGCCGGCGTAACCAGCGACGTTCCGCCGTTGCCATAATGAATAGCACAGGCGCGGCGCGGCCGGCTGGATTGGTTGTCGGACGATTGATGCAGGGTATTGCCATGGTGAAACGAGACCCCGCCGCGCAATACCGGGGCCGGCGTCATTTCAAATTCACGCGCGACGTCGCCGGGTATCAGCAGATTGAAGGGTTCCCCCGCCGGCGCGGTGTGCGGGATAACCGGGCCTAAATTGGTGCCTTCGCCGAAAAACAAACAGCCGTTCTCCACATCCGCATCGTCCAGGGCAATCCAGGCGGTAATCATGCTATCGCGATCCTGGGGCCCGAAATAGAAATTGTCCTGATGCACCGGCTTGGGCCCGCCGCCGCCCGCCGCCTTGAAGAAGATCTGGCTAAAAAAAACCTGCGGGTCAGGTCCGATCAATTGCGCCACCATGGCCAATAAGGTCTCGTTCCCTGCCAGGGCGCGAAATGCCGGGCGCAGATAGACCGGGTTGTCCAACTTGCGCAGCACGGCCCTTTCCTTGATCGCCCCTTCCACATACCAGGCGCGGTCGGCGGCATCCAGCCGGGAGATTTCCTCGCCCGCCCAGGCCTCGGCATCGGCAACGGCGGTCTGGATATCCCGGTCGGCAAACACCGGGGCAACGGTTAAATGACCCTTGTCCCGATAGGCCCGCACTTGGTCCTGGTTGAGCATGTTCGCGTTCACCACAATAAGTAACTACTTGGTTACTTATATCATCCATTCCGCAGCGTCAAGTTGGCCTGAGATAGCCCAGCACGACGTCGATAACATGGGCCCGCCGGGCCGCAACCTCCCGCTCGGATGTCAGATCCCGGTCAAAAATGGCGGACAGGGTATGTACATTGGAAAAATAGAAATATCCGACCGAGGCAATCGTGATGAACACTTCAACCGGGTCGGCGTCATCGCGAAAAACACCGTCGGCCGCGCCCCGCGCCAGCAGATTGGTGATCAGGCCGATGACCGGGCCATGCATGTCCAAAATGGCCTTGCTGCGGCGCAGATGGCGGGCCCCGTGCAGGTTCTCGCTATTCAAAAGTTTGATGAAATAGGGCGCCTGCACAAAATAGTCGAAGGTGAAGGCGACCAGCTCGCGCATGCCCTCGACGGGGGACAAATCGTCCAGGTTCAGGGCCTTCTCCGCCTCGCGGATTTCCCCGTAGGCAAGCTCCAGCACGGCCAGGAACAGATCGTCCTTGTTGCCGAAATAATGGTACAGCATGCGTTTGTTCGCGCCGGCCCGTTGCGCGATGACGTCCACCCGCGCCCCGCCCAGGCCTTTCTCGGAAAATTCCGCCAGGGCGGCCGCCAGGATACGCTGGCGAGCAGCTTCGGGGTCTCTTTTGGCGGGCGCGTTGACAGGGGCCATGGGGTCAATCTATGTTTCGAGTAACCAGTTAGTTACTAGAGCTATCCAAATATACAGGGAGGATCAAGCATGAAAGTTTACAGGCTCGCTCTTGCGACGGTATTCGCGGCAGCCTTAACCGCCGGTTCGGCACAGGCGGCGGAAAAGGTCAGCTTCATTTTGAACTGGGTCGCGGGCGGCGATCACGCGCCGGTCTATTGGGCCAAGGCCCAGGGCTGGTACATGGATGCCGGCATCGACCTGACCATCGAACAGGGCAAGGGCTCCACCCTGTCGTCCCAGCGCGTTGGCATTGGCAAGAACCAGTTGGGCATCGCCGATCTGGGCACCGCCCTGGTCCACAAGGGCAAGGGCGCCGATCTGGTGGCCGTCTTCAACATCTATGCCAATTCGCCCTATGGCTTCTATTGGAAGAAAAGTTCCGGCATCAAGACCATTAAAGACTTCGCCGGCAAGAAAATCGGCAACCCGCCGTGGGATGCGGCGCGTCAGATGTGGCCCGCCTTCGCCAAAGCCTCCGGCATGGCGCCTGACAGCGTTACTTGGGTGAATATCAAGCCCAACGCCAAGATCGCGGCGTTGAAATCGGATTCCATTGCCGTCACCACCTCGTTCTACAACATCCATTTCGTCTTCCAGAAAGTGTTCGGCGACGACATGGGCTTCGTTGCCGGCAAGGACATCGGCGTCAACCCCTACGGCAACTCTGTCATTGCCAACGGCAAGTACCTGAAGGAAAACCCCGGCGTGGTGAGGAACTTCGTCAAGGTGACACAAAAGGCCTATGCCGCCTGCGTCAAGAACGCCGATCCCTGCATCGATGCCCTATTGGCCGCCAACAGCGGCCTGAAGCGCGGCAGCTCCCTGGCCAACTGGGCCTTGGTGAAAGAGTTGATGGATGCCAAAAGTTCCCGCGAGGGCGCCATCGGCTATTTTGATCCCGCCCGCATGGACGCGGATTACAAGTTGATCGAGGCCTATTTCAAACTCAAAGCGCCGTTCGACATCAAGAAATCCTACACCAATGATTTCCTGGACATGTCCGTGAAATTCAGCGGCTAATCCGCCGCCAAATATAGACCGCGCCTGACAGTTCGTCCGGCGCGGTCTTTTTTGTGCGAATGGACCAGATCATTCCGGCAGGCCCGCCGTCCGCACGAAGCTCAGCAGACCTTCCGTCAGATTTGCCCCGAGAGCACCCGCACCATCCTTGATAATTGTGACTGACAGGTCGGGAAATTTTTTACGGGCGGCGGCCAACGCCTCGTGTGCCTCGTCCATTTGTTCCAGTGCGACAAGTGGCGGTATCAGCCTTAGTTCAGCCCAATACGGCGCGGTGGGATGGCGGCATGATCGACGGCTCCAGGATAGGGCCTCTTCATATTTGTGCAAACCCATCAGCGCCCCGGACATGACCATCTCCATGGCCCACAATAGAGGGTCATTGGGGCTTTGACGCATGGCCTTTTCCGATACCTCCATGGCCTCTTCGAACTCGCCCTTGGCGACAAGGGTCAACCCGAGGGCATAATTAGCAATGGCAAAATTCGGATTGTTTTCAAGGACGCGGCAAAGCTCCGCGATGGCGTCCTCGAACGCGCCCTGTACCCCGAGGAGGCGGCCCAGTACCATGTGCCCAAAGGCATCCTTGTCGTCGATATCCACGGCCCGGCGGGCAGCTTCAAATGCCTTGACACGGGAGACGTCCGGCGTCTCGGTCCAGCCGTACGTTGCAATAGCACCATGTGCCCACGCGAGTCCGGCAAAAGCGGAGGCAAACTTCGGGTCCATCTCGCTGGCCCGCTCAAGATAATCAAGCGCCATGGCGCCATCCGCCTTATTGAGGCGCCAGAAATGCCACATGCCGCGCTGATACAGATCCCAGGCATCCAGGGAGTCCGTCGGCTTGCGTGTCGCGCGGTCACGTTCGGCAATGGCCAGTTCCGGCTCGACCGCGCCGACGACTGCGTTGGTAATTTCGTCCTGCAAATCAAAGATGTCGGCCAATTCGCGGTCATACCGCTCCGCTCAGATATGGTTGCCGCTGGCCGCCTCGATCAACTGCGCGGTCACCCGCACCCTGGTGCCCGCCTTGCGTACGCTGCCTTCCAGGACATAACGGACACCCAGTTCAGTCCCGACCTGCTTGATGTCAATCGCACCGCCTTTGTAGGTAAAGGAGGAGTTGCGGGCGGTGACGAAGAACCAGCCGTATTTCGACAGCGCGGTGATAATGTCCTCGGCCGCGCCATCGGCGAAATACTCCTGCTCTGGATTGCCCGACATGTTGTCAAACGGCTGCACCGCAATGGATGGCTTGTCGGGCAATTGCAGGGGTTGTTGCATTTGTTTGCCTGCCGTTGGCCCGCTTTCACCACTTCGCCAGCGCCATACATGGATGGGCAATGCAATATTCTTCACCGCGTGCTCCCCGTCATCGACGAAGGCGACATCCAACTTGCCCTTGATCTGGCGCATGGCATCGTCGGAGATGCACACACCGCCAGGATCGGCCAATGCTTCCAGGCGGGCGGCAATATTGACGCCTTCGCCATGGATGTCGTCGCCGTCAATGATGATGTCGCCAATGTTGACGCCAAAACGGAACTGCATTTTCCTCGCATCGGGGATATCGGCGGTCTGTTCCATCATGGCCCGTTGAATCTCGACGGAACAACGGACCGCGTCCAGGACACTGGCAAATTCCAGCAACAACCCGTCCCCCGTGGTCTTTACGATGCGTCCGTTGTGGGCCGTGATGTTCGGATCGACGAGGGTGCGGCGATACTGTTTCAGCGCCGCCAGAGTGCCTTCTTCGTCTTCACCCATAAGCCGCGAATAAGCCACCACGTCGGCGGAAACGATCGCCGCCAGTCTACGTTGTGTTCGATCCGACATGGCGGCAGCTTAGCGCCATGTATTCCAAGAATCCATGCACGTTCAATTCACCGTCGCTATTCCAGTCAAATCGCCTGGCAAATTTCCACCAGCTCTCTCGTCCGCACCACCTTGCCGGCCCAATGCCTGTCGAACTCCGCAATGAAGCCTTTCAATATGTCCGAGCTCATCAAGGTGTTGGCCGCCTCCAGGTCGCGGAATTCGTAGAAGGCAATATGCACATCCGCCTCCACGCTGCTCCAGCCCCGTTTGGCGCTAAGGGCATCGAAGGCCACCAGGGCCTGGGGCAGATGTTCGGTTTGGTACCAAACGTCGAAGTCATCCCTGACTGAAGAGTCGACTTCGGCGCGTACGATGAGATAGGCGGTCATGTCCAGGTCTCCAATAATGATGTGATGGGCTATCCGAGCGCTTTCACCATGCGATAGATCGCCGGCATGCCATGCTCTTTCATCAGGCGGGGCAACCGCACTTCGCAGGCCAGATCCATGCCCATGTGCAGATAGAAACCAACGGCGGGATTGTTGTCCAGGACATCCAGGCAGACCGCCCTGTAGCCCGCCTCGGCCGCATGTTCGAAGGCGCCCTGCAACAGGCGCCGGCCCAGACCGTTGACGCCGGCGTCCGGATCAACGGCCAAATTGTGAACGCAATAATTGCCGTCGGGCGTTTGCGGCGTCAGATAGGTTAGTTGCGGCGCGGTCCCTGACAAATAGGCCTGTTGTTCCGCCCTCGCCCGGGCCCGGCTGACCGCATAGGTGCCGGCGAAAGCGGCCGCCTCCGCCTTATTGTCGCACCCCAGTTCCAGGCCGATCATGTGGCCGTCACGATCATAGGCGCCCAAGGCCAGGCGATGGCTGAACAGGCTAACATCGGCCTGCCATTGCCAGGCCAGCATGTTGAACATGAAGTCCCGGTCCGGGCCATAGAGGAATTCGAACACCGGCATGGCGGTGGTGTAAAGCAGTTGCGCGGCGCGGACTTCATTATCCGGTCCCGCCGGCCTGATTTCGATGTCAGCAAGTTGTGTCATGATGGCTTGGTATCAGCCCAATTCCGGTCCGGCAATCAGGAACACGCGGTTCGGGTCATCCAGGGGCCGCTCCCGGCCCCGTAACATACGCATATAACCCCGCTGTTTGGTGAAGCCTAGATCGGCTAGGACTGCCTGAAAATTGCCGTGATGATCGGCGGCATCGAGAAAAACCGGCCCCGGCCCGGCGGCGATGGCTGACTGCAACAGGGCGATGGCCCCGGCTTCGTCATCCGCCGACAAGGGCCCGATCTGGCTTGCCAGGCGTCCATTGCGGGCCAGGACAAAGCCGGCCACATTGCCGCCACTCTCCAAAATAAATGCCCGTTCGGGGCAGCGGCCATGCAGGTGCGCCAACAAGGCGGTGCGTGGCGCCCCGGAAATATTTTTGTCCCAGGCGGAGACACGCACAAGATCGTTCGTTGTCATGGGCCGCACGCCGGCCCCGGCTATGGCCTTGGCGCCGTCGGCCTGCCATCGTGTCACCTGCCATCGGGTCAACGGATAGATGTCGGCAAAGCCAAGAGGCAGGTAGAGCTGCCGTCCCGCCTCCGTCGCATCCAGTCCGGCGATCAGACCAAGTTCGCCGGCGCGGTCAATACAACGGCGCATCAGCTCGCTGGCCAAACCCCGGCGCTGCCAGCGGGCGGTGACCAGGATCATGGCGACCCAGGCGAACCGCTCACCTTGCGGCAACAGCATGGAGGTGGCGATCAAACCATCTTGCCGAACACCCATGCCCTCGCCCTGGTCCAGCATGAAGCGCCAGTCGGCGGCCGTCTGGTTCCAGCCCGCCTCGGCGTTCAAGGCCACGGCGCCGTTCAGATCCACCGCCCCCAGGCCGGCCCATGCGAGAGTATCAATACTTGCCATCGCGCACTTCGAAATGGGTGGGTTTGCCCAGGGAGCCGCCGTCGCGGGCGATCCAGTCAGCCACCCAGTCGATCATGCCGTGCAGGGAAACCATGGGATAGCCGAACAAATTCGTGGCCTGGGCCGTGTTGATCAGCCAGGCCTCCGGCGCCGGCTGCCCTTGTAACGAGACCTCCAAACCGAAGCGCTTGCCAAATTCTCCGACCAGCCAGTCGATGGCGACGACCTCCGGCCCGGTCACGTTGAGGGGGCTGTGCGGTGATGTGCAGTGCAACAGGGCGCGCAAGGCCTGGGCGTTGGCATCGCCCTGCCAGATGACGTTGGCATGCCCCATGGTCACGTCGACCACTTCGCCGGCCCAGACCCTCGCCCCGACGTCATGCAGGACGCCATAGCGCATGTCGATGGCATAGCTCAACCGGATGGAGCGGCCCGGCGTGCCGTGCTGATTGGAAAAATGTTGAAACATCCGCTCCCGCCCGACGCAGGAATTCGCATATTCCCCCGGCGGCGGCGTGGCCGGGGTCTTTTCGTCCGCGCCCTGGGACAGGATGGAAACGAAAGGGTAGACGCAGGCGGTAGAGAAACTGATGATCCTGGCAGCGCGAAACCGGTCCGCCACCAGCGCGGGAACGTGCACATTCATGGCCCAGGTCAATTCCTCGGCCCCCGCCGAGCCGAATTTGCGCCCGGCCATGAAGACGATGTTTTTGCTATCCGGCAACGCCGCCACGGCGTCCCGGTCCAGTAAATCGCAGGTGATGGTCTCGACGCCATGGCCCTGCAATTGTTCCGCCAGGCCGGCTTCGGAAAATCGCGCGACGCCAATCACCCGTTTGTCCGGTGCGGCCCGTTTGGCCAGCCGCGCCAGGGTCGGCCCCATCTTGCCGCCAACGCCCAGCACCATGATATCGCCATCCAGCCCCGCCAGATCGTCGATCAAGGCCTGGCTGGGTCGGGTCATGAATTCCTCCAACGCCGCGACGTCGGCAAAACCGTCGGGGAAGTCGGCTGGCTGCAATTTTTCGGTCATGGATCGCAGTATCCCATCTGTATTCCATCTTGCGTTCACTCACGGAGGCCTGGACAATAGCGCCAACACAATGGATGCGGGAAGAGTGGAAATGCGCGCGGCGATGTTCGAGGCACCGGGCCGGCCCCTGGTCATAGGCAATGTGGAGGCTCCCAAGCCGCAACCGACGGACCTTGTGGTCAGGGTCAGGAATTGCGGCATATGCGGGTCCGACCTGCATCTGTCCGCCCTGTCCGACCGATCAAGCGGCATGGCACCCTTGGGCCATGGCGCCATCATGGGGCACGAATTCTGCGGCGAAGTGGTTGAAGTCGGCGCCCGGGCACCGGGCGGCTGGCACGAAGGAGACCGCATCTGCGCCCTGCCCTATCTCGCCTGCGGCCAATGTCTGGACTGCCGCGCCGGGCGCGGCCATCGCTGCCGCGATGTGGTCTATACCGGCATGGGCGGACCCAGTAGCGGTGGATTTGCGGACTATGTGCGGGTCGGCGGGGCGGAAGCGCTGGCTTTACCCGACGGCGTTGATTTCCTGGCCGGTGCCCTGGTGGGACCCCTGACCGTGGCGTTGCATGCGGTGCGCCTGGCCCATTTGCGGCCCGGCGACGGTGTCCTGATCATCGGCGCCGGCCCCATTGGCCTGGCGGTCGCCTTATGGTGCCGCTTTTTCGGCGCCCGTCACGTGGTGATCAGCGATCTCGCGCCAGGCCGTCTGGCCAAGGCGGCCGCCCTTGGCGCCACGGAGGGGATTGATGCCAGTACGGAAAATGTCGTTGGGCGCTACAAGCAAATCGCCGGCCGCCGGGCCGAGGTGGTGTTCGACTGCGTCGGTGTCGCGGGCAGCCAGCAACTGGCCATGGACTATGCCCCCGCCAACGGCCGCCTGGTCATCGCCGGGCTGTGCATGCAGCAGGACCACTACATGCCGGTGAAGGCGATCAGCAAGGAGTTGTCCGTGCAATACGTCTATATGTACGAAAAGCGGGATTTCGAACTGGCCCTGGAAATGCTGGATCAGGGCCGCATCGACGCGGCCGCCATGATCACCGGCGTGGTCGGCTACGACGCCTTTTCGGAGGCTTTCGAAGGTCTGAAAACGCCGTCGGATCATTGCAAAATCCTGCTGGACCCGGCAGCTTAGAAAAATGATAGAATTGTAAAACAGCATTGAAAGAGGAACGGCATGGATTTGGGATTAAAAGGCCGGAAGGCCATGGTGACCGGCGGCACCAGGGGTATCGGCCGCGCCATTGCGGAGCGATTGGCCATGGAAGGCGCCGATGTGGCGATCTGCGCGCGCAACGGGGATGAGGTCGTGGAAGCGGTGGCCGCGTTGGAGGGCCTTGGCGTCAAGGCCACGGGCGCCAGCATCGATGTTTCCGATGCAGGCGCGCTGAAAGGCTGGATCAATGATGCGGCGGGCGAACTTGGCGGCCTGGAAATATTGGTACCGAACGTCTCGGCCATGGCGGGCAACCGGGAGGAAGATTGGCGCCTCTCGTTTGAGATCGATATCATGGGGACGATCAATACAATCGATACGGCACTGCCTTTTCTGGAAAAATCGGACGCCGGCGCCGTTGTCGTTATTAATTCCGTCGCGGCGCTGCAATATTTCGGCGGCGTTCGGTCCTACAGCACCGTGAAAGCGGCCTTGATCAACCATGTCTCCAACCTGGCCCACGCTTATGCGCCCAAGGGTCTGCGCTTTAATTCCGTCTCCCCCGGCACGATTTTTTTCGAGGGCGGGGTGTGGCACCAACGCGAACGGGAGATGCCCGAGGCTTACAAGACCGCCCTGAACTTCAACCCCATGGGCCGCATGGGAACCCCCCAGGAAGTGGCCAATGCAGCGGTCTTTCTGGTCAGCCCCATGGCCAGTTTCATAACCGGCACCAACCTGTTGGTCGACGGGGCCGCAACCCCCAGCGTACAGTATTAATCAAAAAACGAGTGAATAGAGGAAACGAAAATGGCGATGAAACCTCAATTAGTGGACCTGTTGGAGGCCATGAAGGCCCTGGGCCTGAAACCCATGCACGAACTCAGCCCGGTCGAGGCGCGCATACAAATGACCGAAACAGCAAAGGCCCGCAACGTCGCGGTCATTGAGGTGGGCAGCGTGGAAGACAGCACCGTTCCAGGCCCGGTCGGCGACATCCCCGTACGAATTTACCGCCCCGCCGGGGCCGGGGGAATGCTGGGTGCGCTGGTTTATTACCATGGCGGCGGCCACGTCATCGGCAGTCTCGATTCTCATGACGGGGCTTGCCGCGCCATCTGCCGGGAGGCCGGGATCGTGGTTATGTCGGTGGACTACCGCATGGGGCCGGAGGCAAAATTCCCCGCCGCCGTCGATGATTGCTATGCCGCGACGAAGTGGCTGTCCGACAACGCCGATGACATGGCTGTCAGGGCTGACAAAATCGCCGTCGGCGGCGACAGTGCGGGCGGCAATCTGGCCCTGGTGATGTCCCTGATGGCCCGGGACAGCGGCGATGATCTATCCATCGCCTTCCAATTGCTGGTCTATCCCGTGATGGATTACACCGGCGGCACGCCCACCTATGAAACCTATGGCCGGGGCTACGGCCCCTTGATGGCAGCCTCGATCCCCTGGTTCCGGGAGCATTACCTGAACAGCGATGAAGACCTAAAGGACTGGCGCGCCTCCCCCGCCCGGGCCGAGAGCTTCGCCGGCCTGCCGCAAACCCTGCTCATCACCGCGCAATGCGACATCCTGGCCCACGAAGGCCAGGCCTGCGGTGCGCGTCTGGCGGCGGACGGGGTCGATTGCGAGCATGTGGACTACGAAGGCATGATCCACGCCTTCTTTTCCATGGCCCCCATGCTGGACGATTCCATCGCCGCACAGTCCTTGGCGGCGGATCGCCTGAAGACAGCCCTGTCGTAGGCGATGCACTCAAACCTACCAAGGTGACGTTCTTTTTAAGGTGACGGAATACTTATATGATGGAAATTAAGATTTAAGTAATTGCAATATAACGGTTTATATAAGTATTCCGTCGCCATAAAAATGCGTCATCGTAGAAAATGATGTTGGCGGCCAAAAATGCGAAATATCCGCGCACCTGCGGCATCGTCCCCAATTCGCGAGGCGACTGTCAGGATTAAGCCGGTGAATGAGGCGTGATACAGAGTTGCGACCACCTATCAATTGGCGGTCGTCAAGCCGGGCGCGCGGGCGTGCGCCAAAACCTCTCCGAATGGATTTTCCAAGATGACGGGCCCTGCAACAAAATGACCGAAATCCACTTCGCGACCAGTATGGCATGATGTCACGCAACGAGGCAAGCGATGTCGCTGGGCGGGTGATGGACGCGCTGGAGCGGCCACAGACTTTCGGTTCCCGATCTGAAATGATCAAATGGCGCTAAGTTGAAAGCCGGCGCTATTGCACCACGGCCCACGACAATTAGAATCATATAACCCATTGAATTACATATCGTAGTCTATCATCGTCGATCGGCGGTCACAGGTTCGAATTCCCTCCAGCGCGCCGTCCGCATCCGCTGCTCTGCGGCGCGACTGGCTTGCAAATTATAGCACGACACTTGGTTTTGATGTCTGGCCGATTGAATTCCATGCGGCGCGCGGCTCTTTCCCACCGGCTGTGCACGGCCGCACGGGAAAGCGGACAGGTGTTGATCAGGCTCACATGGCGGCCTTCAATACAGAGGCCTTGCCACCATGCAAGACACGGCTGATCTGGGCCCAGCGGGGGTCGCGGCGGAGGGCGGCGGCGAGGCCGGAGTGGGAGGCGTGGAACAGGGTCGGTGGGTTTGTCATATCGGTTGCGGCCGGCGCGCCACATCTTGCACAATTCGTTTAAGAACCGCCGGCCAATGCCATCGGACAGATCAACCAATAGTTCATTTTGGGTCGTCGGGGCCAGGCGAGCGCTAACCAAATAAATACGGTCGCTATTCCGCCGCCGCGGCCCGGTCCCGGATCGGCTGAAAATCAAAGCCTTTGTAACCCACCGCCACGACCTCGTCGCATATTTTCCGATAGGCCCCGGCACCGCCGATGTAAGGCATGAAGATGCGCGGTTTGCCGGCGATATTGGCGCCCATGTACCACGAGGCCGCCTGGGGAAACAGCGTGCCGTGGGCGACCACGTTGACATGTTCGACCCAGTCATCCTCCGCCGCCAGGTCGGGGCAGATGGTACCAAGGTTGTGGTCCCGCATATGCACCAGGCAATCGGTTACCCAGTCCACGTGCTGCTCGATGGAGACGATCATGTTGGTCAGGACCGAGGGGCTGTCCGGGCCGGTGATCATGAACATGTTCGGGAATTGCTCACTCATCAGGCCAAGATAGGTGCGCGGCCCGGCCTCCCACTTGTCTTTCAGTTTGGTTCCCGCGCGGCCCTGGATATCGATGTTGAATAGGGTGCCGGTCATGGCATCGAAACCCGTGGCGAAGACGATGGCATCGAATTCGTATGTCTGCTCCGATGTTGACAGACCGTTTGCGGTGATCCGCTGGATCGGCGTGGCCTTGATGTCCACCAGTTCCACATTGTCCCGGTTGTAAGTCTCGAAATAGCCGCTGTCGACGCAGATGCGCTTGGTGCCGATGGGGTAGCCCTTGGCCGCCAGCTTTTCGGCGACGTCGGGATCCTTGACTATGGCGCGGATTTTGTCGCGCACGAATTCGGCCGCCGTTTCATTGACCTGGTTGTTGACCATCATGTCCTTGTAGGACCCCAGCAGCGTCGTGCCGCCCTTGGCCCAACGTGCCTCGTAGGCTGCATCCCGCTCCGCCTCCGATGCGTCAAGGCCGGATAGATTACTGGCTTCGCCCAAGGCGCCCTTGTGGGATTGCCGTTGCTGTTCCCGCAGTTCGGCATAATCATCTTTCCAGGAACGGGCGTAGTCTTCGGTCATGGCACCGTTGCGGGCCGGCAGGGAATAGTTCGCGGTGCGCTGGAAAACGGTAAGATGCGCCGCCTGTTCCGCAAGCACCGGAATGGCCTGAATGCCCGACGAGCCGGTGCCGATGACGGCGATGCGCTGGCCGCTAAAATCAACCGCTTCATGGGGCCAGTTGCCGGTGTGATAGGTCGCGCCCTCGAAGGCGGCCAAACCTTCAATATCGGGTGTTTGCACATCCGAGATACAGCCCGTCGCCATGATGCAGTAGCGGGCCGAAATGGTCTCGCCCTTGTCGGTCGTTACCGTCCAGCGGCCGGCGGCTTCGTCGAAATGGGCGGCCGTGACCGTTGTGTTGAATTCAACCGCGCGACGCAGATCGAAGCGCTCGGCCACGTGTTTGGCATAGTCCAGAATTTCCGGTTGGGCGGAAAAGCGTTCGCTCCAATTCCAATCCTGCTGCAGCTCTTCCGAGAAGGAATAGGAATACTGCATGCTTTCCACATCGCAACGGGCACCTGGATAGCGGTTCCAATACCAGGTCCCACCCACATCACCGCCGCGTTCGAAAACCCGCAGGGAAAATCCCAGGGCCCGCAGGCGATGGATCAGGTACAGGCCGGAAAATCCGGCGCCGACGACGACCACATCACAATTCTGATCACTCATGACATTCCTCAATCCTGGCTGCTGTTCCGCCGCAATGATGTGGCGGTTGTCAGGTATTTATTTGCTTAAGCGGGAATTTAGGGGGCCGGTGGGATAATTGAAACCATTATTTAGGGAGCGTTGAAGTGGGATTGCCGGTTGCGGCCAATTGGTAATTCCCGGCTTGACGTTCCCGCGCTTGATCGTGGGGGCGGTATCCGCCACCATGCAATCCGTAATAATGCCCATGAACTGAACCGGCCAACTTAGTGCCGGGCCGCACGGGTTGGATGTATGTTGGAGGTTGTTTTATGCAGGATGTGCCTGCCTTCGAGGAACACTATGATGTTGTCATTGTCGGTGCCCGCTGCGCCGGAGCGGCCACGGGAATGCTGTTGGCCAGGGCCGGTGCCAAGGTGTTATTGGTCGACCGGCAGAAATATGGTTCCGATATTGTCTCCACCCACGCCTTGATGCGGGCGGGCGTGCTGCAATTATTGCGGTGGGACCTGTTGGACAGGCTGATGGCCGCGAATACCCCGACGGTGCGGCGCACGGCATTTCACTATGGCGACGATGACGTGGTCCACGTGGATATACGATCAGACCACGGCGTGGATTTTCTTTGCGCACCGCGCCGCACGGCCCTTGATCCCTTGCTGGTGGATGCCGCGCGGGAGGCGGGTGCCGATGTGCGCCATGGGGTTACGGTCACGGACGTGGCGTTCGGCCCGCCCGGCCAGGTCACGGGCGTGCATCTGAAAGAAGCCGGCGGATCGGTGCGGGAGGTCGCGGCCGGCATCGTGATCGACGCCGATGGCCGCCAGTCACTGGTCGCGCGCCAGGTGGGCGCCGAGGCCTATGTGGAGGGCGGTCACGGATCTGGCTATGTCTACGGCTACTACGACAATATGACCGACGACGGCTTTCATTGGTATTTCGAAGATGGCGTCGCCGCCGGTGCCATTCCCACGAACCATGATCAGCACCTGGTCTTCGCCGCCGTGCATCGGGATGAATTCGCCGCCACCTTTCGCGGCGATCTGGAAGGCGGCCTGATGCGGATAGCAAAAGCCAATTCCGTCCAGCTTGCCGAAGATGTGGGCAAGGCGCAATTGAGCGGCCGGCTGCGCGGATATTCCTGTGCTTCGGGCCACCTCCGGCAATGCCACGGGCCCGGCTGGGCCCTGGTGGGCGATGCGGCCTATTTCAAGGATCCCCTGACGGCCCGTGGCATCACGGACGCCTTCCGGGATAGTGAATTGCTGTCCCGCGCCGAGATCGTTGGGCGGCAGCCGGCTTTCGCGGACTATCAGGAAGAGCGTGACAGCCTGGCCAAAACGCTTTTCGAGGTGACCGACGCAATTGCCTCGTTTCAATGGAACATGGATCAGGTCAAGACCTATCATGGAGACTTAAGCGATGCCATGAAGGCGGAATCGGATCACATCGCCGGTTTTTCGAAACTCAAAACCATCGCGGCTTAGGAAAATTATCATGACAGAAAACGAATCGCTTTGGAATTCCACCATCGCCGGAATGCCCGAAGCCGGCGCCAGCGCCTCCCAATCCCGGACCACAAGCATGCGGGATGTGGAAATGTTTACCGAGATGACCGGCGACCGAAACCCGATCCATTACGATGAGGAACTGGCGAAGGCCTCGCCCTTTGGCGGTCTGATCGTGCAGGGGGGCGTGACCACCGGCCTGCTCAATGCCGTCGTGGCCGAAAATTTGCCCGGCCCCGGCACGGTCTTTCTTGAAACCCATTGGAAATTCATCAAGGCCGTCGGGGTGGGCGAGAGCATTACCGCGACCGTTACGGTGGCAGATGTGCGCCCGGACAAACCGATCTGCAAACTGAAAACGGTTGTGACCAACGGCGATGGCGAGGACCGCGTGGTTGGTACCGCGACCACCTACACCATGCCCCTCGTCGTCGCCCATTAGTTGCCTCCCATTGGTCACCACCCATGCGGGATCGTGACGGGCCGGTGTATGCGCGATTAATGAATTATTCAATTCGCCCTGATAATGGATCGCCAACGTCCCATCAATAATGATGGGCATCTGTTGGAGGGATTGATGGTGGCGGAGTCATTGTTTGACGCGGTCGGCGGCATGGACGGTATTGCCCGGGTGCATCGTATTTTCTACGACAAACTGCTCTCCCACCCCTGGCTCAAGGCGTTTTTCGTCGGCATGCCCCGGCCGCATTTAGAATCGCAGCAGACTAAATTCATGGCCGGCCTGTTCGGCGGCCCGAAGGTCTATGGCGGCCGGCCGCCGGCCACGGCCCATGTCCATATGTTCATTACCGAAGAAGTCTTCTTTACCCGCCATATCCTGCTGGAAGAGGCACTGGACGAAGCCCGCGTGCCGGACAATTTGAAGGAACGCTGGCTGGATCAGGACATGGGCATGAAGAATGCCCTGGTCAAGAATGACATTTCCGAATGCGAAGGCCGCTACAAGACCGAGCCCATCATCGTCGTGGAAAAGCCGACCTGAATTGCCTCATTCCGCGGCGTCGGCCGCAGCCACTTTTTCCAGCCATTCCGGGGCGCTGCTACCGAGCGTTGGTGTTGGCCGGGTCCAATGGGGCGGGGTTTCGGACATCTGCAAAACCGGCCCCAGATGACGCAGGGGGCCGTCATCGGTGTTCGAAGTGATGCTGAGTGCCGCCACCTCCTGGGCCGAAAGATCCATATCCGGCGCTTCATAAGCGGTCTTGCCCTGGCGATAGATGAACATGCCCGACCGGCAGAGGGAAACACGGACGTGATAGCTGCCCCCCTCCCGGGCCCGCCGCGCCAGGGCCAATAGCACGCCGTAGGCGCCCAAATAGCCCGTGGTGTAGTCGCAGGCCGCCGCCGGCAACAGGGTGGGCCTGCCCGCGTCACCACCGTCGTGGCAAATGCCGGTTACCGTCTGGGCCACCTGTTCCCAACCGGCGCGATGGCTGAAGGGGCCGTCGGCGCCAAAGCAGCTGATGGAGAGATAAACCAGGCCGGGCCGGACCGCCGCCAGGTCCTCGGGCGTGAAGCCCAGGCCGCCCAACATGCCGGGGCGGTAGCCTTGGGAGAAGACGTCCGCGCCGCGCACCAGCTCTTTCAATTTAGCGGCATCGCCTGGGTCCTTGAGATTAAGGTAGCAACTGCGTTTGCCATGGTTGGTGTCCATGACATGTTCCTTGATCTGGGGCAGGTTTTCCGCCGTGACCATCAGCACGTCGGCGCCGTTCTCCGCCAAGGTGCGGGCCGCGATGGGACCGGCCAGAATGCGCGTCAAATCAAGCGCGCGAATACCGCTGAGGGGGCGTGGTCCCTGGGGCATGGGTTCAGGGTCACTGTCGGCGATCTTAATAATTTCCACGATGGGCTTGGCCGTCAGAACCTGACCATGGGGGCTGGCCAACCATTCGGCGTTACTGCGCACCGTGGCGCCGCAGGCCCGGGCCTCTTCAATTGCCGCCTCCAGGTCCAGGGCGTCCCATGTTACAACCGCCTTCGCCACCGCGTCCGGATTGGCTTCGCAACCAAGCACACCCAACACGCGTTCCTTCAAATTCGGCAGGCCGAAATGGGGCAGGAACCAACGGCCGTCCTTGGTCGGCCAGGGCTGGGTCATGGAGATCATGTACTCGTGGTCCGGGTTCACCACGGGAGAAAAATTGCCGCTGTTGTCGGGTTTCTGCATATACAGGCTGGCGCGCAAGGCAGCCGCGGCGGCCCGGACATCAATCGCCGCGGTCTGTTTCCGCCCGGTTTTCAGCTGCCAAATGTCCGACAATGCCACGCCAACACCGGCCAGCACGGCGGCGCAGTTTTCGCCAACCTTGAATTCCGTGGAAAAAATCGGATCGGCGCCGGTGATCGTGATTTCGTCGCTGTCGGGCATGCCTTGGCCCCGGATTTCCATGACTTCTTCGAATGCGGTTTTCATCGTTGTCCCTTTGCCTGTGCTGATAAGTCCAACGCTACCAGCCGGACGCCGCCGCGACAATGTCTGTAATTCATGGTGTTGCTTTTTGTATCTATATTCGTATCCTGTACGAATATGCGTGACACGTCCGAACAGTCAAAACCCCCTTCCCGTGGCGGCCCGCAATCCGTGGGCCGGATCATGTCGATCCTGGATTGCCTTGTCGGTGCCGCCGATGGCGCCACTTTGTCGGAGCTGGCGGTTGATACCGGGGCGCCGAAAACCTCTCTTGTGGGGCTGCTTGCGGGTTTGACCGAGGAAGGTTGTCTGTTGCGCCATGAGACGGGTCGCTATGTGCTGGGCCCACGCTTTATCTCCCTGGCCATGCGGGCCACCGCCGGCCGCGAGCTGATGATGATCACCCGGCCCGTGCTGGTGGATCTGGCCGGCCAAACCGGCGAGACGGCTGTTCTGGCGACCCTCGCCCCGGACGCTGATCTGGCCACATATCTGGACAAGGTGGAAAGCGCCAATCCAATCCGTTATGCGGTCACCGTGGGCGAGCGGCGGGATTTGTATTGCACGGCGGCGGGTAAGGTTCTGCTGGCCGGCTTCGATCCCGCACGTTTTAAAGCCTATCTGAAAACCACCCTGCGCCAGCGGTTCACCGCCACGACGATCACCTCAGTCAAGGATCTTACGGCGGAGATGGCCCGCATACGGGAGCACGGGATTGCCCGCACCAAGGCCGAACGTATCGAGGGTGCCAGCGGGCTGGCTGCGCCGATCCATGCCGCGGGGAGCGATACCATTGCCGCCCTGTTGATCGCCGGTCCGTCGGAGCGGATCCATGGCAACAGCGCGGCGACTGAAACCTTATTGAAAGCCGCGGCAGCTGAATGCACCCGCCTCGCTGGCGGCGGCGAGAACAGCAATCAGAACATCGGAACGGAACAGAATACATGACCTCGAACTTCACCCCCGAACAACAGCAGATCAAAGACAGTGTCCTGAAACTGTGTGAGCAATTTGACGACCAATACTGGTTGGACCGGGATACGGACGGCGAATTTCCCGAGGACTTCTGCCAGGCCATGGCCGATGCCGGCTGGATGGGCATCGCCATGCCGGAAGAATATGGCGGCAGCGGCCTCGGCATATCCGAGGCGGCGGCCATGGTGCAGGCGATCACCGAAGCCGGTTGCGGCAATGCCGGTTTCGCCGCCCTGGCCATCGGCATCTTCGGCCTGAACCCGGTGGTGGTGTTCGGCACGGACGAGCAGAAGCGCAAATGGCTGCCCCCCATTATAAAGCGCGAGGACGTGGCCTGTTTCGCGGTCACCGAACCCAACACCGGCCTGGACACCACGCGCTTGAAAACCCGCGCCGTCGATCACGGTGATCATTACATCGTCAATGGCGAAAAGATCTGGACTTCAACGGCGCTGGTCTCCAACAAAATGCTGTTGATCGCCCGCACCAAGGATATCTCGGAGACCAAGAAGCCCATTGACGGGCTGTCCCTGTTCTATACGGACCTGGACCGCAAATACGTGGAAATTCGCCCCATCGACAAAATGGGCCGCAAATGCGTGGACTCCAACCAAGTCTTTTTCGATGACCTGCCCATACCGAAAGAGAACCTAATCGGCGAAGAGGGCAAGGGTTTTCGTTACCTGCTGCACGGCCTGAACGCGGAGCGGATCTTGATCTCGGCCTCCATGGTCGGCCTGGGCCGCTGCGCCCTGAACAAGGCTGCGAATTACGCCAAGGAACGGGTGGTTTTTGACCGGCCCATCGGCATGAACCAGAGCATCCAGCACCCCTTGGCGGAATCCTGGGCCGAGTTGGAAGCGGCCCACCTGATGGCCTTTCACGCCGCGGAGCTGTATGACTCCGGCCAGGAGTGCGGTTTGCAAGCCAACGCCGGCAAGTACCTGGCCGCCGAGGCCGCCTTCAAGGCCTGTACCACCGCCGTGATGACCCATGGCGGCATGGGCTATGCCAAGGAATTTCATGTGGAGCGTTACCTGCGGGAAAGCCTGATCCACCGTCTGGCCCCGATCAGCCCGCAACTCATTCTAAGCTATCTGGCCGAGAAAGCCCTCGGCCTGCCAAAATCATACTAATCACCAGAGGAGAGGAAAATTCATGAGCCGAACGAGCAAGGCCTACATTGCGGGGATCTACGAACATCCCACCCGCAAGGCGGTCGATCAGACAATTCCCCAACTGCATGCGGAGGTCGCCATCGGCGCCCTGGCCGATGCGGGCCTGACATTGGACGACGTGGACGGTTATTTCTGCGGCGGCGATGCGCCGGGTCTGGGCGGTATCTCCATGGCCGAGTACATGGGCCTGAAGCTGAAATACACCGACAGCACCGAGACCGGCGGGTCATCTTATGTGATCCATGTGGGCCATGCGGTGAACGCGATTGCCATGGGCAAATGCTCCGTGGCGTTGATCACCCTTGCCGGACGGCCCCGGGCCGAAGGTGTCGCCACACTGGGCGCGCGGGATTACGGCAGCGCCCTGCCGGAATTGGGGTTTGAGTCGCCCTACGGCCCCGTGGTCACCAACCAGTACGGCATGGCGGCCATGCGTCATATGCATCAATACGGCACCACCTCCGAGCAACTGGCCTGGGTCAAGGTCGCCGCTTCGCACCATGCCCAACATAACGAGCTTGCCATGCTGCGCAATGTGGTCACGGTCGAGGAGGTCGTCAATTCGCCCATGATCTCCGACCCCCTGCATCGCCTGGATTGCTGCGTCATCAGCGATGGCGGCGGGGCCCTTGTGGTGGTCAGCCCGGAAATTGCCAAAACCCTGGGCGACCGTTGTGTCAAAATCCTTGGTCATGGCGAAAGCATCAAGCATCTGAACGCCGGCCAGGTGGACATCACCTACACGGGCGGCGTGGTGTCGGGTCCCATTGCTTTTGCCGAGGCCGATTTAAA
Source organism: Alphaproteobacteria bacterium (assembly GCA_046582635.1). Lineage (GTDB taxonomy): Bacteria > Pseudomonadota > Alphaproteobacteria. Next base: position 31,413 of record JAYGEA010000052.1, read on the forward strand.
ACCGGCCGACATTGACTATGTCTCAATCTACGACAGCTTCACCATCACCGTGGTGGAAACCCTGGAAGATCTCGGCTTCTGCGAGAAGGGCAAGGGGGGCGCCTTCGTCTCCGATGGCAACTTGATCTCCGGCACGGGCAAGCTGCCTTTCAACACCGATGGCGGCGGGCTCTGCAACAACCATCCCACAAACCGGGGCGGCATCACCAAAGTTATCGAGGCCGCGCGCCAATTGCGCGGCGAGGCCCATCCAAAAGTACAGGTGCCCGATTGCACCTTGGCGCTGGCCCATGGCACGGGCGGCTCCATCGCCACCCGCATGGGCAGCTCTACCGTTATTCTGGGGAGGAACGACGCATGACCGCCGATACGAACACCGCTAATGAACGCACATATCCCGCACCCAACATCAGCCTGGAGACGGAAGCCTATTGGGCTGCCGCCAACGAGGGCAAGTTGCTGATGAAGAAATGCAGCGATTGCGGCAAGACGCACTTTTACCCCCGCGCCATTTGCCCCCATTGCCACGGCAGCAACACGGAATGGTACGAAGCCTCCGGCAAGGGCGTGATCTACAGCTATTCGGTCATGCGCCGCGGCTCCACCCCCTACGCCATTGCCTATGTCACGGTGGACGAGGGCATCACCATGATGACCAACATCGTCGATTGCGACTATGACGCCCTGGCGGTTGGGCAGGCGGTGGAAGTCACATTTCGTCAAAGTGACGGCGGCGGTGGCCACGAACAAGCTATTCCGGTCTTCCGCCCAGTGTAGTCGGCGTCTCCTGGATACCCGGGTCAAGCCCGGGTATGACATTTCTATACCGTCATTGCCGGGCTTGACCCGGCAATCTAGGGCCGCAACTTCTTGTGTTTGCCAGTTTGGCTTATTATCCCGACTTAATAAGGAAACGACACTATGTCAGGACTTTACTACGAAGAATTTGAAGTGGGCATGGAGTTCAAGCACGCCTTGACCCGCACGGTGACGGAGATGGACAACATCATGTTCTGCGCCCTGACCCATAACCCCCAACCCTTGCACCTGGATTCGGAATTCTCCAAGGACACCATGTATGGCAAGCAACTGGTGAACAGCATCTTCACCCTGGGCCTGGTGATCGGCGTCAGCGTGGGCGATACCACGTTGGGCACCACCCTGGGCAATCTCGGCATGACCGAAGTCCGGTTCAAGAACCCGGTGTTCCACGGCGATACCCTCCGCTCCATGACCATTATCAAGGACAAGCGCGAGAGCAAGTCGCGGCCGACCACGGGCATCGTCACGTTCGAGCATTTCGGCTTTAACCAGCGGGACGAGGAAGTCGCCTATTGCCTGCGCACCGGCCTGATGATGAAGCGTCCCACATGATCCTGCGCTCATGGATGTTCGTGCCCGGCGACAGCGAACGCAAGCTGGTGAAGGGGCGGGAGAACCCGGCCGATGCCCTGATCCTGGATCTGGAGGACTCCGTCTCCGACGACCGCCAGGATGTCGCCCGCGAGATGGTGCGCGACTACCTCCAAGCCAATGGGGACCGGGCCAAACAGCAGCTTTGGGTGCGGGTCAATCCCCTGGATACGGATCTGTCGTTGCCCGATCTGGCAGCCGTGATGCCCGGCGCGCCGGACGGTATTGTCCTGCCCAAGGTCTATTCCGCCGACGACGTGAACACCATGGGCCATTATCTCGATGCCCTGGAGGCGCGCGAGGGCTTGGTGCGCGGTTCCACCAAAATCCATTGCGTGGCCACGGAAACCGCCGCCTCCCTGCTGACCTTCCATACCTATCTGGACGGGGTGACGGATCGATTGGTGGCCATGACCTGGGGCGGCGAAGACCTGGCCGCCGCATTGGGCGCTTCCGACAACCGTCATCCGGTCACGGGGGACTATGACGATCCCTATCTGATGGCCAAATCATTGTGCCTGTCCACGGCGCGGGCCATCGATGTGCAGCCCGTTGGCGTGGTCTTCGTGGACTTCCGCGATCTGGATGGTTTGCGGGCGGAATGCCTGCGCGACCGCCGGGCCGGGTTTTTCGGCAAGATCGCCATTCATCCGGCCCAATCGGAGGTCATCAACGAAGCTTTCACGCCATCCGGGGAAGAGGTCGCCCATGCCCAGCGCGTGATCGATGTGTTCGAACAGAACCCCGGTCTGGGCACGGTCGGGCTGGGCGGCAAGATGCTGGACATGCCGCACCTGAAACAGGCCCGCAACATGATGGCCATCGTGGAACAGATCAAGGCGAGGGGTTAGCGCCATGGGTACATTGGACGGCATTCGCATTGTCGAACTGACCACGGTGATTTTGGGGCCCTGGGCCACACAGATGCTGGGCGACATGGGGCCCGACATTGTCAAGGTCGAAACCCCGGCCGGGGATACCACCCGCAACCTGGGCCCCCGCCGGAACGAGGGCATGGCGTCCCTGTATCTGGCCACCAACCGCAACAAACGCAGCGTGGTGCAGGATTTGACCCAGGAAGCCGGCCGCGAGGCCTTGTTCAAGCTGGTGGGCACGGCGGATGTGTTCGTGCACAAAATGCGGCCGAAAGTGGCAAAAAAGCTGGGCCTGGATTACGAAACCTATGCCGCCGCTTATCCCGACCTGATCTTTTGCACCACGTATGGTTTTCGCAAGGACGGCCCCATGGCGGACAATCCCGCCTATGACGATATCATTCAGGCGGCCTCGGGCCTGGCCGATTTGCAAACCATCACGGCCAACGAGCCGCGCTTCGTGCCCACCATCGTGGCGGACAAGACGACGGCCTTCAACGTGGTCACGGCCATTCTCTCGGCCCTGGTCTGCAAGGAGCGGGGCGGCGGCGGGCAGGCCATCGAAGTGCCCATGTTCGAGACCCTGGTGGATTACGTCATGGTCGAACATCTCTACGGCGCCTGTTTCGAACCACCCATCGCGCAAATGGGTTATGAGCGGTTGTTGAACACGGGCCGGCGGCCTTATGCCACCAAGGACGGCTATTTGTGCGTGCTGCCCTATACGGACGCCAACTGGCAGATGTTGTTCAAGGTGTCGGGCCGGGACGATCTGGTGGATGATCCCCGTTTTGCCGACCTGGCGACCCGGGTGAAATATTCTCAGGAGATCTGCGACCTGTTGGGCGAGATCGTCGCCACGCGCAGCACGGCCGAATGGGAGGAGGCCCTGGAGGGCTCCAATATCCCGACCATGGCGGTCAACACCAAAAAAATGCTGCTGGACAACGAGCAACTGAATGCCAGCGGTTTTTGGCACCATGTGGAGCATCCCACCGAGGGCAAATTACGCCTGACCGATCCGCCGATCCGCTTCTCCAAGACGCCCTCGACCATCCGCTCCCTGCCGCCCCTGCTGGGCAAGCAGAGCCGGGAATTGCTGGCCGAGGCGGGATATTCAGAAACGGACATCGATGAATTGCTGGCCGCCAAGGTCACCAAACAAGCTTGAGTAAAGGAGTGAACAGCATGAAGAACCCCATGACCCTGGAAGGTCACAACATCATTGTCACCGGCGCTGCCCAAGATATTGGCGAGGCCGTCTCCCGCCTGGTGGTTGAATTGGGCGGCAAGGACATCATGGTCGATATGCAGGCGGATAAGCTGGATGCCCTGGCTGGTGAAATCGGCTACGCGGAAACATACGTGGGCTCGGTGGCGGAGCCGGGTTTCGTGCAGGACATGGTTGGCAGCGCCATTACGTCCAACGGCGCCATTCATGGCCTGGTCAACAACGCCGGCATCGTCCGCGCGGCGATGATCAACAAGATGGCGGTGGAAACCTGGCAGCAGGTGATCGACGTCAATCTGTCGGGGGTGTTCTATTGCCTGCAAGCGGTGGGCCGGCACATGTATGAGCGCGCCAAGGACGGCGATACCGCGCCGGCCTCCATTGTCAATATTTCATCCGATGCGGGCCGCCGGGGCACCATTGGGCAGATCAACTATGGTGCCGCCAAATCCGGCGTCATGGGCATCACCATGTCGGCGGCGCGCGAATATGCCGCCAAGGGCATTCGGGTAAATTCCATTTGCTTCGGCGTGGTTGAAACCGAGATGACCGAGACCATTCGCGGCGAAAAATTCCGCGACGGCGTCCTAGCGCAAGTGCCCATGGGGCGCTTCTCGGACCCCGAGGAAGTGTCACAACCGGTTTGCTTCCTGCTGTCCCAGGCGGCAAGCTACATCACCGGACAGCATTTGTCGGTCAACGGCGGCTACACCATTGGCGTTTAGAGGTGGTGTTTAGAAGCGGTGTATAACGGAGAGGAATAAACATGAGCGACTTTAAGGATATCATTTTCGAGATCGAGGACGGGGTCGCCACGATTACCCTGAACCGGCCGCAAGC
>JAYGEA010000121.1:0-5489 GCA_046582635.1 Alphaproteobacteria bacterium
CCAAAGGGGTGGGTCGGGTTGGGGACCTCAACCAGAATGGCATCGATCATGGGCAGGTCGGAGGCCACCGGCACCCGGTAATCCAGGAAGCCCGGATTTTCCAGTTTGCCGTCCGCGTCGTAAATATACTCTTCGTTGAGAGCCCAGCCGATGCCTTGCGCGGCACCGCCCTGCAATTGACCTTCCACATAGCTGGGATGAATGGCCCGGCCCACGTCCTGGATGGCGGTATAGCGCAACACGGTGACAAAGCCCGTATCGGGATCCACTTCCACATCACAGATGTGCGTGCCGAAACCGGGTCCCGCGCCCTTGGCGTTGATGTCCGCATGGCCCGAGATAGGCCCGCCGGTCTTGTTCGCCACCTTGGCCAACTCGGCCAGGGACATGGGCTCGAAATCGCCGACGTTGGTGGAGGCCGGCTTGGCATGGCCATCCTCCCAGACCACGCCGTCCACATCCACGTCCCAGATCTTCGCCGCCCGGGCCCGCATTTCATCGATCGCGGCCTTGGAGGCATCAACCACCGCCATGCCCGTCGCGAATGTCACCCGGCTACCGCCCGTGACGAAGGCATAACCCGTGGCATCCGTATCAACCACCGAAGGCTTGATCTTGTTGACGTCGATACCCAAGGTTTCCGCCGCCATGATGGCCATGGAAGCCCTGCTGCCGCCAATATCCGGGCTGCCTTCGGTCAGAGAGACGGAGCCGTCTTCATTGATCCGAATGCCGGCACAAGACTCGCCGCCGATGTTGAACCAGAAACCCGTGGCCACGCCCCGGCCTTGATTGGGGCCCAAGGGGATCTTGTAATGCTCCGTCGCTTGCGCCGCGGCAATGGTCTCTTGCATGCCGATGGTGCCGAATTTCACACCATAGGCCGCTTGCGTGCCTTCCTTGGCGCCGTTCATGGCACGGAATTCCAAGGGATCGATACCCAGTTCGGACGCCAGTTCATCCATGATGGACTCAACACCATATTCCGAAATTGGCGCGCCGGGAGCACGGTAGGCAACCACTTTTTGCCGGTTGGAGACAACGTCGAAACCAACCACCTTGACGTTCTCCAGATCGTAGGGCGCGAAGGCGGTCATTGCCGCCGGCCCCACGGGGGAGCCGGGCCAGGCGCCGGCCTGGAAATACAGAATGGCATCGCCGGCAGTGATCTTGCCGTCCTTGGTGGCGCCCATCTTGATGGTCAGGGCAGCGCCCGAGGTCGGACCGGAGGCCCGGAAGACTTCTTCCCGGCTCATCACCATGCGCACGGGGCGTCCGGCTTTGCGTGACAGCATGACGGCCAAGGGTTCCAAATACACCGTGGTCTTGCCGCCAAAGCCGCCGCCGATTTCAGCCGCGGTGACCTTGATCTTTGACATATCGATCTTCAGCAGCCCGGCCACGAAAGCCCGCACCATGAAATGGCCCTGGCTGGAACAAAAGACATCGACCTTGCCGTCCGGGCCCATATCGGCCACCACGGCATGGGGTTCGATATAACCCTGATGCACCGGCTCGGTGGTGAAATTCTTTTCGATCACCACGTCCGCCGCGGCAAAACCCGCTTCGATGTCGCCGAGACTGAATTCAACCCGGTTCGCCACATTGGAGGCTTTTTCAGGCTTCGGCTTGACGCCGCCCGTGATCATGTAGTCGTGCAGGACAGGCGCATCATCCTTCATCGCCTCAAGCACATCGATGACGTGGGGCAGAACTTCGTACTCTACCTCGATCAGCGCCACGGCGCGTTCGGCGATATCCGCCGATGTGGCCGCCACGGCGGCCACGGTCTGACCTTCGTACAGCACTTTTTCCCGCGCGATCACATTATCGGACAGATCGCGCAGGTTGATCATGGCCTCGCCAGAGGCAACAGGCGTGGGATCGGCAAGCGGCATGTCGGCCGCGGTGACCACCGCCTTGACGCCGTCTAGCGCCTCGGCCTTGGAGGTGTCGATGGATTTAATTTTGGCGTGAGCATGGGGACTGCGGACAACCTTGCCCTCCAGCATGCCCGGCAGGGTCAGATCGGCGCCGTACATGGCCCGGCCCGTGACCTTGTCCACCCCATCGGGACGTATGGTCCGCGTGCCAACCCACTTAAACTGTTTCGGTTGTTCATTCATTGTTTAGGCTCCCCGCATATCAGCGGCCGTATCCATGACGGCGCGGATAATTTTGTCGTAGCCCGTGCAACGGCACAGGTTCCCCGCCAACCAATACCGAACTTCGGTCTCGGTCGGATTATTGTTGGTATCCAACAGCGCCTTGGCGGCAACAAGGACGCCCGGCGTGCAGAAACCGCACTGCAATGCGGCCTCTTCCAGGAACTTCTGCTGCAGGGGATGCAAGTCTTCCCCGTCCGCCATGCCTTCGATGGTTTCCACCGTCTTGCCCTGGGCCTCGACACCCAGCACCAGGCAGGAACAGACCAGACGGCCATCCAGCATGACGCTGCAGGCACCGCAGTCACCAGAGGAGCAACCCTCCTTGGTGCCCGTCAAGCCGACCTCGTCGCGGAGAACGTCAAGCAGCGTCTCCTGCGGCTCGCACAGGAATTCGGCTTCTTCGCCATTGATTGTTGTCGTTACGTGATGTTTCGCCATTGTTCAGCTCCTTGCCCGCGTCGCCGCGATGGCGGCGGCTCGTGCGGCCATAACGCCCGCAACCTTGGTGCGGTATGCAACCGTGCCGCGTTTGTCGTCAATTGGTGTGGCGGCGGCGGAGGCCGCGGCCTTCACTGCTTCCAGGGCGGCATCGTCCACCTTGCTGCCCACCAGGGCGGCGGCGGCATCGGCCACGGTGATGGTCTTGGGGCCAACGGCGCCGAGGACCACGCTGGCCGCGGTGCAGGTACCCTCACTATCCAGCACCAGATTGACGCCGGCGCCGACGATGGCGATATCCATCTCCGTGCGCGGAATCATCCGCAAATAGGCATCCGAGGCATTGGCCGGCCGCGCCGGCAAATTTATGGCGACGATGAATTCGCCATTGCCCAGGGATGTCTTGCCGGGACCGGTGGGAATGTCGGCAACCGGCGCCTCCCGCGTGCCGCCGGGACCTGCAATGGTGCAGGTCGCGCCGCCGGCGATCAAGGCAGGTACACTGTCGGCGGCGGGCGAGGCATTGCACAGGTTGCCGGCCATCGTGGCGCGGCCCTGTATCTGGGTAGAGCCGATCAACTCCGCCCCTTCGACCACGCCGGGCCAGGCTGCGACCAACGCCGCATTCTCGCCCATCTCGGCGCCGGACACCGAGGCGCCGATGCGGAACCCACCGCCCTCGGCGGTGATCCCATGGGTCTCTGAAATATCCTTGATGTTGACTACAACTTCCGGCCTGATCATCCCGGCCCGTAGTTGCACCAGTAAATCGGTGCCGCCCGCAAGTACACGCGCGGCACCGTTTGCGTCGGCCAAAAGCGCTACCGCTTCATCGACCGAGCCAGGGGCTTCGTATCGCATCCCGCTCATATTGCTCCCTATTGAGTTTCGCCGGCTTCTCCGCCCAGGGTTGGGCGACCGGCATCATTTAAAATTGTTAACGTCCACTAACCAATAGCCAGGCCATCCTGCCAACAGAAAGGGCATGCCTGCCACTGCATGCTTACCCTTGAGTTTCGGCCATGGCAAGTATGAAACAGCCACGGCCCGCCATAAGGATGACACCGCACCCGGTTATTCCGCTCATCTTAGAGGCCAACTCGAAACTAGTTGAGTGATTTCAGCCTGTTATGGTTCTCTCCGTTGTGTCAAAGCAATGGAGGGGCACAACATGTGGACTGAAATCACTCGGAGAGATTATGAGCGCCGTGGCGGACGCTATGCAAGCGATATGACCAGTACAGGGCCAAGCTCATCGCACTAGCGCTGGCCCAGGAATGGTCACTCGGCGTTGCATCGAACTTCATTCACCTCGATCAACGGTCCTGCCACTGCGGGCTGCCGCAGGTCGTCCATCACTACGGGAGATGACTATGATGGATATCATTTCATGGATTATTCAACGGGCCAGTGAACCGTCGACTTGGGCCGGATAGTGCCTAGGTGTACTGGTGGCATTGATAGTCCTTCCAAACTCCCCGCCAAAGATGTCGGGGTCTATGAGTGACCTATAACCAAATCGTTTTTGCCCGAAACATCTTTCCCGCTCACCAGCCAAAGCGGTTTTGTGCTCCAATTTACCGGATAACCAGCGAATGGAATGTTCATATCGCGACAAAGTACGGATGAGGTAGGCATGTAACGAACGACAAATCCAGCTCGACGGCGACCGGACCGATTGGGAAGTGATCCATGAACAAGAAATACGTCATGTAATGAGAGTTGTCCCGCTTCTAGCTCAATAAATTCACTGTCAAACGACTGAAGTCTTGGGTCATTTACCGACTGATTTAAAACTAGGTCACCACGTTTATCTGTTTTGTGATGATAGTCTATTTTCTTTTTGTGGGAACCAGAAATCACTTTTAGACATCCGTTATCCCGGTCAGCCGTATCTAATGCTAACCATATTGTACAGGTAGAAAGGGGGCTAATTGGCCAATATTTCCCATCTTGATGCATTGGGACTTCCATCCCATCTGTTCCTAGTTTGCAGAATAACTGAGCGCCCCACATAATTATATTAGGTCCCAGAACGCCGCTGACTAAATCTATGAGTCCAGCGTCTAGCGCCACCTCTAAAAATGTGGAATGCCCTTTTGTATCGCTTGGCCCAGATTTAGAAGTATGAATTGAAGCTAACTGCTCTGGACGAACATCAGGATTACTTTCAATGGTTTCTTCTAAGGCTTGCCTTAACTGTTCCAACATTTGATCCGGGATTTTGTAATTTGGAACCAAATAGCCCTTAGCTTGATAAGACTCGATCTCAAATTTTGAAAGCTTTGCCATGTCAGGACGATAGCAGGGTCGGTATTAAATTCAAACTGCGGCTTTTGTTACAATTGCGTCGGGAGGTCGTATGGATACACCATAAGCCTCGATTTGTTGATTGCGGTTGGTAAGTCCAGTTGAGTGGTCCAGTTTGAATTTTAGTGCATGACCGTCCTGGTTGCCATCGGCACGATGGTTTCTGGGGCTGGTGAGCGGCGGTCTTTGCCAATGGCGCCGGCGAGGCCGGTTCCGATCACGAGCCGGAAGTCCATGATCTGCACGCCATATCGGTCAGTTGACGGTGGAACGTGATTTTTTGGCCAGAGCGTTGGCGCGCGTCCCAGCAAGGAACGTAAGACGATGATCGAGCGCACCAACCCGAATTTGAGCATCACCCGGTGAGAACGCCGGAGCAATAATCCCTCACTGAAGCGGCCGGAATGTCTGGTTGCGCCGGAGTAAGAATCCGTCAGCGATAGCCCTTTGCGGATTACAGCGAAGGGCGGGGGATGAAGCGAGTGGAACTGTATGCGCGGGTGCGCCAGGCGGTGATGATAGATGGTCTGAGCCAGCGGGAAGCGGCTCGCTGGTTTGGGATCGATCCACGCA
>JAYGEA010000144.1:0-8885 GCA_046582635.1 Alphaproteobacteria bacterium
GCCCAGAAGATCCTCCAGGCCCTGAATTTGCCGGCTGATGGCGCCCGGGGTGACGTTGCGGTCACTGGCGGCTTGCAGAAAACTCAAATGATGTGCGGCGGCGCGGAAGGACAAAAGGGCGAAAGTAGACGGAATTTCGACCATGCTCGATGCTTTTGGATAAAAAAAATCATTCAAAGAGGCAATTCTTATCGTTTGTCAAGGCCTGGCGGTTGGCTCAAATTAGCGTCTTCAGCATCAGGATACGGGGATTTGGACATGAACAGCACGGCACTGGCGGAGCACATCGACGACATGGACTTGAATGATTGGGTGGCGCCCGATTGCCAGGGTCTCAATTTCTTCGACATCGATCACAGCCTGCAAGACCTGCTGAAGCTGTATCTGGATGAAAAACTGCTGGCCCACATGCTGCCCCATTACCGGGAGTTGGGCGAGATCGCCGGCGGCCGCCTGGATGAACTCTCCCGCGCCTCGGACCGTCATGTCCCCGTACTCCATACCCGCAACGCCCGCGGCCTGGATGAAGACTGGATCGAATTCCATCCCGCTTATCGGGAGATGGAGCAGATTGGTTTCGGCGATTTCGGCATCCATTGCATGTCGCGCACCCCCCGGCGTTCTGGGCTGGCCGGACAAGGTGCCGCCGCTGGCCAAATACATCTTCCAGTATATTTTCGTGCAGAGCGAATTCGGCCTGATGTGCCCCATTTCGGTGACCGACACCTCCGCCCTGTTGATTGAGCGTTATGCCTCCGCCGAGACCAAGCAACGGTTCCTGCCCGGCATGTACAGCCAGGATATGAGCAAAATCCTGAAAAGCGCCCAGTTCATGACGGAAAAGACCGGCGGCTCCGATGTCTCCAACATCGAGCTGGAGGCCCGCTTGGAGGACGGCGAATGGCGTTTGTACGGCGAGAAATGGTTTTGTTCCTGCGCCGATGGCGATGTTGCCCTGTTGCTTGCCCGGCCAAAAGGTGCCGTGAAGGGCAATAACGGTTTGGCGCTGTTCGCCTTGCCCCGGCACCTGGATGACGGCAGCCGCAACAAATACCGCATCGTCCGCCTGAAAGATAAATTGGGCACCAAATCCATGGCCTCGGGCGAGATCATCTTCGACGGTGCCGTGACTTATCCGCTGGGAGAGGTTGGCGATGGTGTTAACAACGGCCTGAAACTGATGATGGATCAGGTCAACATGTCACGGCTGTCCCATGGCGTTAGGGCCGCCGCCATGATGCGCCGCTGTCTGAACGAGGCCCTGGTGGTGGCCCGCAACCGCATTGCCTTTGGCGAGCGCATTATCGACAAGCCGCTGCTGCGCCGCCAGTTGATGAAGCTGATGGTACCCACGGAACAAACCCTCTCCATGGCGTTGTTTCTGGGCGTGCAGTTGGAGAAGGCGGACGCCGGCGATGAACGGGCCGCGCATCTGGCCCGTATCCTGACGCCGTTGCTAAAATTCCGCTCCTGCCGGGACAACATCACCGTTGCCACGGGCGCCATGGAAGTTCGCGGCGGCAATGGCCTGATCGAGGATTGGGTCAATGCCAAACTGGTGCGCGATGCCCATATCGGCGTGTTGTGGGAAGGCACCTCCAACATCAATGCCCTGGATGTCACCACACGCGCGATTGCCAAGGTCGGCGCCCACACCACCCTGGCCCAGGCCATGCACGAAATGGTGGCCGAGACCGAAGGTCTGCCGGGTCAGTTCAAGGGCGAATTGGACAGCACCATCGACCGCGCCGTCGCCTTCGCCGAACAGGTCGCCGCGTCGGGCAACGAGCCCATGGCCCGCAAGGCGGCCGATGCCCTCTACCACATGGCCTCGGCCGTGCTGCTGGCCACCGAAGGCGCCAAATTGGGCGCCATGGGCGAGGATGCCCGCCGCCTGATCCTCTCGCGCATGGTCATGGACCACCGCCTGCGCGCCGCCGACCCCATGGCGATCGAGGAAGATAATGACGACGCTATCGCGGCGCTGTTGAGCGAGGACAAGGTGGATCTGGCCACCGCGCAAGCCCTGGCCGCCTAGAACGCCAGCGGCTACACTCGGTGGAATGGAACAAGAAAAGCCGGTAACATTGCGGCGCGTTCATGGCCTGATGCTGCTGGCCACGGCGCTCGTGGCCACGACGTTTCCCCTTGGCGCGGCGATCACTCATGATCTGGATGCCTTGGTCCTGACATTGCTGCGTTTTGCCCTCGCCGCCCTGCTGTTCTGGCCCATCGTTGTCTGGCGTTACGGCCTGCCGCTGCCCGGCTGGCGGGATTTTCTCCGCTACGCCGTGATCTCCGCCTTTTTGGTGGGCTTTTTCTGGGGCATGTTTGCGGCCCTGCGATACACCTCCGCCCTGAACACCGGCGCGATTTTTACCCTGACGCCGGCCATCGCGGCCGCTGTGTCCTATCTTTTTTTGCGGGAACGTTTGGGCCGCGCCGCGCGCCTGGCCATACCGGTGGGCATGATTGGCGCGGTCTGGGTGATCTTTCGCGGTGATCTGGATGCCTTGCTGGCCTTGCGCCTGGGCAAGGGTGACGCCATCTTCCTGGCCGCGACATTTTCAATGGGTTGTTACATGCCCCTGGTGAAAATCCTGCACCGGGGCGAGCCCATGGCGCGGATGACGCTTTGGACCCTGGTCACGGGGACCGGCTGGTTGTTGGTATTGTCCTTCGGGCGGTTGGGATCCGTTGACTGGATGTTGGTGCCGCTGCCGGTATATGGCGGTGTGATCTATCTGGCGGTCTTCACCACGCTGATTACGTTTTTTATTTTCTAGCTCAGCACGGCCCTGATCGGCCCCACACGGGTGGTCTCCTACATTTACCTGAACCCGGCCCTGGTTCTGCTGATCGGCCTCGGCTTCGGCGAGCCGCTGCCCCCCATGGCGACCTATCCCGGCCTGGTCCTGATCGTCGGCGCCACGGTTATTTTGCAGCGGGCGCGGACCGCCTAAAAACCTTCGATCCGCTCCAAGGTGAACGGTTTCAGCATCTCGGGTGTTGCGCCGCTGGTGATCAGTTCCGCCATCAGGCCGCCGATGGCGGGCGCCAGAGTGATGCCGCTGTGGGTGGCGATGAGGAAGAGGCCCTGGGCGCCAGGCAGGGCGCCGGCCAGGCTGTGGCCGTCCTCGGGGTAAGGGCGGACGCCGACGGTCAGGGCGCAATCATCCAGGCAAGCCCGGCCCGCGAAGCCCGGCAGGTAATCCTTGGCCCGGTCCAGCAGAATGCCGGCGACGTTGTGCAGATGCTCCGGCATGCTGTCCGCCTCGACCATGCCGTCGGTGTCATCGGCGCCGATTTTCAGGCCGCCGTTGAAATCGGGCAGCATGTGGATTTCCGACCCCAGGGACATGTAGAGCACATGGCGGATCAGGTGGTGCGGCAAATTCGACGGCGTGCGCAGCAACAGCCCCGGCACCTTGCGCAAGGGAAAGCGGGCAGCGAAGCCGTCATAGCCGGTCAGGTTGCTCAACACCTCCGGCGTGGCGGGGCCGGCGGCAAGCAGGACATGTTCCGTATGCAGGGTGCCTTTGTCGGTGATCAGGCCCGTGACCTGGCCGTCATCGCGCACCACCAGGGTTTGGGCGGCGCAATCCTCGTAAACCGTGCCGCCCCGGGCACGGACCTGGTCGGCCATGAAGCGGACGAAATGGGGTGCATCCAGGCAAGGGTCGGCCATGGCGTACAACGCCTCGGCATCATCGGGGAAGTTTACATGCGGTTCCAGGGCGCCGAGCACATTTCGGTCGATCCAGGTGGCGGGATAGCCAAAGGCCGCCAGCAGGCCGGCCCGTTCCTTGGCGGCGGCATAACCGCTCGCATCTGACTTTCGCACCACGTTCAGGGATCCCGCCGGGTTCAGCCCCAGGGCCTGTTCGCCAAACTCAACCGCCAATTCGCCATAGGCGGCCAGACCGCGGGCGTTCAGGCGATGATAGTTTTCATCCGCGGTTTTCGAAGTGCCGTTAATCCAGGCGAAACTTTTGGACGAGGTGCCGCCGGCCAGCCGGCCCCGCTCCACCAGCGCCACCTTCATGCCCGCGCGGGCCAGAAAATAAGCCGCCGTCGTGCCGACGATGCCGCCGCCGATGACGGCGATGTCATATGTTAAATCACTCATGGCGCATTTCTCTCAATTACCCGATACATAGTAAGCCTTAACGTCATTGCCGGGCTCGACCCGGCAATCCAGGGTAACGGACTCATGTGCCTGCAGCCTTGGATTCACGGGTCTCCGCTTCGCTACGCCCGAGAATGACGGAGTTTCGTGTCGAGTGCTATATACGATGCTACAATGGCGACATGCCCACATCCCTGCATGAAGAGCGATTGACGCTGGTTCTCGACACCTTGCGGGCCCATGGCGCGGCCAGGGTTCTGGATCTGGGTTGTGGCGAGGGGCCGCTGATGCTGGCGTTGGCGGACGATGGATTTTTTCAAAAGATCACCGGGCTGGATGTCTCCCCTTCGGCGTTGGAGACATGCCGGCGGGCGTTGGCGGCCGCGAGGGTGGCCCTGGATCGCCGGATCGCGGTGGTGAACCAATCCTTCGCCGAGGCCGACCCGAACCTGCAAGGCTACGACGCCGCCGTTTTGTTGGAGACCATTGAACATATCCCGCCCGACCGCCTCTCGAAGGTGGAGCGCGCGGTCTTCAACAGCTTTTGCCCGCGCCTGGTGGTGATCACCACGCCGAACCAGGAATGCAATGAATTGCTGGGCGTGCCGGCCCACCGCCGGCGCCATCCGGGCCATGAATTTGAATGGACCCGGGCCAAATTCGAAAGCTGGAGCCGGGGCGTGGCCGGGCGCAATGGCTATTGCGTGGAATTCTCCGGCATCGGTTGGGCCCATCCCGCGTTCGGCGCGCCAAGCCAGATGGCGTTGTTTATCAGGGACAGTTAATTTGGGGCGGCGCTTGACGCCGTCGTCCCGCCACAGCAAGCTTCCGGCCAACAATTGAGGAGGCTAGGCGAATGGAACTGAACGACGTCATGCGGACGACATTTTCGGCCCGCGATTACACCGGCGAGGAACTGTCCGACGCATTGATTTACGATTTGATCGAGAACGCCCGTTTCGCGCCCTCGGGCGGCAACCGCCAGGGCAACCGGGTCATCGTGGTGCGCGACCAGGGCACCCGCGATGCCCTCTCGAAACTGGCGGAGCCGGCGGCAAAGCGTTACGTGGCGCAGATAAAGGCGGGGGAGAGCCCGTGGAACGCCTGGACCCCGACGACGGTCTCGGCGGCGGAGATCGAGGCGACGCAGCCGGCGGCGATGTTGATAAATTCCTTCAAGGACGCCTCTGTCGTGCTGGTCTTCGTGGTTGATCTGAAAGTGGTCGCCTCCATGGATCAGGATCTGGACCGTATCGGCATGATCTCCGGCGCCTCGATCTATCCCTTTGTCTGGAACGTCCTGCTGGGCGCCCGGCAGGCCGGTTTCGGCGGCACCATCACCACCCTGGCCGCGGCCCGCGAGGGGGAGCTTCAGGCATTGTTGAACATCCCCGCCGAATTCGCCGTGGCCGCCGTGGTGCCCCTGGGCAAGCCGGTCAAGCAACTGACCAAGCTAAGCCGTAAGCCGGTGGAAGAGATCGCCAACCACGAACGGTTCGACGGCCCGGCGTTGAAAAAAGGGGCTTAGCCGCGCAATGGCGCACCCTAACATTACCCTGGCCAATGCCCATGAATACATTGGCCAGGAGATCGGCCTGAGCGAATGGCTGGACATTGATCAGATGCAGGTCAATATTTTTGGCGAGGTCACCCGCTGGCCCACCTGGATGCACAACGACCGGGACCGCGCGGCCCGGGAAAGCCCCTATGGCGGCACCATTATCCATGGCTTTTTTCTGGTCAGCCTGATCACTTATTTTGTTCGTGCCGCCGGGATCGACCCGGTCGATGGCAAGCATTCCCTGAACTACGGCATGAACAAGGTGCGCATATTGAAGCCCACGGTGATCGGCGACGGCATCCGCGTGCGCGACCGCATTGGCTTGATGGCGGTGGAGGACAAGGACGCCGGCAGCCGCCTGTTCACCACATCGCATTTGATCGAGATATCCGGTCAGGATGACCCGGCGGCCTATGTAGAGTATCTGAACTATTGGTTTCCAAACGACAGTTGAAGCGGACTGTCCGCCGTCAACCTATTGCCACCGCCCCCATTCCACCGCACACTATCGCCAACAAATAAACGCAATTGAGGAAACCAACCCATGCCCGCTTCGCCAGAGCTGCAACGCCACATGCTGCGCCAGATGCAGACCATCCGCCGCTTTGAAGAGCGCGCCTCGGACGACTATCGGGGTGGCGCCATTTATGGCGTGGTGCATTGCTATATCGGCGAGGAGGCGGTGGCGGTGGGGGTTTGTTCCGCCCTCAAGGAAACCGACCAAATCATCTCGAACCACCGGGGGCATGGCCATTGCATCGCCAAGGGCGCCGATCTGAACCGCATGATGGCGGAGCTGTATGGCCGGGTTGACGGCTATTGCAAGGGCAAGGGCGGCTCCATGCATATCGCCGATTTCTCTATCGGCATGCTGGGGGCCAACGGCATCGTGGGGGGTGGTCTTTCCATCGTTACCGGGGCCGGGCTGGCGGCGCAGATTGCCGGCGAGGGGGGTGTCGCCGTCTGTTTCTTTGGCGACGGGGCCTCGAACGCCGGCTCGTTCCATGAAAGCCTGAACATCGCGGCAAGTTGGAAATTGCCCATGCTGTATGTCTGCGAACATAATTCCTGGGCCGCCAATACCGCCGCCCAAAAAACCCATGCCAAAGATGATGTGGCCGGCCGCGCCGCGGGTTACGGCATGCCGGGCGTGGTGGTGGACGGCAATGACGTGCTGGCGGTTTACGAGGCCGCGACCGAAGCCGTGGCCCGGGCCCGCGCCGGGGAGGGGCCGACATTGTTGGAATGCAAGACTTACCGCCACCGGGCCCACACCGAACGCGCCGGCGCGGTCGACCCCCGCCCGGTGGAGGAAATCGCCGCCTGGATGGCACGGGACCCCATCCCCATGCTGGCGGAGCATTTGCAACAGCAGCAGGGCCAGTTCAGCGACAAGGAGTTTCAGGCCATGGATGACGAGATCATGACCGCGATCGAGGCTTCCGTCGCCTTCGCCGAGGCCTCTCCATTCCCGGCGCCCGAAGCCGCCCTTGACGATGTGTTCGCGGAGTAAAGGATCATGAGCATGCGGGAAATTTCATATGGCCGTGCCGGCATGGAAGCTTTGGTGGAGGAGTTGCGCCGCGACCCGACGACCATTCATCTGGCCACCGACGCGCCGCCCTCGTTGGTGGAGGAATTTGGCGAACAGCGCATCCGCGCCACGCCGATCACCGAAAACGCCTTTTCCGGTATCGCCATAGGGGCGGCGGGTTCCGGCCTGCGGCCCATCGTCAACTGGTCCATGGTGACGTTTTGTTTCGTGGCCATGGATCAAATCGTCAACCAGGCCTCCAAGATCCATTACATGTTCGGCGGGCAGCAGACCTTTCCCATCGTTTTCCGCTCTTCGGTGGGTGGCGGCACGGGCCTGGCGGCACAGCATTCGCAAAGCCCCTATTCGATGTTCATGAACCTGGCCGGCCTGAAGCTGATCCTGCCCTCCACGCCCTACGACATGAAGGGGCTGTTGAAATCCGCCATCCGGGACAACAATCCGGTGCTGTCGTTTGAATCTACCCGCCTCATGGGCCTGAAGGGCGAGGTGCCGGATGAAGATTACACGGTGCCCTTGGGCGTGGCGGATGTGAAACGCACGGGCAGCGACGTCACCGTCATCGCCCTGGCCTGGCTGGTGCACGAGGCCTTGGCGGCGGCGGAGGAGCTGGACAGGGAGGGCGTCTCGGTCGAGGTCGTGGACCCCCGTACCCTGTACCCCCTGGACAATGAAACCATGCGTGCCTCGGTGCGGAAAACCGGACGCCTGGTGATCGCCGACGAGGCCGGCCCGACGGCGGGCGCCGCCGCCGAAATCGCCGCCCTGATCACCGAGGATCCAGAGACTTTCAAGGCCCTGCAGGCGCCCCCCAAACGGGTCTGCGCCCTGCAGGTTCCCATCCCCTACAGCCCGGCCATGGAGAACCACGTTTTTCCCGACCGCAAGCGCATCATCGCCGGCATTCGCGAGGTGATGGAATCCGAATAACACCAAGGTACGGTTGCTGGATGGGTTGCCGTCTGGCCAGCCTGACGTTGCGTCATTACGCCCCTAATTTGCCTGTTTCATTACCGCAACTTTTGCCTGGGGTCTGGGTTTCCATAGCTTTCGCTTTTACCTCGGCGCCCCGTAAAAAAAATTCACGGCTGGCCGACCGGCTTGGTGGCCGGCAACCTGGCTATGGCCGCGGCGATGTCGGTTCGGGCGGTAGGCTGTCCCGTTCAGCGCGCCGTCACGATGGCTTGTAGGGCTCCACGCCAAGGATATGCGTGGCTTCATGCAAAGCCTTGATGGACGCACCATGTTTGCCGCTTTTATGCAGTGCCATGCCCTCGTCGCGCAAAGTCTTGACCTTGATCATCTGCGCCGCGCTCAACCCCGTGGCATTTACCATGGCCTGGGTGATGATCTTGGCATCCAACGGACAGTGTTTGGCCAAAACCGGCGACGTCAAAGCAACGAGTACCGCCACGCTAACGATAATTCGTTTTATGCTGTCCTCCCATCCCATAGGCGCCCGTCAATTGCGAGCGAGGATGCGATTGTGTGGACAATTCATACCAAAGAACCTTAACCGAGACTCATTTTGAGGTTTCCACGCCCCGCGATCTCTGAATCAATGATGGTGAATCGTTTCAGGGAGGTCACCATGGGTGCGGCGATTGCTTTGCGGGAAGATTACGATGCCGCGGATTTAC
>JAYGEA010000174.1:0-13359 GCA_046582635.1 Alphaproteobacteria bacterium
ATACTCGTGGAGACGGCTGACGATATCGTCCGGGCCAAGCGGGACGGTAAATTGGGCCTTATCCTGCACTGCCGGGGAACGACGCTGGTGGAGGATGAGCTGGATCACCTACATCGACGAGGCCTTCGACGGACCGGCTCTGGTCCCCACGGCGCCCCGGGAAAAGGCCCTGGCCTGGCAATGGGTCAGCGCCGTCAACGATTACTATTACAGCGCCATCATCAAGGGATACGTATTGCACTACGTCTTACCCTCCGGTCCCGACGGAAAGCCTGACATGGCCGCCATTCAGGCCGCCCTGCCGGATGTGAAACATCGGATCAAGGTGCTGGACCGCGCCTTGGCCGGGCCGGGGCAAAGGTGATGGAACGCCCCAGCTTCATCGCCACCCTGCCGCCCATGCCGGCGGAAGCGGCGGAATAGCGGCGAAATAGCAACGTTGTTTCAGGCTGCCATTGGTGCTGCCAGCAGGCGGTTCCGGCGGGCAAGAAACCGGCTGAGAATAATCAGGTTCATGACGCCGGCCAAGGCGGCGGAGGTATAAGACCATTGATAATCGCCGGTCAGATCATACAGCACGCCGCCCTGATAGCTGCCCAGTCCCATGCCCAGCATGCCGAAGAAGCCGCCGATACCCAGCGCCCGGCCGGCCATGGCCGCGGGCACCATGGTGCGCATGCACATGATGATGATGGCCATGTCGCCGGAATAGGCGATGCCGAAGGCTATGGACAAGATATAGGTGCCCTGCAGACTTTCAACAAAGGGGAACCACAGCACCAGCACGGTCTGGGCGAACGATAACACCATGAACGCGGGCAGGGCGCCCAGACGGTCACCAAGAACACCGCCCAGAATACGCCCCAATATACCCGCCAGCATCAGCACCATCAGGACGCTTGCCGCCGTCTCCGGCGGGATGCCGCGATCAGAGACCAAGGGCACTATATGGACGATGGGGAAGGCAACCGCGCGGCAGCCCCAACGGTCGGCGACGAAGCCCCAGACAATGCCCATGATGGCGGCGGCGATGGATAGCGAGGTATAGCCCATGGCGGTTTCGCTACGGCTCCAGCCGAATTCGGCGATCATGGGTTTGAGAAATATGCCGACGCTGCCGAGCCCGCCAAAGGACAACGCGGTCAACAAAAATACCACCCCCACCATGACCCAGCCATAAACCGGATCACGGGCCTGCCGCACTTCAACGTTTACCAACGGCTAACTTTCTCCCAAACTTTATTGACCGTCCCGGCCGGTACCCATTCGAACACGGAGCAAGAGCCGTTCCCCTCACGCACCCCAGACCTGCCGGTACACGCGCATCCAGTTCAGGCCGAGTATCTTTCGCACATCCGCTTCCGAGAAGTCCCGTTCGCGCAATCGTTCCGTCAGGCGCGGCAGGGTTCGCGACGTTTCGATGCCCGCCGGGTATTTATAGGGCGGCGGCGGGTACTCTTCCGGGCGCCAATGGCCGTCGGCCAGAAATCCCTGGTAACGCGCCATGGCCTTGTCATCGTCTTCGACGGGATGCTGGCCCTGATAATAATCAATGCCGAGGCCCACATGATCGATGCCGACCAGATCCGCCTTGTAGGCGATGTCGTCGATGAACCGGTCCAACGTGGGCTGGCCGTCCCAACTCAGGAAGGCCGGGAAGCCAACCGTGCCGATGACGCCGCCGCTGGCGGCAACCGCCCGGATCAGATCGTCATCAATGTTGCGGGCATTATCCTGTACCTTTCGTGCATTGGCATGGGAGATGATCACTGGCGCCGCGGATGCTTCGACCGCCTCCAGGCTGGTGCGATGGCCGGTGTGGGCACAATCGACGATCAGTTTCAGCTCGTTCAGCCGCGTGACAATACGCAGGCCGAAATAGCTCAAACCCCCATCCGTCCGCTCGCCCGCGCCATCGCCAATCAGGTTCTTGGTGTTGTAACAAAGTTGCACGATGCGCAAGCCGGCAGCCTGGTAGGCATCAAGCAGACGATGGCGGCGGTTCCATAGATCGTGACATCGCCATGGGCCAGGCCCGGCATCTTGCCGAAAGGGTGGACCCCCTCATAGTCCAGGCCCGCCGCATCCTTGGCGACCATGTCGTAGCTAACGCCCTTTTCCTCGGCCGCGATGCGGGCGGTGCGGAAATAAGTGCTGCGGGGATCGCCGTACAAAATGATCTCTGACATGTTTGGTCTCCCTGGTTTTAGTCTAATTGGGTATTAGTTCAGTATTTCAACAAGACACCCGAAACTGCCGGACCAGCCATCGCCGTGCTGATCGCGGCTTTCTTCGGTGGCAAAACCTTTATGGGTGAGAACAATCTCCGTCCCCTCGGCCACATCGTGGAATTCCATGGTGACGTGGGTCGCCGGTCCCTTGTCGGCGCCCTGCCCCCAGGCCCAGGTGAAGGCCAGGCGATCATGGGGCGAAATTTCGTCATAGACGCCGCTGAGATAGGCAATGTTGCCCGAGGCCTGGTGCATGTCGATCTCGAATGCGCCGCCGGGGCGGAGGTCCATTGCGATGCGCGGCGCGGTGCAGCCTTCCGGTCCCCACCATTGGCTCAATGTTTCGGGATTGGTGAAGGCTTCAAACACCCGGGGCCGGGTCGCCTGAAAGGTCCGCCGCATTTCCAAAATAAATCCGCCGTCGGCCAAGACCTCGGCATTACTGATAATATTCATGGGTTTTTGTCTCCCTTGGTTGGGCCCGTTGCGTCCAGAAATCGCTCCAGCCGGTCAAACTGATCACCCCAAAACTGGCGGTAGGTATTGATCCAAGTCGCGGCCTGGGCCAGGGCCCGGCCGTCCAGACGGCAGGGCCGGTACTTACCCTCGCGGCGGCGTTCCAGCAAGCCCGCCTCGGTCAGGACGCGCAGGTGGCGGGAGATCGCCGGTAACGAGATATTGAAGGGTTCCGCCAGTTCATTGACGGATGCGTCCCCTTCCGCCAGCCGTTGCAGGATCGCCCGGCGCGTGGGATCGGCCAGGGCGGCGAAAGTCTTGTCCAGATGCTGGTCGTTAAAGCCGGTCATGCAACGGGTTCCATACACTTCATCATTTAACACATTGTTTAAATAATAAATGGGAGACCATTTGTCAAGCCGGCGGGGATTGACCGCGGGCGGCGTCAATTTTCACCTCTGATGCTCACCGCATTTGTCAAATCGCTCGCCATGGCGGATAATTCCCCGAAAGAGAGGAAACCGCCATGATATTCGCCAAATCATTCGCCGACGTCAGCCCGGACCGCTTCGTGGGTAAACTGTTCAACGGTAGCACCTACGCGCGGACCAATTACCTCGGTGATGATACCTCGCACCGGGACACGCCCCAGGCCTTGTTGGTGGAGCAATCGGCCAATTCGGTGATCCCACCGCATTTTCATGGCATTAATCAATATCAGGTGGTGGTCAAGGGCGGCGGCATGCTGGGCAAGCATCGGGTGGCGCCGGTGTGCGTTCACTACGCCAACGCCTATACGGGTTACGGCCCCCTGAATGCGGAAGACGAGGGCATCTTCTATTTTACCCTGCGGGCGCAATCGGAACCGGGCGCCTTCTTCTTTCCCGAGGGGCGCAAGTACCAACAGCCCAACGAACGGCGCAACCTGACGGCGGACGTGGATGTCCTGCCCGACGACAGCGCCCTGAAATCAATGGCTGCCATTGAGCAAGAGGTTGTCTTCCCACTGGAGGACGAAGGCCTGGCCGCCTGGAACCTACGCCTGGGCCCGAATATGGCATTCACGGGTCCAGACCCCAAGACCGGCGGCGGGCAATATTACGTGGTCATGAATGGCGATTTGATCCACGACGGCGAAGGTTACGAAAAATGGTCCTGCGTCTTCGTGGAGCCGCCCGAAGCGGGCCTGGAAATTCAGGCCGGGCCGGCGGGCCTGGAAGTTCTGATCCTGCAATATCCGTTCTGGGAAAAAGGCACCACCCTGGTATCCGATGCCCCGCTTTACGCCGAGGACCGGTTCGACTGACCGCTCGCTCTATCGGCAAAGATGTCCAGGCGGGCCAGATAGCTGCCCACCACCATGGCCACAACAAAAATGCCGATTTCAGGTCTTAGAAACGCCAGGGAGGCAATGGCCGGACCTGGGCAGAAACCCGACAGGCCCCACCCGGCGCCGAATATCACGGCGCCGCCGATCAGGCGGCCATCCAGATCCTGCCGCGCCGGCAGGTGAAATTGATCATGCCAAAGCGGCTTCGGCCAGCGGAGGATAAAGCGAAAGGCGACGGCCGTCACCGCCACGGCCCCGCCCATGACGAACGCCAGACTTGGATCCCAGTTCCCCGTGACATCGAGAAAGCCGATCACCTTGGCGGGATTGATCATGCCCGAGATGGCCAGACCCAGACCAAAGACGACACCGCAGAGCAGGGGGATGAGCTGCACCATGATCCTATCCTCCCACTGCCAGGCCAATGATCAGCACGACCAGCCCGGCAATCCCCATGAAAATCATTGTCGCCGCCAACGAGCGTGGCGAGAGGCGCCCCAACCCGCAAACCCCGTGACCCGACGTGCAGCCCGAGCCCATTTGGGTTCCAAAACCAACAAGCAGGCCGCCCGCGACCAACACGCCGGTTTGTAGTTCGCCCGAAAAATCAAACGGATTGAGATTGATGGCGCTAACTTCACCGCCCAATGCGATGAATAAGGCGACACCCGCGACCAGACCGGCCAGAAAATAATTCCGCCACTTACGATCAGGACTGCCGTTGTTGAGCAACCCGCCCAGGATACCGCTGATCCCCGCGATCCGGCCCATGGCGCCCAGCATCACGACGGCGGAGAGCCCGATCAACAAACCGCCTATCAAGGCCGGTACAGGTGTGAAGTTCTCCATGCTACGTTCCCTTCTCGCTATCCTTGGCAAACTTAGTGTCCTGGTTCAGAACTACGCCATGTTTAGGATCGCTGTTCCGGTCCTCCGGGTAGGAGGCGCCGCGCCGGCGATGCGGCACATCGTCAAGCGGCGGCGACGCCGTCCGGAGGGCCGGAACAGCGACCTAATTGGCGGCCAAACAGGCCCCTCGGACGTCGTCGCGCGATCCTTATGATGTCCCACATCATGGCGGGCCACGCTCCTAGCCGAGGGGCCTGTTTGGCCGTCCTAAACACGGCGTAGTTCTGAACCAAGACACTAGTCGCCGCAAAAGCAGAATTCAATTGCCGAACGTCTGGTTTGGCGGCATGAAATCACTATATTGCCTGAATTAGGGATTTCATTTTAAGGACTGACGATGGCGTACGATTTTGACCTGTTTGTGATCGGCGCCGGCTCCGGCGGGGTCCGGGCCTCGCGCATTGCCGCGACCCATGGCGCCAAGGTGGCGATCGCGGAAGAATACCGCTATGGCGGTACCTGCGTCATTCGCGGCTGTGTGCCGAAAAAGCTGTTCGTCTATGCCTCCCACTTCGCCGAGGACTTCGAGGATGCGGAAGCCTATGGCTGGACGTTAGGCAAACCCAGTTTCAATTGGACCACCCTGATCGCCAACAAGGACCGGGAGATCGACCGCCTGAACGGCATCTATATCAAGCTGTTGGACGGCGCCGGCGTGCGCCGTTATGACGGCCGGGCCCGGTTGCGGGATGCCCACACCCTTCAGATTGGCGATGAAGTTGTCACCGCCGAACGTATCCTGCTGGCCACGGGGGGTACGCCCACGTTCCCCGATCTGCCGGGCATCGAACATGCCATCAGCTCCAACGAAGCCTTCCATCTCGATGCCCTGCCCAACCATGTGACCGTGGTGGGCGGCGGCTATATCGCCGTGGAATTCTCCGGCATTTTCAACGGCCTGGGCTGCGAGGTGACCCAGTTGTACCGCAGCGAGCAGATCCTGCGCGGCTTCGACAGGGACGTGCGCGACCATCTGGCGGGCGAGATCGCCAAGAAAGGCATCGACCTGCGCACCGACACAAACGTCACCGGGATCGAAAAGACCAATGACGGCTACCGGCTCACCCTGACCACGGGGGAGACAATGGACACTGGTCTGGTGATGTACGCCACGGGCCGCCACCCCAACAGCGGTGACCTTGGTTTGGAAGCGGTCGGCGTGGAATTGACCAAGGGCGGCGCGGTGAAAGTGGATGACTGGTCGCAAACCAGCATCCCCCATATCCACGCGGTGGGCGATCTGACCGACCGCATCGCCCTGACCCCCGTGGCTTTGATGGAGGGGCACGCCTACGCCGATACCGTATTCGGCAACATGCCCCGCCAGCCCAACCACGCCGATGTACCCTCCGCCGTGTTCAGCCAGCCCAGCGTCGGCAATGTGGGCCTAACGGAGGAACAGGCCCGGGCCCAGATCGGCGAGGTGGATATCTACAAATCCGTCTTCACGCCCATGAAGCACACCCTGACGCCGTCGGATGAAAAGACCCTGATGAAGCTGATCGTCGATGCCAGGACGGATCGGGTGGTGGGCTGCCACGTGGTCGGCCCGGACGCCGCCGAGTTGGTTCAGGGCCTGGGCATCGCGCTGCGCTGCAACGCCACCAAGGCGCAGTTCGATGCCACGGTGGGCATCCATCCCTCCTCGGCCGAGGAACTGGTCACCATGCGCACCAAATGGACCCCGCCGCCGGAAGCCCAGGCGGCGGAGTAAATGGACGCGTGGCCCGGCGTCCCAGAGGGGGTTGGCCCTCACGAATTCCGGGAACTGGAATTGATGCTGGCCGGCGACAAACCGCTGGCGGTGTTCGTTGATGAAGATCCGGGCAATTTTGAAATCCCCGAAGCCGATTTTGACGTTCACGTGGCGGTGGGACGGTTTGTCAAGAAAGAAGCGGTTTATCCCCATCCAGATCGATCTTACGCTCCAAGGTACATATATTTCGCGCTACCTGAAGAAGCCTGGCGCATTGATAAACTAC
Organism: Alphaproteobacteria bacterium; assembly: GCA_046582635.1. Lineage (GTDB taxonomy): Bacteria > Pseudomonadota > Alphaproteobacteria. The sequence continues at coordinate 6,909 of JAYGEA010000174.1, forward strand.
ATGCCATCAATGCGGCCATTCTAGTCGGAAGTCGCAAGGCGACCGAAAACGACGAGCTTGAGATTGGCGGGCTGCTAGGCTACAGCGATCAACAAATTCAAGCTTATTTAGCCCATGTTCGGACCATCCGGCACGGTGCGGGGAAAGCCTGACTAATTTGTCGATGCCTTCGATAGCCGCCGCCATTGCGGCGATGCCATCAGCCAGAGCAGGGACGCCAGGAATACGACGCTGACCAATAAATGCAACAGCTCCGCGGTCGTGACGCCGAGCAGAAAGCCGGTGATCAAGGGGCCGGCGGCGGCACCGATGTCGCGCCAGGTCAGGTTCCGGGCCATGGGACCCATGACCCCGCCGGTGGCGAACAAGGCGACGGCTGCCGGGATCAGGGTGCCAAGGGCGCCCCGGCCCAGGATGATGGCCGCCGCACCAGCGTAGAGCCAGCCGAACCCGACCAATGCCAAACCCACCACCAGCAGCAGGCAGGACAGCAGCAACGGACGGCGCACGCCGTAGCGATCAGCGATATGGCCCGAGAGGGGCGCGACGATCATTTCCATCACCCGCCGGCCGGACATCACCAGGCCGGCCCAGAGCATCGCCGCCTCCACGGAGATTTTGCCCGCCAGCATAATGGTAATGGTCATGGTGAAGATGCCGTCGACGCCAAATCCCATCCAGAAAATCAACAAATCCAATCGTTCGGGCCGGGGAATGAGGCCCCTGCGCTTTGCCGTCACCGCCCCTGAATGGGGTAGGGATTTAGGCAGCATCCACGCCAGCGCCACGGCGCCGGTGGAGACCAGGGCGAGATAGAAAAACACATCGCGCGGCCCCGCGATGCCGGCCAGCCAGGCACCTAGCGTGAGTGCGAGCAGCGGTCCCACTTGTTCCACCGCGCGGCTGACCCCCACCCGCGTGCCGGTACGGGCGTGATCGGCGGCAGCATAGCCCAAGGTGGTCAGAACCAGGGCGCCATAGGACAGCCCCCAGATAATCCGCGCCGCCAGCAACGGCGCCCAGCCTTGAAACAGTCCGCACATGGCCGTTGACGTCAGGGCGGTCACGGAAGCAAGAATACAAAGCCGCCTGAAACCGATGCGTTCCCCCAACCTGGCGATCATGCCGTAGGTAAAGGTGCGGACAATGCGGTTGGCCGCCAGCAGCACGCCAACCCAGGCCAGGCTAATGCCGAATGCATCCGCATTGACCGGCAGCACCACATATATCAGCGCATCGCCCAACAACGCGAACGACATCGCGCCCGACGACAGCCACAAGCTGCGCCAGCTTTTGTCGTGCAAACCGTCGTCTGTCATATAGCGAGGACCGCCAAGCATTGCCTTGAGCCATAGAGCTACCGGAACGCCAAAGGAAAAGCCAGAACCCTGAATTCCCGCCCCCCATTCCGACCCCTTGGAAACGTCAACCGCATAACGTATATAGGGCGCCTCATTTTTGTTGGGACAAACGCTATGACCACGCAATGGAACCCTGACGGCTGGCGGCAACGTCCGGCCCTGCAAATGCCCAAATATGCCAACGCGGACGAATTGGCCGCCGTGTTGGAGAAGTTGCGCAGCTTCCCGCCCCTGGTGTTCGCGGGCGAGGTCAATGCCCTGCGCCGACGCCTGGCGCAGGTCGCTAATGGCAACGGCTTTTTGTTGCAGGGCGGTGATTGCGCCGAAAGCTTCGCGGAATTCCATCCCGACAATATTCGCGACACCTTCCGGGTGCTGATGCAAATGGCCGTGGTCCTGACTTTCGGCGGCGCGGTGCCGGTGGTCAAGGTGGGCCGCATGGCCGGACAGTTCGCCAAGCCCCGGTCCAGCCCCACGGAAGTTATCGATGGTGTCGAGCTGCCCATCTACCGGGGCGATATCGTCAATGGAATCGAAGAGAACCTGGAAGCCCGGCAACCCGATCCCCAGCGCCTGCTGACCGCCTATTCCCAGGCGGCGGCAACCCTGAACCTGCTGCGGGCCTTTGCCCAGGGCGGTTACGCGGATCTGTACAAAATTCAACGCTGGAACCTGGATTTCGTCGAAGGCACCGACGCCGCCGCGCGCTATGCGGAGATTTCCAACCGCATCTCCGAGGCGCTGGACTTCATGGAAGCCTGCGGTATCACCGGCGACAGCGTACCGGAAATGCGCCAGACAGATTTTTACACATCGCATGAAGCCTTGTTGCTGAATTACGAGGAATCCATGACGCGGGAGGATACCATCACCCGCATCGGCGGCTGGTACGATACCTCGGCCCACATGGTCTGGATCGGTGACCGCACGCGGCAAGCGGGGGGCGCCCATGTCGAATATTGCCGGGGCATCCATAACCCCCTGGGCCTGAAATGCGGCCCCAGCCTGGAAACGGATGACATGCTGCGGCTGATTAATATTCTCAATCCCGATAACGATCCCGGCCGCCTGACCCTGATCTGCCGCATGAGCGATGATCAGGTGATGGAAAAACTGCCGCCCCTGGTCCGCGCCGTGGAACGCGAGGGGCACAAGGTGGTCTGGTCCTGCGATCCCATGCACGGCAACACCATCAAATCCTCCACCGGGTACAAGACCCGGCCGTTTGACCGCATCCTGGCCGAGGTGCGCGGCTTCTTCGCCGTGCATCAGGCCGAGGGGACCCATGCGGGCGGCGTGCATGTGGAGATGACCGGCAAGGATGTCACGGAATGTCTGGGCGGGGCGCAGTTGATCGACGAGGAACAATTGGCCTCGCGCTATCACACCCATTGCGACCCGCGCCTGAATGCCTCGCAAAGTCTTGAGCTGGCCTTCTTGATTGCCGAGATGTTGAAGCAGCAGCGGACCGAGCGGCCGCAATCGGTGGAAGCCGCGCAATAGCGTAATAATTCTCGGGATCTGGAGACCGGTCATGAAAGGCGATGACGATCTGGACGGCGAAATCAAACGCTGGACCGATCAGTATTTCAACAAAACCCGCGCCATTGTGCAACGCAACGGCGACACACGGGTCACCTATGCGGTATTCATGCGCCGCCCGGTCAGTTTCGCGCCGCGCTTGATGATCGATTGGCTGAACCGGGTCGCCGACGAACGTAACACGAAATTTGATATCGAGGCCTGTTTCGAAGAGGGCGCCTGGGCCGGTGCCGGCGAACCGCTGCTGTATCTAAGCGGGTCGTTCTCTGAACTGGTCGATCTGGAAACCTTGTATTTGCAGAAGCTGGGGGCCTGTTGCGTCGCCGCCTACAATGCCTATCTGATGTGCTCCGCCCTGCCCGACACCCAGTTTCTGGCCATGGACGCGCGCCACTGCGCCGGCCATGAAATGGCCGAGATGATGGCTTATGCGGCATCCGTCGGCAGCGAGGCGGCGCGGCGGGAGCGGGACGCGGTGGGCTTCATCGGCAACGCCACGGATGCCACGGCGCATTTTTTTGGCAACGAAGCTGGGCTGGGCACCATGCCCCATGCCCTGATCGGTTACGCGGGCAGCACCTTGCGGGCGGCCGAGATGTATGCCGAAGCCTTTCCCGGCGAGCCCTTGACCGTGCTGGTGGATTATTTTGGCCGCGAAGTGACCGACGCCCTGGCGGTCTGCAAACGCTTCCCCGAACTGGCCGAGGAAGGCAAGGTCGCCGTACGCCTGGATACCCACGGCGGCCGCTTTGTCGAAGGTCTGGATACCCAGGCGGCCTACGCGGTGCTGGAACGCCATGTCCCCCGCGCCGTGCGGCAATACCGCAATGAAGAGGAGTTGCGCTGGCTGGTGGGCACGGGCGTCTCGGCGGCGGCCATATTCCATCTGCGTGACGCCCTGGACGAAGCCGGCTTCCCCAAGGCACGCATCGTTGCCTCGTCCGGTTTCAATTTTTTCAAATGCCAGGTCATGGGCAGCGTCAATGCGCCCATCGATGTGGTCGGCACCGGATCGTATCTGCCCGACGACTGGCGCGAAACCTACGCCACTGCCGATATCGTGGCCTATAACGGCGAGGCCAAGGTTAAGGTCGGCCGTGAATTCCTGTTGCGGTAGCGCTGATACCAACTGGCAATGTTCCGCAATCTGACGGATGGCGCCAAGGGCGCCTGGTGCATGATCATCGGCGCTCTGTTGCTGACCAGCCAGGATGCCATCTCCAAATGGCTGACCACGGACTACCATGCCGGCGAAATTCTGTTTTATCGCGGCTTTTTCAGCTTCATTCCCATCGCCGTCCTGGTGGCCCATGCCGGCAGTTGGCGCATCCTGGGCACCCGGAGTTTCAAAAGCACCATGCTGCGTGCCTTCCTGGGCACGGCCACCTCAATCTTTGTCGTGCTGTCCTTTATCCATCTGCCCCTGGCCACCGCCCTGGCGATCATCTTCCTCAGCCCGATCATGCTGACCGCTCTGTCCGTTCCCATGCTGGGGGAACGGGTCGGCTGGCGCCGCTGGCTGGCGGTATTCGTTGGCTTTGCAGGTGTTCTGCTGATCGTGCGGCCAACCGGCGATGGTGTCTTGATTTATTACATCATCCCCCTGATCACCGCCCTGCTGTCCACCTTCCGGGATATCGCGACACGGCACATGCGGGGCGGCGATAGTTCGGTCTCGATCCTATTCTATTCCATGCTGGTGGCGATCGGGGCGGGGGCTGTCAGTTTACCAATATTCGGCACCCATTGGCCCAGCCCGTCGGACTGGATCCTGTTCGCCAACGCGGGCACCATGATCGGGCTGTCGCACCTGCTGACCATTCAGGCATTGTTATATGCGCCGGGCGGCGCCGTGGCGCCGTTCAAATACCTCTCCCTGGTCTATGCCGCCGGGATTGGTTATCTGGTCTGGGGTGATGTGCCCGACGGCTGGATGATTGCCGGCGCCGCCCTTGTGGTCGGCGCCGGGCTGTTCATCCTACATCGCGAGATGCGCGGGAAAGACGCCTAAGGCTCGCCGATCTGCACCACCTGTTTGCCGAAATTTTCGCCCTTCAGCATGCCGATGAAGGCGGCCGGGGCGTTTTCGACGCCTTGGGTGATATCCTCCCGGTATTTGACCTTGCCGTCCGCCAGCCAGCCGGACATCTCGGCCAGAAACTCGGCCTGCAGGTCCATGTGGTCGGAGACGATGAAGCCCTGCATCTTGACCTTGTTGCCGACCATGGTGCCCAGGTTTCGAACCCCTTCGGGGTTTTCCAGATTATATTGGCTGATCATGCCGCAGGCGATGATGCGGGCATAGGGGTTGAGCTGCAACAATACAGCCTCCAGCATGGCACCGCCGACATTTTCGAAATAGACGTCTATGCCCTTCGGACAGGCCGCCGAGAGGGCATCGTCCAGAGACGAAGCGGTCTTGTAGTTGAAGGCCCCATCAAAGCCCAGTTCATCCCTGATATAGGCGACTTTACGGTCGGATCCGGCGCTTCCCGCCACGTAACAACCCTGCAGCTTGGCGATTTGTCCCGCGACCTGGCCAACCGCGCCGGAGGCGGCGGAGACATAGACCGTTTCCCCCGCCTTGGCCTGGCCAATATTACGCATGCCCACCCAGGCGGTCATGGACGGCATGCCCAAAACGCCCAGATAATGGGACAAAGACCCCACATTGCCATCGACCTTGTTCAGCAAGTCAGGCGTGGTTACCGTGAAGTTCTCCCACCCCAGACGGCCCATGACCAGGTCGCCGGCTGAAAATTCGGCATCGTTGGAGGCAACGACCTGTCCGACCGCGCCGCCATCCATCACCTTGCCCAACTCGAACCCGGCGGTATAACGCGCCTCGTCCCGCATGCGGCCCCTCATATATGGATCCAACGACATGAAGATATTCCGCACCAATACTTCACCATCACCTGGATCAGCCACGGGTGCCGTTACAATCTCGAAATGGGAGGCATCAACCCAGCCGGTGGGGCGGGATTTGAACAACACCCGGGTGTTTTTGGTCATTTTTAAAACTACCTATTGTCAAATTTGAAAGGTTAATAGCTACTGGAGCAATTGCCAGCAAGTTAACCACATATTTATCAAATTAGCTTAGAACAGACAGGTCAAAGTTTTTTTGTGCGAGGACACGATGTCGGATGCCGCCGAAAATATGGAAGCTCCTGAAGCTGGACCGCGCTCCGCCGCGAAGTCCCAGGCTATGGATCAGCAACTGAACGATGGCGACCGGGATAGTCTGCATACCCTGCCATTGGGTCTGCTGCCATTGAACATGCCGTCCTTGCTGCGGGCCAAGATGCTCAAGGACAACCATATGAGAACCATGGTGGAGATGTTCACCTCGGGCAGCGGCGCCAGCGGCCGCATGGAAGTGGAAGCCCTGGAAAGCGTCTTTGACAACACCGACGAATTCAAGGAAGACCTGGCCATACTAGGGCCGATGGAAAAGCTGCTCAGCTTTGATGTCTACAGTTTGTGCATAGAATTGCGCCGACTGGGTATTCCCATCGCGGATCAGGCGGGGTTGCAGTTGTACG
>JAYGEA010000349.1:0-3942 GCA_046582635.1 Alphaproteobacteria bacterium
TGACCGCTTACGAGCTGGGCAGCCACGGCGTCCCCCACACGGTCATCGTCGATAATGCCGGCGGCCATCTGATGCAGCACGGCATGGTGGACCTTTGTATCACCGGCACCGACCGCACCTCGGCCCATGGCGATGTCTGTAACAAGATCGGCACCTATCTGAAGGCCCTGGCGGCCTACGACAACGATGTGCCGTTTTATGTGGGCCTGCCGCACAGCACCATCGATTGGAGCATCGGCGACGGCGTCGCGGGCATTCCCATCGAACAGCGCGACGGCGAGGAAGTGTCCCATATTCGCGGTGTTAACGGGGACGGCCAGGGAACCACCGTGCGTCTGGTGCCCAAAGGCGCCAAGGTGAGCAATTTCGCCTTTGATGTCACGCCGGCCCGTTTGGTCACCGGCTTGATCACCGAGCGGGGCGTCTGCCCGGCCAGCCGCGATGGCTTATTGGGGCTCTACCCCGAACAAGCCGCGACGGCCGCCTGAGATGAAAAATCTTTGGTCTGACGAGGATGCCCAGGCCTGGGTGCGCCAGTGCGCCGACGACGGCGTTGACGAGGATATGGCCCTGCGCCTCTACACCGCCCGGCTGTTGGGCCTGGAGACGGCGTTGGTTTTGCACGGCGGCGGCAATGTCTCGTTAAAGGCGCGGATCACCGATCAGATGGGCGACGATCTGACAGTGATGTATATCAAGGGCAGCGGCCAGGATATGGCGCGGCTGGAGGCCGGGGACCTGCCGGCGGTGCGGTTGCAGCCATTGCGCCGGCTGCGAAACCTGGCGTCGCTCGATGATATGGCCATGGTCAATCTGCTGCGCGGCAATCTGCTGGATAGCCAGGCGCCCGACCCATCCGTGGAAACCCTTTTGCATGCCTTTTTGCCCCATGCATATGTGGACCACACCCACGCCTCCGCCCTGCTGGCCCTGACCAATCAGCCCGCCGGCGGACAGATTTGCGCCGATTTGTTCGGCGACAAGGCCGCCGTGGTCCCCTATTCCATGTCCGGCCTGGCCCTGGCCCAGCGGGCAGCCAAAGCGCATGAAAGTCTGCCCGGGTGCCGCGGCCTGATCCTCTCCAACCACGGTCTGGTCAGTTTCGGGGAAACCGCCCAGGCATCCTACGAGGCGATGATTGAATTGGTGACCATGGCCGAGGAACGGGTTCTTTGGGGCTGGACCAAGGTTTTCGCATCAATTGACCTGCCCGTGGACCCGCCAACCCCGTCCCAGGTCGGGCCGCTGTTGCGGGGCGCCCTGGCCCGCGCGGATAAAGACCTGCCTGGCGGACATGAGCGTGTGGTTCTGGACTATCGCGGCGACAATGAAATCATGCATTATGTCAATGGGCGGGACCTCGCCCGATACAGCCAGGTGGGCGTGGTCACGCCGGACCATGCCATCCGCACCAAGGGCTGGCCGCTTGTCCTGGAGGACTGCACCAAGGAAGCCATTGCCGCCGGGGTCGCCACGTACGTGGAAAATTATATTACCTATTTCGAGCGTCACAAGCGGCCCGATATGGTGATGCTTGATCCCTTGCCCAAGGTGATCCTGGCACCGGGTGTCGGACTATTCGCGGCGGGACGAACGGCTCGGGATGCCGCCATTACCGCCGATATCGCGACCAGCGCCATTTCCGTGATCAGCGTGGCGGAGGCTGCCGGCAGTTTCCACAGCATCAAGGAGAGCGACCTTTTCGAGATCGAATATTGGTCCCTGGAACAGGCCAAGCTGGGCCGGGCGACAAGCCCGCCCTTGGCCGGACATGTGGCCGTGGTCAGCGGCGGGGCCGGCGCCATCGGGGCGGCGACGGCGCGGGCTTTCGTGTCCGAGGGCGCGGCGGTCGTGGTCCTGGATCTGGATGGGGAACGGGCGGCTACGGTGGCGAAAGGTTTCGGCAGTATCGGAATTGCCTGTGATGTAACGGATTCTGACAGCGTCAGCGAGGCCTTCGCGCAAATCTGCCGGGTTCATGGCGGGGTTGATATCCTGGTCTCCAACGCGGGTGCGGCCTGGCAGGGAAAGATTGGCGAAGTTGAAGATGAATTGCTGCGGCAAAGTTTCGAGCTGAATTTCTTTGCCCACCAATTGCTGGCGAAAACCGCTGTCGGGATCATGACGCACCAGGGCACCGGGGGCGTGTTGCTGTTCAACGCCTCGAAACAGGCGGTTAATCCGGGTCCGGATTTTGGCCCCTATAGCTTGCCCAAGGCGGCCACGCTATCGCTGATGCGGCAATATGCGGTGGACTATGGCGACCAGGGTATCCGATCCAACGCCGTCAACGCGGATCGTATCCGCAGTGGTTTGCTGACCGAGGACATGGTCGCCGCGCGGTCCAAGGCGCGGGGGGTGAGCGAGGCGGACTATATGGCGGGAAATCTGTTGGGGCAGGAAGTCCGGGCCGAGGATGTCGCCCGGGCCTTTGTCGATCTGGCCAAGTCCGAACGCACCACTGGCGCGGCCCTGACCGTCGACGGCGGCAACATCGCCGCCGCCCTGCGTTGATACCAACGTGCGGTGATAAAGACTCAGAAAGCGCCGAATTTGGTCGATTCGGGAGGGCGTCAACGGCGTCGTGAAAGCTTGACGGTACCAGTCGCCGGCGCATCCACTCCTACCTGCCGCCCTCCCGAATCGATCTATATGGGTCTTTATCACCGCACGTTGGTATAAACCGTTTCCACCTTAATCTCCCCCCGCCGCGCCTCGATATCCCGGCGATGGGGCACGCCATCCTGAGCGCCCAATTGCAGACAGGCCAGGCCGCCCGCGACACTGCCATCCACCAGACAGTCGGCCAGGTCGTTTTCCGCCGCCATGGCCGCTACGAAGGCACCGACGAAGGCATCGCCGGCGCCAACCGTATCCAAGGCCTTGATGGGCAGGGCACCGGCCCGCAAAATCCTATTCTTGCCGATGACCATGGCGCCTTGGCCGCCCAATGTCAGCACCACGTCGAGGCCAAAGCGGTCCCGCACCTGGGCGCAGGCCTGGTCCAATGACGGGGTGTCTATATCCAGGTCTTCGGCCAGCATGGCCGCCTCCACCTCGTTGACGATCAGGACGTCCAGCTTGGCCAGGCTTTCGGGGGGAATGGAGTGATACGGCGCGGCGTTCAATATTGCGCGGGCTCCGCTTTCCACGGCGTTGTCGATACCGGCCCAGATTTCCCGGGACGGTATTTCCATTTGCTGCAGCACCAGATCGCCCGGCCCGCAGTGCAGTTGCCGGGCGGTGGTTTGCAAATTTGCCCCGGAAGAGACAACGATCTGGTTCTCTCCCGTGCTATCGACCGAAATCGTGGCGCAGGCCGTGGGCCGGTTGACACGGGCGATATGGTCCAGACCGACCCCGGCCAGATCAAGATTAACCAGGGCGCGCCGGCCGAAATCGTCGTCGCCGACAGACGCCACGAATATGACGTCGCCCCCCGCCCGGGCCGCCGCCAACGCCTGATTGGCACCCTTGCCGCCCGGCAGCATGACATAGTCCGCCGTCAGCACGGTCTCGCCCGGTTGGGGCAATCGGCGTACGTATTGGACGATGTCCAAGCCAACGGAACCGAAAATGATGATCAAGACATGATGTCCCGGCTAGATACCGTGAAACAAATTTAGTGTCGGTCGCCGAATTTCGAAACGACACGAGGTCCTAAACGATAGTCATTGCCGGTCTGAATAACTGTCGCCTGGCGATTGGCTGCATCATTAGCCTTGTGTCGATGGCGCAATTCCTTAAGCAGATTTTCCTCTACCGCTTCGTCAAGTGAACGCAGGCGCTTTTGCTGATATGGGCTCGTCATAACGGCAACTCTCACAAGCTTGGACACATTATTTTTTTCCGGCATTCTATAAGGCGCCGGTAACACTTTGTTTACCATTTTTTTTGCGTGAGTCGAATTGCTAAAGCAATTAATGATGGTTAACGGAAAAC
>JAYGEA010000367.1:0-3314 GCA_046582635.1 Alphaproteobacteria bacterium
CATTACGCAACAATTTACTTGTATAAACTCAAATAATACCAAATTTCGTTACCAATATTACTCACTATAATTTAATTTATACACATTGTAACATAACTATATAACATGAATTTGTATAACCCAATATATCTAAAGAATAGAAAATAATCAATAGGTTTTATCAATTTATTCGCATAAAATGACGCCTTGGTCCGGCTTAACTTGGCGCGATGGCGAATGGCGCGATGCGCCGGACATTCTCATCCAGCCGTAGGCGATGATTGAGGGGTGGATGGGCGCGTTGGGAGCAATCAAGCCGCTCGCACACCCGGCAGGAGACACCGACATCGGTGGCGCCCCGCTTGCCCTTGGGATCCATGGCATCGCCATAGACCAGATGCTTGGCCTGGCTCATGTCGCAACCGACGGCCACGGCAAGACGCGGGCGGCGGCCGCGATGACCGCCGAGGATGGGATCAACCGTGCGGGCCACGGTTAAAAAGGCACTGCCGTCGGGCATGCGGGCCTGCTGGGTATGAATATTGCCCGGGCCGCCAAATGCATCGTGGATCACCCAGCGCGGGCAGGCCCCGCCGAACCGCGCGAAGTGGAAGCCGGCGCCGCTGAGCCGTTTGGAAATATTGCCCGCGTGATCGATGCGGATAAAGAAAAACGGCACCCCGCGCGCGCCCTTGCGTTGCAACGTCGTGAGGCGGTGGCAGACCTGTTCAAAACTGACCCCGAAACGGTTCTGCAATATCTCCAGATCGTACCGCAGTTCCTTGGCGGAGGTGAGAAAGGCGTCGTATGGCATCAGCACGGCGCCGGCGAAGTATCCCGCCAGGCCGATACGGCAGAGTTTTTCGGCATCGGGAGAGGATAAATTGGCCTTGGCCAAAATACGGTCCAGCAGCTCGCCATGGGCGGCGAGAGCCAATTGCACCGCCAGTTGAAAATTCCGCCCCGGCGCGGACAGCATCTCGGACAACAGCACGCGCTTGCGGTGAAAATCATAGCGGCGCAGGGTTTCACCCATGATATCCACCGGCATGACCTTGGCGCCTATGCCGTGTACGGACTGCAAATGCCCGGTCAGGCCCTGGTAGAGGTCGTCGCGCCGCAGCCCCGCATCCTGCCACAATGCCTCGGCCGCCATTTCCAGTTCCGGAAAATGGTTTGATTGGGATTGCTGGAAGTCACGCACTTCCTCAATGGGAAACGACTGGGTATCGAGGCCCTGGGGCTTGTGGGGATCGGCCAGACGCTCGACCAAGGCCTGGGTATCCTCGCGCATGTCCACATAGGCTTTGTAAAGGTTCATCACCGCTTGGGTGGCGGTCGGCGAAATTTCGGCCACCTCGCGAATTTCCTGTTCCCGCACTTTCAGGCCTCCGAACAGGGGGTCGGACAGCACCTCGCGCAGACCGGCGGCCAGGGCGGCGGCATCATCCTGGGCAAATTCCCGCAAATCTATCGGGAACACCTGCCCCAGCCGAAACAACAGCGGCACCGTGACCGGGCGCTGATTATGTTCGATCAGATTGAGATAGCTGGGGGAGATTTCCAACATCTCCGCCATTTCGGTCTGGCTAAGGTTTTGCTCCTGGCGGTAGCGCCGCACCTTGTGCCCCAGCATGGCCTTTTTTTTCACCGACATGGCTGTCTCCCAGGTTGTCAGTGGGTTACATTATTTACAATTTTTACAAAATAACAAGATAAAAATTTGCAAAATTTTCCGAATGACACTTATAAATTTGCCATCCCTTCATGAAGCCGGCATATCAACAACATATCACCGGATAGGGACTACGCAAATCAGCTAACCCCTTCTAGTCACGCTAATAGTGGCGCATCGCGTAACAGGAGACGACCCATGACAGAGACGATTGAACAGCTGGTTTCGGCCCCCGAAGGCCGCTTCGACGACATTCAACGCGACTATAGTGTTGAAGATGTGAAAAAACTCCAGGGTTCTGTTCAAATCGAATACACCTTGGCTCGCCGGGGCGCCGAAAAACTGTGGCGACTGCTGCAGACCGAGGCTTACGTGCACACCCTTGGCGCCATGACCGGCAATCAAGCCATGCAGCAGGTGCGGGCCGGGTTGAAGGCCATATACCTGTCCGGCTGGCAGGTTGCCGCCGACAGCAACAATGCGGGTGCCATGTACCCGGATCAAAGCCTCTATCCCGCCGACAGCGGCCCGGCGCTGGCCAAGCGTATCAACAAGACCCTGCAGCGCGCCGATCAGATCCAAACCATGGAAGGCGAAGGCGACATTGACTGGTTCGCCCCCATCGTGGCCGATGCCGAAGCCGGCTTTGGCGGTGTTTTGAACTCTTTCGAGATCATGAAGGCCTACATCGAAGCCGGTGCCGCCGGCGTGCATTTCGAGGATCAACTGGCTTCCGAGAAAAAATGCGGCCACATGGGCGGCAAGGTCCTGATCCCCACCCAGCAGCACATCGCCAACCTGAAAGCGGCCCGACTGGCGGCCGACATCATGGGCGTCTCCACCATCATCATGGCCCGCACCGATGCCGACAGCGCCAAGCTGCTGACCTCCGACATCGACCCCCGGGACCATGACTTCATCACCGGCGAGCGCACGGCGGAAGGTTTCTATCGCCATAAAGAGGACGAAGGCGAAGGCATGCGCCGCTCCATCGCCCGCGGCCTGGCCTACGCGCCTTATTCCGATCTGTTGTGGATGGAAACCTCGACGCCGGACCTGGAACAGGCCAAAATCTTCGCCGAGGCGATCCGCAAGGAATTCCCCAACCAGCTGTTAAGCTACAACTGCTCGCCCTCCTTCAACTGGACGGCCAACCTGGACCGCGACGATATCGCCCGTTTCCAGCGCGAGATCGCCGCCATGGGGTACAAATACCAATTCGTCACCCTGGCCGGTTTCCACAGCCTGAACCATTCCATGTTCGAACTGGCCCAAGGTTACCGGGACCGGGGCGTGGCGGCCTATTCAGAACTGCAGAACGCCGAATTCGCCTCCGAGGCCACCGGCTACAGCGCCACCCGTCATCAGCGCGAGGTTGGCACCGGGTATTTCGACCTGGTCAACCAGACCATAATGGGCGGCACTTCGTCCACCACGGCCCTGACCGGCTCCACTGAATCCGAACAGTTCCACGCGGGCGGCGGCGAAGCGTCTCAGGCTGCCCAGGCCGCAGAGTAACGTTTCGGGTATCTGAAGACATCCAAATGTAGCGTGAATTTGTAGCATTGTTGAGTTTTGTAAAGCGTACCGGACCGGGCGCCCCGCCCCCAAACGGCGCACCAGGTCCATTTTGACAGATACCTAACCTTCGGGCCGCCAC
>JAYGEA010000009.1:0-4626 GCA_046582635.1 Alphaproteobacteria bacterium
TCTCGAAACCCAACACCACCATGGCCGGGACGTCCGTGGGCAGGGCCATGACGGCGGGCCAATGTTCGACCCCCCGCACCCCTTCGATGCCGTGATCGTCCAGCAGCAGGGCCATGCGCTCGGCCGAACCCTGAGAGAAGGCGGCGAAGACCACCCGCCGGCCCGTCTGCCGTTGCGCGGTCACATGGCCGCGCAGGGCATCGAAGACATTGATATCGGCCTGGGCCCGCTCGGCCGCGAAGCTGCGCCCCTGCCGGCCCGCGAAATCGATGCTTTGGGCACTTTCGGGCGCGGAAAACGGCGAGAACATGCCGCCCCGGCGCCCCGCCAAGCCATCATCCCAGGCCTTGGCATCAAGAAACATGCTGTCGGGGGGCACCGGTTTATAAGCCGGCGCGCCGTCATAGGGGTTTTTCTGCGCCTCGAGGCGGGCCTCGTAATAATCCTGGATTTGCTCCAGCCGTTCGTCGCGAACCACATGGCTTTGATGATCAAGGGTCACCATGCCCGCGTCCACATAGTCAAAAAGCGTTTCCAGGCCGTCATGAAACAGCGGCAGCCAATGTTCCATGCCGGCGTGACGCCGGCCCTCGCGGATGGAGCCGTACAGAGGATCGTCGTCGGTCACGGCGCCGAACAGATCGCGGTAGCCCTGGCGGAAGCGGGCCATGGCCACCTCGGTCAATTGCACCTCGGAGACCGGCACCAGATCGACCGATTTTCCCTTCCCGATGGTGATCTGGGTCAGGGGATCGAACAGGCGGATGCTTTCCAGGGTATCGCCGAAGAAATCCAGGCGCACGGGTGTTTCGACGCCGGCGGGGAAAATATCCACGATGCCGCCGCGGGTGGCGAATTCGCCCGGCTCCATCACCGTGCCGGTGCGGCTATAGCCGTTGCGGACCAGGAACGCGATCAGTGCCGCCACGTCCACCGCCGCCCCGGCGCCGGCCTGAAACACCGCCCCTTCGATGGAACTGCGCGGCGGTAGGCGTTGCAAGGTGGCGTTCACCGTGGTCAACAGGATGGACGGGGCGCGGGGTGGTTCCTGAGCCACCAGGCGGGCCAGGGTGTTCATGCGGGAGGCGCTGATTTCCGGGTTGGGGGAGACCCTGTCATAAGGCAGGCTGTCCCAGGCGGGCAGCTTCAGCACATGGGTGCCCGGCGCGAAAAAGCCGATGCCTTCCGCCAGGCTGGCCATGCGCCCTTCGTCCCGGGCGATATGCACCAACCATCCCGGCGCGTCCTGGGCCAGCTCCGCCAGATACAGGGCATCCAATCCCTCGGGCACGCCGAAGAGTTCAAAACGCGCCTTCGAGGAAAGTATTTTATCTTTATAATTCAATTTTTTACGGTGTAATTTTAAAGTCTAAAATCGATTTCATGATATGGTTGTCGTGTTCCGGCGGAACCGCCTCGCGCCCGGCCAGCCAGGCGTAGATATCGTGCTCATTCTCGTTGATGATGGCTTCATAGAGGTCCATGTCGGGCAGCGACATGGTGGGCAGATAACGTTCGCCGAACTGGCCCAGAACCAGGTCCAGCTCCTTGGTGCCGCGATGCCAGCTGTGATAGCGCAGGCGCTTGCGGCGAATTTCGGTATCTTCCACTTTGTCTTCCGGTAGCTCTTCTGGCATGACACTTCCCACCTCTGGCCACAGCATATAACGTACCCGTCAGCATGAGACCAGAAATCCTGTTCCCCATCTTCAAACCGGTTACCGCGCTGAAAGGCGTGGGCCCGCGCCTGGGCCAGTTGGTCGAGCGTCTGGCGGGCAAAAACCTGGTCGATTTGTGCTGGCATCTGCCCACGGGCCTGATCGACCGCCGCTTCCGCCCCACGGTGGCCGCCGCCCCCGACGGCATGGTGGCGACCCTGACCGTAACCGTGGACGAACATATCCCCGCCCCCAACCGCCGCCAACCCTACAAGGTGCTGTGCAGCGACGAAACCGGCACGGTCAGTTTGGTATTCTTCAACGCCAAGGCGGATTACCTGGAAAAGCTGCTGCCCATCGGCATGGAACGGGTGATCTCCGGGCAGATCGGCCATTACGGCGCCGAAATCCAGATGCCCCATCCCGATCATATCATTGCCCCCGACAAGGTGGATGAACTGCCAGAGGTGGAGGCGACCTATCCCCTGACCACGGGCCTGACGGCCAAGCCTCTGCACCGGGCCGTGCGGGGCGCCTTGGAACAGACGCCTGAATTGCCCGAATGGCAGGATGGCGCCTGGCTGGCGAAACAGAAATGGCCATCCTGGCGGGCGGCCCTGTTCGCGGCCCATGAGCCGGGCAGCCAGGCCGCGCTGGAGCCCGACGACCAAAACCGCCGCCGCCTGGCCTATGACGAATTGCTGGCCAACCAGTTGGCCCTGGCGATGATCCGCAACGCCGCCCGCAAGCGGGCCGGCCGGGCCATCGCGGGGAATGGCGAATTGCCGCGCATGCTGGCCACCGCCCTGCCCTACGAGCTGACCGAGGGGCAGGGGTTGGTGTTGCACGAAATTCAGTCCGACATGGCCAAGCCGTTGCGCATGCTGCGCCTGTTGCAGGGCGATGTGGGCAGCGGCAAGACCGTGGTGGCGCTCACCGCGATGCTGGCGGCGGTAGAGAGCGGCGCGCAAGCCGCCTTCATGGTGCCCACGGAAATTCTGGCCCGCCAGCATCTCGATACCCTGTCGGAGCTGTGCCGGGATCTGCCCATCCGTATCCAGATCCTCACCGGGCGCAACAAAGGGCGCCCCCGGCAGGCCATATTGGACGCTCTGGCAGGGGGCGAAATACAAATCATGATCGGCACCCATGCTCTTTTTACCGAGGATGTGGTGTTCAAGGACCTGGCCCTGACCGTCATTGACGAGCAGCACCGGTTCGGCGTGCATCAACGCCTGAACCTGGGCGACAAGGGTATCGCCGCCGATATTCTGGTCATGACCGCCACCCCCATTCCCCGCACCTTGAGCCTGACCGTCTATGGCGACATGGATATCTCGCTCCTGCACGGCAAGCCGCCGGGCCGGCAGCCCGTGGATACCCGTTCCATGCCCTTGAGCCGCCTGGACCAGGTGGTCGCCGGCGTGCAACGGGCGACACAAAATGGCGCAAGAGCCTTCTGGGTCTGCCCCCTGGTGGAGGAAAACGAGCAACTGGATCTGGCCGCGGCGGAGGAACGCCACGCCACCCTGGCGCGTCTGTTCGGGCCCGAGAACGTGGGCCTGATCCACGGCCGCATGAAGTCACGGGAGAAAGACGCCGCCATGGCCGCCTTCGTCGCGGGCGAAACAAGGGTCCTGGTGGCGACCACGGTTATAGAGGTCGGCGTGGACGTGCCCGAGGCCACCATCATGGCCATCGAACACGCTGAACGCTTCGGCCTGGCGCAACTGCACCAGTTGCGCGGCCGGGTCGGGCGGGGCGGCGAGCAAGGTCATTGCCTGTTATTGTACGCCGAACCCCTGGGCGAAACGGCGCGGGCCCGCATCGCCATCATGCGCGACACGGAGGACGGCTTCCGCATCGCCGAAGAAGACCTTCGATTACGTGGCACCGGCGAACTTCTCGGCACCCGCCAATCCGGTTTCCCCACTTTCCGCCTGGCCGACCCCCTGGCACACCAGGATTTGATGGAAGTCGCGCGGGATGACGCCCGCCTGATTTTAGAGATGGACCCGGATTTGGAAGGCCCGCGCGGCCCAGCGTTACGGGCGCTGCTGTATCTGTTCGAGCGGGACGCGGCGGTGAAATTGTTGCGGTCGGGGTAACTGTTTTACGGCGCAATTACGGCGACGGATTCCTTTTCTGAAATCTCATCTCACAGCTTCCAATTCACCCAGGCCCCTTGCCTGCCCTTGCGCTGGCTGCGCAGGATCAAGTCTTCGATGTCGTAGCCGTTGGCTTCCAGCCATTGCAGGGACGGCCCCGGCCATGCGACGGCGGCGAGGTCGACCCGGCCTAGGCGATCAAGCCGCACGCCCTCGGCTGAGAGGCGTCGCTTCTGTTCCGGACTGGGGCCGCCTTCGCGCCGGACGCTGATTTTGCCCTGGCTGTTTATCAATCGGTGCCAGGGCACATCGGAGCCCATCGGCAGCATGGCCATGGCGCGTCCCACCCGCCGTGCCGAATTGGCCCCGGCGATCAGAGCGACTTGGCCATAGGTCGCCACCTGACCGGCCGGGATTTGCCGCGCCACCTGATGGATTCGTTCTTCAAGGCCGGTTACCGTCATTTTTTCTTGATATTACGGCGACGGTTTATTTTTCTCTTGGGCCTCGAAGTACGATCTTAGAACCGCGTTCATGCGGGTTTGATAACCACGGCCTCCGGCCTTGAACCAGGTGACCACATCACGATCAAAACGGACCGTCAGACGTTCTTTGGGGCCGTCGGGATATACAACTTTAGCATTGGCCCAAAAATTTGGACCCAGTTCCGGGCCCTCCGGCGCATCCATTCGGGTTTGATCCTCGAGTTGATCAATTTCATCCATCGAAACGGTCGTGATAGATTCTTTGGTCATGTCTTCCTGCTTTCCAGGCTGAGATAATGCGCCGTTTTTGGCCGCGCCATGTATAGACGACGACCATATGATTGGTTTGCCAGCGGCCAATGGCGATCCATCTGT
>JAYGEA010000059.1:0-2071 GCA_046582635.1 Alphaproteobacteria bacterium
CGACGCTCTTCCGATCTCGGACAGCAAGAAAAAAGCCTTCAAGCGCTGTTTGGGATTGCTCGAAAATAGCAGTTTAATACGGGTTATAGACGATTTTATCGAGTTTGCCGGACAGCCGGACAAGACCGGATAACGCCGGACAAATCCGCTTTTGTCCAGTGCGGCTGTAACGGACAGACAAGGGCACACTCCTAAGAGGTGCCCGGTCGTGTCCAGCCCAAAGATGCAGCCACTGTCGGGCGGCGAAGACGGACAACTAACATTTTTAGAGAATTAACTTATAGGTGTGTCATGCAGCCACTGCCCCACTTGAAGGCGCACGATTTGAACTTTGCGGGATTTGGTTGATGGCAAGACGCTGGCGTCGTCGCCTTTATGGTGCCTGTGGGGCCGCTACCAAGTCTAAGGGCACGCCATGTCGTGCGACGGCGGTGAAGCCTGGTGGACGCTGTAAGTGGCATGGCGGCCTGTCAACTGGCCCGAAGACACCGGCGGGCAAGGCAAGGTCTGCAGACAATCTCCGCCGCTGGAGGCAGCGTCAACGGGCTGTGACTGAAAACAAAGTAACCAATGATGAAGGATGAAGGCATGGTTGGCAGGCAGGCCGAAAGCAAGCCCGATAATTGGGCATTATCAGACATGACCCTGCGCCGGGCAGAGATCATCGACGAGGTCTGCGAACGCCTGGCATTGGGCGAGACACTGAGCCGTATCTGTGCCGCGCGTGATTTGCCGGACAGGCGCACCATCCATCGCTGGGCAGTTAAAGATCGTGACCTTGCAGACCGCATACTGACTGCACGCCGCCTCGGCGGCTGGGCGATGTTCGATGAGGCCACGGATCGGCTGATGAACGCCACGCCGCAGACTATCCAGCGACGCCGACTTGGAGGCAAGCGGCGACCTTCTCTTCAGTCGTTACCTGCAACTTCGCCTGCGAAAGTCGCGGGAGCAGACGGCTCTTAATGAGTCGGCGGACGACTAAAAGGACAAGCGGGGCTATCGCCCACCATGAACGCGGCGCAGATCGTGGACGCGGTTCATGAAGTGCGCGACGAAATGAGCGCCTTACGGCGACAGTTCGATCGGGCGCTATCAGGCGGCGAGTTGGCTGGCGCTAGGGCGTGAAATATCCCAACAGGACGCTAAGAAAACAATTTCTGGCGGTAAACCGGCCACTTGTAAACACAATAAACCGCCGGAATTATTGCCCCTATTATCACTACCCAAATTCCAATTGTCTTTATAGATATTCCAAAAATAGTTCCGGTGGGTGGGATGAGGTTTAGCTGGTTGTTCAAAAAAACCCAGGCGATAACAATGATTATTCCTATTACGCCGCCAACAATTGCCCAACACATGGTCATGGCGCATAGAATAATAGTTTTAGTTCCGAGTGACCTAATCACGGCTTCCTCCGTGGTTGCCTGATGTCTCTAATCGATCTTGTCAATGATCCCTATTCGGCCAAGCGATATTTGGCCGAGATTGGAGCCTACGACATTTCGGGGGCAGCAACCACGACCGTGCGCGTCAGCGATCACGGCTTGGTCACGGGGGCCGGCGACAGCCCGGCCAAAACGCTATACGAGGCGTGGATTGTCGAGCCAATCAGTTTCGAACGCTCAATGTTTTCGTCTGGCAAGATCGGCGGCCTGTCGAAAACCAATTTCGGAACCCTGGTTCTGGGCAACGCGGACGCGGGCCTCGATGCGATGGCTGGCTACGCCTTCGATGGCCGAACCGTCGTCGTCAAGATCGGCGGCGAGACGGACGCCTATAGCGACTACACGACCATATTTACGGGCACTGCCGACAGTATCGAATTCGACGATAGGACCGTCAGCGTCCGCCTACGGGACAAACAACTGCTATTCGAGACGCCGGTCCAGGGCACGCTGTATGCCGGATCGGGGGGCACTGAAGGTGGAGATGATCTAAAAGGTAAGCCAAAACCCCTAACCTTCGGAAAAGTAAGCAATATAACGCCGGTTCGGGTCGACGTAACCAACGCGATCTACCAAGTCCACGACGGCCAGATCGAGGCCATCGATGCGGTCTATGACAACGG
>JAYGEA010000183.1:0-4074 GCA_046582635.1 Alphaproteobacteria bacterium
GACTGCCGGTTACTAGATACACGGCTGGAGATCCTCTATGAAATGTACGACGAACGCATCGACCAGTATCTGCAAGAGCCGCCTGGGGAGGACTGGGTTGGTGTCTATGTAGCAACGACAAAATGAAGAAATATCATTCCAAGAAAATTGCCGCAATTTCTATCTTGTCGCGAGAAAATCCTAGAAAATTTACCGTTCATGAAGAGCGGTAACCGGAATGTTCATGAATGGGCCAATCAAATACTCAAGAACCGATCGGTCTCCTGTGCGTATGCTGCATGTCACCTGAATTCCCGGTAGCAACGGGTATGTTTTACCTTTAGATTTAAAAAATTCACTCTCCAATTCTATTGTTATTAAATAAAATGGTGTCTTGTCACCCTCGCGAATACTATCAGGACTGATGTGAACCACGCGCCCTTCAAGCTGACCGAAATTTGCTGCATCCGGTGTTAAAGGCCGCACCTTAGCAATTTGCCCTAAAGCAACATAAATAACTTCTTGAACTGAAAGTTTCGCCTCAATCAATAGCTTATCGCCTTCGGGAACGATATCGACAACAGTGCCACCGGGTTTAACTATACCGCCTATTGTCGAATGGTAGAGATACTTGATCAAACCATCCACCGGGGCTCGGAGCACCGTTCTTTTCAGGCTGTCTTTTAATTTTTTTCTGCGCTGTGACAATTCCCGGTACATTGTATCGGCCTGATCTAATTTACTCCGAGTTTGGGTAAGGTAGTGATCTCGAAGCGTTAACATTCTTACTTCAGCTTCTGTTTTCGCAGCCTCTATTCTCTTAACTGAAAATGCCGCTTCGTTTAACTCGCCATTCAAGAGCGCCCTCTCTTTTAACAACTCTAGATGTGCCATACGATTTGTCAGATTTTCTTTCATTAAACTGTTGCTAATAACTATCTGTTCCCCAATCAATTTTAAACTTTGTGTAATTTTTGAAATTCTCGCCTGCATTTCCCCTGCTTCTTCTTCTCTTTGTGCAACAGACAGCCTCTGCGAGGAAATTAAATTTCTTATGTGACTCCGCCTCGTATTGAAGTGTTCGACAGCAGCGGAAACGAGGTCCCCATGTTCATTAACTAAATCTTGTTCGAATGTTACACTATCGGCCCCATCTAATTCTGCCCTTAAACGTGTGAGGTCAACACGTAAAGTTACTATACGCACATCAACTTCTTTTAAGTCTGCGCGAGAGGCTGCTCCTTCTAAAACAACAAGAGGTGCGCCCTTCTTTACTTTTTCACCTTCTTTAAAGTTAATTGCTCGGATAATACCGCCCTCTAAATGCTGGACAGTTTTTATTTTCGAAGAAGGTACAACAATCCCTTGAGTTACGGTCACTATATCAATACGCCCAAAATATGCCCAAACAGCTAAAATTACTAAGCTGATAGAACAAATCACAAGAAACGAATGCCCAGCCACAATTGATTGAGAATGATCTTTTGTATCGCCTAGTGTCATTTATGGAACATCGTTTTTACTAAAATCTTTAATAATTGGTCGAGGCCGTTCATCTAAGTCAAGGAAAAGGTGTGCCCCGCGGATAATTTCCCGATCGTGGGAGCAGGCAATGATCGTTTTACCATTGCGTGCCATTTCATTCATAATTCTATAAACGTACGACGCTCCGATAGCGTCGATGCCCTCAGTTGGCTCATCCAAAATTGCCAGGGGGCCATCATGAGATAGGGCCCGCGCCAAGGCAAGCCTACGCCTTACGCCAAGTGAAAAATTAGTGCCCGCCTTTCCGACTGGCTGATCCAGACCACCAGGGCTTTCGTCGGCCAGTGATACTAGTCCCACGTCCACCAATAATTTCCTAATTTCTTGGGCTGTTAGATCTGGATTAAAAGCGTTAAAGTTCTCTCTGATCGACCCATTCATAAAATAGGGTTCCTGAGGAAGATACATAATTTGCCGGCGCCACCAGTCTGGCGCGATTTGCTGTAAATCTATTCCGCCCGCGAGTATTTGGCCTCTACTTGGATCAAGTAGACCAGTTAATAATTTAGCCAACGTTGTTTTGCCGCTGCCATTTCGTCCTGATATACATAGAACTTCGCCTGCGTTAACAGAGAAATTTATCTCATCGATCAATGTTAAGCCCAAATTTGGATACGTAAACGTCATATTTCTGACTTCGATATTGCCGGAGTATTTATTGATCGCCGTACCACTTTTTCGTTCTCTTGGAATTTGTACAAAATCAGCTAGTGATCGCCTGGCCTGTCCTGCCCGTACCCAGCCGTCCACTTGTTGTGATAATCCGACAATTGGCATTAAAGCGCGTGCGGCCAAAATATTGGCGCCAATCATCGCACCTACATCAAGTTTCCCGTCTACAACCAATAACGCACCAACAGAAATAATTATGACAGTCAGCAATGCAGTTGCGCCTCTAATTGCTGACTGTATGCGGTTTTGCCGATCCCAAATATAACGGCTCAAGGTATGTATTGTATTTGTAGCTGCCGACCAGCGCGCCTCCAAATAATTAGAACGATCAAAGACTCGAACGGTATCTGGAGACGAAACAGATGCATCAATGACCTGGGCCCTCAAACCACTAGCTTGGCGCATATTCTGGGTAATTGCCCTGAGGCTTAGAATTCCGGTTAGAACTCCTAAGGATACAGCCGTTACAAAAACCAATGTTATATAGCACAAAATCGGATTTAAGAAATAAAGCGTAGATAAAAATATTAAGGCAAAAGGAACATCCAATAATAAACAAATACTTGATGGTGAATATACCTGTCTAATTGTCTCGGTGCTTGAAATTATATCCCTGACCGCTTCGCTTGGAATTTGTGAAAAGGAGAATACTTTGCTATTCTTTATTGTATCGAAGGTATTTATATCTTGTTGTTTATCTGCATTCTCATTTAGGACCTCCGCAAACCGATAACGCACTCGTCGAAAAACATATTCTAGTAATATTGCAATGACTGTACCTATTGCTAGTGTCGCAAGCGTGGTATTGACGCCATGAGCTATATATCGGTTTAGAACTAGAATGACAAATATTGGAGATACTAAGGCGAGCAAGTTCCCGAAAAGAGATGCCAAAAGCATTTCACCGAATAAGATTGGTCTGGATGATAATCGTTTTATTATTTCTAGCATCTGACTACGTAATTAAGATGGATCCTAGCGTCGCTGCCTAATATTAATCGGCAAATTTGAACAGGTCTTAATCGATGAGGCCTCTGCATAATTATCCCACACTGAGCCAGAATTTGCTATATTTCTGGCTGAGCTATGCCCGAAAGTTGGTGATGTTGGTTTCAGGCGGCGTGTTTAATTTGTTTGATGCCGTCCTTGAATGGCACTCCCTTGATGACCTCGGCGAGGTGGCTTGATCCGTCCAGCTTCCGCCATTTTGCCTTGGCCGACAAGATCAGCTTGAAGACCATGGTCAGCGCCGTCTGGCGTGACAAGCATCCCCTGGTCTTCACGGTTCGAAGGCGCACGGTGGCGAAAGTACTTTCGATGGGGTTCGAGGTGCGCACATGCTTTCCGTGTTTGGCGGGAAAATCATAGAATGTCAGCAACACATCGCGGTCCTTCTCGAGACATTGGACGGCCTTGTCATATTTGGCGCCATAGGCCGAGAGGTAAGTAATCGAAGGCTTTCCCGGCGTCGTCCTTGGTCTCCGCCATCCAGATATCGTGCAGGTGCCCCTTGGCCCTGGCTTGCAGACTTTTGGGCATCTTGTTCAGCACGTTGGCGGTCTTGAGAACCCAGCAACGTTGTTCCCGAGCCTGCCCGTAACCCTGGCGCAGGGCCTACCAAAAGTCCAGCGCACCGTCACCCACCGCCAGTTCGGGGCCCTGTTCAAGGCCGCGCCGTTTCAGGTCAAGCAGAAGTTCTTTCCAACTTTGCTCGCTTTTACGATCACCGTCCATCAATCCAATGATGTCCTTATGGCCGTTGGCATCCGCCGCGATGATCACCAGGATGCATTGCCGCTCATGATCCAGGCGCGGACTGAAGTAGACCCCGTCAGCCCAGAAATAGACGTAGCGCTTGGCGGACAGGTCGCGCTTTTG
>JAYGEA010000256.1:0-2627 GCA_046582635.1 Alphaproteobacteria bacterium
GCGATGGTGGATCAGGCCCGCAAGAACTGTTCAGTCTGCTAGAGCGGTTTTCATGAATACTGGACCATTTGACCGGCCTCTCGGCCCCCGTGGGTAGGCGCGGTTCGCCGGTCGATGTGGTTCATCGTCCAAGGACCGCAACGCAACCACGGGGGCCGAGAGGCCGGTCAAATGGTCCAGTATTCATGAAAACCGCTCTAGCAGACTGAACAGTTCTTGCGGGCCTGATCCACCATCGCCGTCAGTTGTTCGTAGCTGATCGCGCCTGGCGCCATCTGTTCGCCGATAACGATGCTTGGCGTGCCGCGAATTCCCATGGCCGCGGCCAGCTTTCGATTACCATCAATAATCGCCGTGATCTCGGGCTTTTTCATGTCTGTCTTCAGGCGCGCGACATCCAGCCCCACGTCCCCCGCGATCTGATAGATCAAGGCCTCCGACAGGCGCCGGCGCAGGCCCAAAACAGCGTTGTGGAAGGCCAGATACTTGCCTTGCATCTTGGCCGCCAGGGCGGCCCGGCTGGCCGTCACCGAGACTGGCCCCAGAATGGGAAATTCCTTGAAGACAAAGCGCACGGTCTTGTCCGCCTTCAGTAGGCGGGTCACACTGGGCAGGAATTTTTTGCAATAGCCGCATTGATAATCAAAAAACTCCACCACCGGCACCCGGCCCAGCGGGTTGACGATAAAATCCGTGGTGGAGGCAAACAATGCCTTGCGGTTGGATTTGATGGCACCTATCAAATCCGACTTTTCCTTGGCCCGCTGACGTTCTTCCAGCTTCTGCACGACCTCCACCAGCAACTCTGGATTTGCCAGCAGATAGTTGCGGATAATCAATTCGATGCGGGCGGTTTTCGGATCCTCGGATTGCTGTGCCGACGCCAAGCTTGGCAGGCAAGAGGCAATGGTCAGGCTAAGAATGGCACAGATGCGGCGAATAAGTTGGAAAGCCATGTGGTCCCCATACGGGTTGTTACAAAGATTGGGGTAAAATAATTGGGGGATACTGGCCCCGCAAGCCAGTTTACACAATACCAAATCACGTAACCGTGCGCACGCGTGCGACGGCGGCAAGCCAGGCGGCATATAAGTCTTCGCGATGTTCCGCCGGCATTTTGGGCGTGAATTGCGCCTCGCGCCGCCACTGCCCGGCCACCTCGTCGGTGGAGGGGAAAAGGCCTGTTTGCAGACCCGCCAGATAGGCCGCGCCCAGGGCGGTGGTCTCGGTCACCGCCGGGCGGTCAACGGCAAGGCCCAGAATATCGGCGAGGAACTGCATCAGCCAATTGTTGTCCACCATGCCGCCGTCGACCCGCAGTACGTCCAATGTCAAATCGCCCACCGCCCTGGCATCGGCTTGCATGGCGGCCAACAGATCGCGGCTTTGATAACAAACCGCTTCCAGACCGGCACGGACAATCTCGGCGATACCGCTGTCCCGTGTCAGCCCCAAAATCGCGCCCCGCGCCTCGGCATCCCAATAGGGCGCGCCCAGGCCGGTGAAGGCGGGCACCATGATCACCCCGCCGGTGGAGGATAGCCCGGCCGCCAAAGCTTCCGAGTCCGGCGCCGCATCGATCAATTTCAAGCCATCGCGCAGCCATTGCATGGCCGCCCCGGCAACGAAGATGCTGCCTTCCAGGGCATAGGTGGTTTGCCCGTTCAGGCGGTAGGCCACCGTGGTCAGCAGGCGGTTTTCCGAAGCCACGGCCCGTCCGCCCGTGTTCAGCATGACGAAACAACCGGTGCCAAAGGTGGATTTGATCATGCCCGGCCGGAAACAGGCCTGACCCACCAATGCCGCATGTTGATCCCCCGCCATGCCGGTGATGGCGATGGGGGCGCCGAACAGCCCGCCCTCGGTGTGGCCGAAATCGGCGGCGCAGTCCCGCACCTCCGGCAGCAGGCTAAAAGGGATATCAAACAGCAGACATAAATCTTCGTCCCAGCATTGGCGATGGATATCGAACAGCATGGTGCGGGCGGCATTGGTGGCATCCGTGGCGTGCACCTTTCCGCTGGTCAAATTCCACAACAGCCAACAATCAATAGTGCCGAAGGCCAGTTCACCCCGCCCCGCCGCCGCCCGGGCGCCTTCCACATGGTCCAACAGCCAGGCGATCTTTGTGGCGGAGAAGTACGGATCGACGATGAGGCCGGTGCGCCCCAGGATCAGTTCGTCTTGGCCATCCCGGCGCAGACGCTGGCAGTAATCAGCGGTGCGCCGGTCCTGCCAGACAATGGCGTTGTGGATCGGTTGGCCGGTGTCCCGGCGCCATATGACCGTGGTTTCCCGCTGGTTGGTGACGCCGATACCTCCGATTTGGCCTGGTTCCGCACCGCCCTGGGCCAGGGCCGCCCGCGCCGTGGCCACGGTGTCCCGCCAAATTTGTTCCGCGTCATGTTCCACCAGGCCGGGGCGGGGAAATATCTGCGGCAACTCCCGCTGGGCGGTGGCCCGCGGCCTACCCTGATCATCGAATAAAATGGCGCGGGACGATGTCGTGCCCTGATCAAGGGCAAGAATGAATGACTCGCCGCTCATTCGAAAGTGCTCATCGCTTTCTCCGGCGCGCGGTGGCCTGTTGCGCGGCGGCCTTCAAATCCTGGGCCCGCAGCCAGCCC
>JAYGEA010000190.1:0-3794 GCA_046582635.1 Alphaproteobacteria bacterium
GTCCATGATAACAGTATCACCGGGCCTGAGTTCTGGTGCGAGGCAGTCCCTGACATACATTTGGAAGATAAGCCCGTTCATGGGGCAATCCATCACCAAGGGCGCAATAATTCCGTCGTAACGGAGGCCAGCGACAAAGGTCGAGGTGCGCCAGTGGCCAAAGGGTGCGCTAGGCGACCCGGTCATCGGCATGGATACGCGCCACCCATTCCGCCGCCCGCAACCTGCCGGCGGAAAATTCAAACATTTCGTTCAGTCGCGGCGAGACATAGAGACTATCGGCGACGATGTCCCAATCATACAGCCCCTCGGTCGAGGCCTCCGTCACCAGGGCGTGGCGGGTCTCGCTTTCCCGCAGGCGCTCCTCCGTCTGGCGCAGATCGGTAATATCGGTATAGCTGAGCAACATGCCGCCGCCCGGAACGGGCCGGATAAAGATGCGCAAAATCAGGCCCGCCGGCGTTGCTTGATCGATCTGGGTCGCCTCGACCCCCCAGTGCGTTGCCAGGCGGCGTTCGACCTCGCCGGCGCCGTCGTCGCCAAAATCGCCCCGTGCCGCGGCATATTCCAGCATGGCCCGGAACGATGTGCCCGGCTGACAAATCGCGTCCGGGTAATCCCGCAATTCGCCAAAGCGGCGGTTGCATGAAACCATTTTCTGATCGCTGTCGAACAAGGCATAGCCGTTGTCCAATTGCTGCAATCCCGTCAGGATAAAGTCCAGATCCACCCTCGCCGCTCCTCGCCTTAGGTGATGGGCAACATCACATGCTCCCGAAAGGCCGGGCGTTCAGCCAGGCGTGCGTACCAGGCCGCCAGGTTCGGGTAGTCGGGATGCGCCACCTCCAGGTTATACCAACGGTAGGTCATGGCCCCGATGGGAATATCAGCGATGGATATTTGAT
This sequence comes from Alphaproteobacteria bacterium, assembly GCA_046582635.1. Classification (GTDB taxonomy): domain Bacteria; phylum Pseudomonadota; class Alphaproteobacteria. The sequence goes on from JAYGEA010000190.1 coordinate 906, forward strand.
CGCCGGCCATGAAATTGCGTCCCTGCAAATGCGCCTCCACGATGCCGTACAGCCTGGCCGTTTCGGTTGACGAGGCCTGAACGGCGGCCATGTCCCGGTTCGCCGCCGCCGTGCGGATCAGGTTCCAAAAAGCCGGCGTTATGGCCGGCGTTTGAAAGCCGAGCTGCCAGTCCATCCACTTGTCCACGTCGCCACAGGCTTTCGGCCCGGCGGGATACCAATCGCCGGCGCCGTATTGCCGGGCCAAATAGCGGATGATGCTGTGGCTTTCCCATAAGATTTGGCCGTCATCGTCCAGCACCGGTACCCGGCCCATGGGGTTCATGGCCAGATACCAATCCTGGTCGTTTTTGCCAAATTGCAGACCGGCATCGATGCGTTCATGCTCCAGGCCCAGCTCGCCCACCAGCCACATAACCTTTTGTACATTGACCGAATTGTTGCGGCCATAAACTTTCAACATCTACTGTTTTCCTATCTCTCGGTAAATTTGGGTTCGCGTTTTTCCAGGAAGGCGGTGACGGCCTCCCGGTGATCGGGTCCATCGAAGCATAGCCATTCATAGGCCAAGGAGGTATCCATGATCGAATGGGCCAATTGCTTGAGACCGATGTTGGCCGAGATCTTGGTACCGCGGATGGCCACGGTGGGGCCGTCGGCCAGGCGCTTGGCGAAGGCCTGGGCCTTGGCCAATGTTTCCTCCGGCTCCGTGACGTGGTTGATCAGGCCCATGCGTTCGGCCGCCGCCGCATCGATCAGGTCGCCGGTCATGAGGTATTCCTTTGCCTTGGCATAGCCGATCAGTTGCGGCCAAATCACGCAGCCGCCATCGCCCGCCACCACGCCGATCTTGACGTGGGGATCGCCGATCTTGGCCTTGGACGACATGAAGATGGTGTCGCACAACAGGGCGATGGTGGCGCCCAGGCCCATGGCGTGGCCGTTGACCGCCGAGATGATGGGTTTTTCCAGATCCAGCAGGGAAAATACGATGCGCTTGGCATCCACCAGGCGCAGGAACGGCTCGTCGGAGCCGTCGGCGATGCGTTTCATCATGGCCAGATCGCCGCCGGCGGAAAAGGCCCGGCCGGCGCCAGTCAGGACGATGACGTCGGCATCGTCATCCAACTGCAGATCATAGAAGATGCTGCCCAATTCATCATGCATGTCCTTGTTGACCGCGTTCATGTCATCGGGGCGGTTCATGGTCAGGGTTAGGACGCGGCCCTGATAGCTGACCTCGAAACAGGAATATTTATCGTAGTTCACATGAATTCCTCCATTTACCAATTTGGCCCAATGGTTACATTCAGGCGCTAGGCTGGCAACGATAATGGCGGAATAGGTCAATAGAATTCATGGCAGGGGCATCGGCGCAGGGTTTTCGTCTTTCATTCTATTTCGGCGCGGTGTTTGCCGTGGTCGGCGTCATGGCGCCGTTTTGGCCGGTGTTCCTGGCGGCGCGCGGACTGTCGGCGCCGGAAATCGGCCTGCTGTTGTCGGCGGGCCTGTGGTTGCGGGTGATCCTGAACCCGCTGATTGCCCAATGGGCCGACCGCAAGGGCGAGCGGCGGCGGCCATTGCTGATCCTCTCGGCGGCGGCCATGGGCGGGTTTCTGTGTTTCCTGTTCGCCGAGGGGTTTTGGGGCCTGCTGGCGGTCAATCTGGTTGCCTCCGTGGCCTTTTCCTCAATCATTCCCCTGGGCGAGACGGTGGTTCTGGCCACGGTCTACCGCCTGGGCCTGGACTATGGCCGCCGGCGCATCTGGGGTTCCGCGACCTTTATCGCGACCTCGTTCGCCGGCGGGCCCATGCTGGCGGCCTTCGGCTCCTGGTCGGTGTTGTGGGCCGTACTGGGATTGATGGTCGTCGTCCTCGGGTCCTGCGCCCTGCTGCCGGAGGTGGAGAAAACCGCGCCGGCGGCGGCGAAAAAACCCGGTTCCATGATGCGCTTGTTGCGCCAACCCGTCTTCGCACTGTTCCTGGTGGCGGGTGGCCTGGGCAATGCCTCGCACGCGGTGCTCTACGGTTTCGCCACCCTGCATTGGCGCAACGTCGGCTATTCCGACGTCCTGATCGGCCTGCTCTGGGCCGAGGGCGTGGTGGCGGAAATCGTTCTGTTCTGGCTCGGCAATCGCCTGATGCGGCGTTTCGGCGCCGCCAAGCTATTGGCCCTGGGCGCGGCGGCGGGGGTGATCAGATGGACCGCCATGGGCCTCTCGGACGAGTTGTGGCTGGCGCTGCTGACCCAGGGTTTGCATGCCTTCACCTTCGGCGCGGCGCATTTGGGCGCCATGCATTTCATCGCCCGCGCCGCGCCAGAGGAGATGTCGGCGACGGCGCAAAGCCTGCATGGCGCCGTGGGCGCGGGCATTGCCGTCGGGCTGGTCATGGCGTTTGCCGGGGTGTTGTACGAAAACTTTGCCAACGGCGCCTATCTTTTCATGGCCGGGATCGCCGCCGCCTCTCTATTGGCGGCCTTGGCCCTGGCGAAAACCTGGGACGGCCGGCGCTTGGTGCTGGAATGAACTTGTCATGAGGCCGCCAATGAGGCCATAACTGTGTCATGGCAAAACGTATTTTCATCACCGTATTCTGGCACGAAACAAATACCTTCGCGCCGACGCGCAGGGGCCTAGACGACTTTCATGCCTATCAATATGCCGAGGGCGACGCCCTGTTTGAAGCCTTCGCCGATACCAATACGGAAATCGGCGGCGTCATGGCTGCCGCCTTGGAATTGGACCTAAACCTGGTCCCCGGCCTGTTCGCGGGCGCCGTGCCATCCGGCATGATCACCGCCCCGGCCTACGATACACTGCTCGAACGCACATTGGAGCTGCTTGATGCGACCGGAGAGGTCGACGGCGCGCTGGTGCATTTGCATGG
>JAYGEA010000285.1:0-10075 GCA_046582635.1 Alphaproteobacteria bacterium
CGTGCGGACTGGCGATCATCTCCGGCGCCCAGCGCCAGACGCGGATGGCGCGGGCGATATTCTTGAACTGCTGCTCGCCGCCATCCTCGAAGGGGATATCGATCAGGCTGCCCAGGCTTTCATGGGCAATGCCCGAAATCACCATGCCGCCGGTGACGGAGGTTTCCTGCAATCGCGCGGCGACGTTGACGCCGTCGCCGAAGATGTCATCACCGTCGTTGATCACTTCACCGAAATTGATACCGATGCGCAGCAGCATGCGCCGGTCTTCGGGCAGGGCGGCATTGCGCTCCGCCATGCCCTCCTGAACGGCGATGGAGGCCTCGACCGCCGCCACGACGGAGCTGTATTCGATCAACAAGCTGTCGCCGGCGGTGCCCACCACGCGGCCGCCATAGCTGGCGATGGCCGGGTCCCAGAGTTCGGCCCGGTGCGCCCGCATGGCCTGCAAGGTACCTGCCTCGTCCAAGCCCATGAGGCGGGAATAGCCAACCACGTCGGCGGATACGATGGCTGCCAGTCTGCGAGTTTCGCGTTGCAATGGTCATCCTCCCGGCCCGCCACTGTACGGCGGATCATCAGGAACGGCGGGATCAAGCCCAAGGTACCCAGACTGTAACGCAACAGGGCCAGCGAGGCCGGGTCGGACTGGGCGATGACATAACGGGTCGCGACCATTGCTCCGCCCACCAACACCCCCATCACGGTGCCCGCCAATATGGCCAGCAGCTCTTCGCGCCTCAAAGATCCAATTCCCAGGTCTCCGCCACCAGATCAACGCCGAAATCATGGCCTGGTTCTTCATGCACCAGTTCAAAGCCGGCGCTGGCATACAGGGCGCGGGCCGCCGTTTGCACGTCATTGGTCCACAAGGTCATTTTTTGATAGCCCTTGCGTCGTGCGAAGGAGAGGCATTCGTTCAGCAGTGCCCGGCCGAGGCCCAAGCCGTGGGCCTTTTGGTCGATGATCATCAGGCGCAGTTTGCAGACCCCGTCGTCAACCTTCACGACGAAGGCGGAGCCTCTGAATTCGCCGTCCACCTCGGCGACGAAGCTGGTGTCCCATTTGGGGTCGAATTCCTCTATGAAGTCCGCCGCTATGCGCGCCACCAACGCCTCGAAGGTTTCATCCCAGCCGAACATCTCGGGGTACAGTCGGCCATGCAGGGCGATAACGTCGCCCATGTCACCGGGCCGGTGCGGACGCAGGATAAAGGCCGTGTCCTTGGGACCGCCTGGCGACAACAAGCCGCGGATGCGATCCATGGCGTCCACCAGGCGCAATTGATCGGCTTGGGAAAGAGGCGCCAGCAACTTGCTGTTTTCGCTGCGGGAAAGCTGATCCAGGATGGCGAATTCAAACTGCCCGGCATCACTAAGACTGAGAATGCTTTTGCGCCGGTCGTCGGTGCCGGGACGCTTGTCAACAAGCCCCTTGTTGCCGAGGCCGCGCAAAATGCGGCTCAGATAACCGGCGTCAACACGCAGGTCCCGGCCCAGCACCCCCGCCGTGGTCTGGCCCCGCACCGCCAGTTCATAAATGACCCTGGCCTCCATCAAGGGAAATTTACTATCCAACAGCCCTTCGCCCAGGACACCAATTTGCTCTGTGTAGAACCGGTTGAAGGCGCGCAGGGCTTCAACCCGGTTATGATCAGTTTCAGCCGCTCCAGTCATATTCATGACAATAGCATGAATTTAATTGCTTTCGTCAATCAATGCGCCGCAATGATACGAGGTGAGCCCTCATCCACCCTCAACCCCGGCGGAACTGCTTGGCCAAGGCCAGGGATTGTTTTTGATAGTTGGAGTCGATGTCCTGGCCGTAGATGCGATCGGGCAGGTGGGTCAGGCGTTCGTAGACCAAGCGGCCCACGGTCTGGCCGTGTTCGAGCAGAAATGGCACATCGTGGCTGCGCACTTCCAGCACCGCGCGGGTGCCTTCCCCGCCAGCCTCGGCCCAGCCGAAACCAGGGTCGAAAAAGCCGGCGTAATGCACCCGGAATTCGCCCACCAGAGTGTCGTAGGCGACCATTTCAGCGGCATATGCGGGCGGCACGGTGACCGCCTCGCGGGAGGCCAGGATATAGAAATCGTCCGGGTTCAGCACCAGGCCGGATTCCGTGCCGGTGCCCGCATGGATCGGTTCCCAAAAATCGGCCGGGTCGTAATGGCCGATAGTCTCGATATCGATCAGGGGCGCGTGGGGCCGCGCCTTGTAGCCGAACAGGCCGTCGTCACCGGCACCCTGCAAATCCACGGTCAGGGCAATGCCCCCCGAAATATTCTCCTGCCCCGCCTCGCCATGGACCAAGGGCGTTTCCTGATGCAGGCGGGTCAGTTCGGGATCGGTCAGGCGCTGTTCGCCCCGGCGCAGGCGCATCTGGTTCAAACGCACGCCAGTGCGGGCCAGAATGGAAAATGTGCGTGGCGCGATTTCCGCATAAAGCGGGCCGTTGTAGCCGGCCTCGATGCGGTCGAATTCGCTGGCCCCATCGGTGATCAGGCGGGTAAAGACATCCAGGCGCCCGGTGGAGCTTTTCGGATTGGCGATGGCGGAGAGGCGTTGCGACAGGGATAATCGTTCCAAGAGCGGAACAATATAGACGCAGCCCCGCTCCAGCACGGCGCCTTGGGTCAAATCCACCTTGTGCATGGTGAAACGTTCAATCTTTTGCGCCATTTTCTGGCCCGGACCCGGCAGGAACGAGGCGCGGACCCGGTAGGCCACTTCGCCCAGGCGCAGATCCAGCGAGGACGGTTGAATTTGGCCGTCCAGCAAGGGCTGCGCCGCCGTGATCTCGCCATCCCGCCACAGCGCGGAAATGGCCTGACAGGGCAGAATACCCGTGCCGGCCATGCCCTGCTGGCCGGCCGGCTTTGCCTCGCCGCCTTGGTCGCTCACTGTTTGCTCACCGCCATGCTCTTACCGTAGGCCCATCATAGTTCCGTAATTGCCCCGAGAATACCTGAAAATCCGTGTAATTTCAATGGCTTGGATGATTTCATCTGATCACCCAATCCACAAAACCAAACGCCATTCAGGGCTTTGCGAAGCCGCGCCGTAGCAATAACATAGGCGGTCACTCCCCGTGATTAAGGTAACTCACAGCCCCCCGTAGACGCTTACCCACAGACCAGAGGACAGATCATCATGATCGTTAAGGACATCCGTACCACGGCGCTTTCCATTCCCTTCACCGACCCGCCCCGCTGGAGCGCGGACTACAACCGGCCGCGGGAAATCCTGGTGGTGGAGATCGAAACCGCCTCCGGCGTGACGGGCATGGGCTATCTCCTGGTGCTGTCGGGGGGTTTGCGGACCATTCGGGCCTGTATCGAGGAATTGGTGGCGCCGGTTGTGTTGGGCCGCTCCATCTGGGAGGTGGAGGCGATCTGGCAGGACATCTGGCAGGCGACCTATTGGGTGGGGCGCATGGGCGTCAGCGTCTTTGCCCAGTCCGCCATCGACATCGCCCTGTGGGATGCGCTGGGCAAGCAAGCCGGCTTGCCCCTGTACCAACTCTGGGGCGGCGCGGCCCTAAGCGGTGGCGGTCGCAAGGCCTTGCGCAGTTACGGTTCCGGCTGCTGGCGGGGTTTGGGGCGGGACGGCATGATCGAAAAGGCGAAAGACTATGTCGACGCCGGTTTCGACGCCATCAAGATGCAGACCGGCCATATGCACAGCCACGTGGAAGATGTCGCCAACGTGGCCGCTATGCGGGAGGCGCTGGGCGACGGCGTCCAAATCATGGTCGACGTCAATATGGCCTGGACGGCGGACGGGGCCATCGAGGTGGGGCGGCAACTGGATGACTACAACATCCACTGGCTGGAGGAGCCCGTGGCGGCCGAGGATTTCGCCGGCTATTTCCGCATTGCCGATGCCCTGAAAACCCGCGTGGTGGGCGGTGAAAGCCACTTTACCCATTATGACCTGGCGCCGTTTTTCGGGACGCCGAAAATTCCCATCCTGCAGCCGGACATGATGCGCGGCGGCCTGACCCAGCTGCGCCGCATCGCCATCCTGGCCCATGCCAAGGGCATCCGCATCGCACCGCATTTGTTCCACGAGCTGATGGTCCACATCAACGCCGCCATCCCCAACCCGGACGTGCTGGAGTACATCAACTTTCTTGACGATCTCTGGGTCGAACCGGTGCTGCCCCAGGGCAACCTGCTGACCCCGCCCGACCGCCCGGCCATGGGCTGGCCTTCAAGGACGAGGTGCTCAAGAATTTTGCCGTGAAGTCTTAGCCAGCCGGCCCAAACGATTCGGTGTGAATTTGCGCGACGGGAATGCCGCGCCCCTCGAGACCTGTTTGCAGATCGGCCATGAAGCGGGTCGGCCCGCACAGAAAATAGTGGGCGCCGGGGTTTTCGATCAAACCCGCCAGCAGGTCGCTGTCCACACGATCCGTGCTATCATGGTCGGTGCCCATTGTGTCTTCCGCTCTGGGTCTGCTGTAGGCTACGTGCAGAGCAATTCCGGATCGGCTTTGGCAGAGTTCGCGGACTTCGCGGGCCAAGGGGTGATGGGCGCCGTCCCGCGCGCCATGGACAAACCAAACGGGACGACCGCCCCCCTCCGCCGCCAGGTCGTGCAGCATGCTGACCAGGGGGGTCAGGCCGACACCGGCGCTGACCAGCACAACTGGGCAGGTGCTGCATGACAGCATGAAGCCGCCCGCGGGTTGGCGCGAGCTGATGATGGCCCCCGTTTCCATGTGGTCATGCAGATAACGCGACGCAGTGCCCCGCGGCTCCCGTTTGACACTGATGCGATAGCTTGCCTGGCTTGGCCCGCCGGACAGGGAATAGGTGCGGCGCACCGGTTCGGAATATTCCGGAACCTCCAATTCCATGGGCAGGTGCTGGCCCGCCTCGAATTCGGGCAGCGGGCCGCCGTCCCGCGCCTCGAAGACAAAGGATGTAACATCGGCGCTCTCGGGTATTTTTTCGATCAGGCGCAGGGAGCGCACGGCGTCGGCATCGGCATCCCAACGCAGGGGCAGGGCATGGGGCAGCTCGACGATTTGTTCAATTTGCACCGTGACGAGGCGCCGGGCGCCGGGCGCCGGGCACGCGGGCCACGGCCGCCGAGTCCCAATCGATGGCCGCGGTGCCCGAAAGCTGCAACAGGCCGCCGGTTTCAAAATCCACGAACAGCAGACCGACACGGGGATCCAGAACCAGGTTGCCGATGGTGTTGTAATGGTTATTGCCGGCGTAATCGGGGAAGACCAGGCAGCCATCGCCCCTCGCTTGAACAAAGCCCCGCTCGCCGCCCCGGTGGGAGGCGTCCATGCCATAGGCGGCATTCTCGCCGCGATCACGGTAGCCGCTGGCAATAAAAAAGGTGTCGGCGGCGTTGATCCAGGCAATCTGCTCCTTGCTCAGACGGGCGCTCTTTTTGGGACTTCCCGCCGCCAGGCGCGTTCGCGAATATATTGCGGGCAGTTGCCGAAACTCTGTTCCACATCGCAGACAATGGCCCCGCCATCGCCACCATCCAGAATACGGCCGTTCAGGCGGTTGCGCCTGCGGCTGGAAAGTTCGATCCCCAGAACGCCAAGATCCGCCCCCTGAACGAACGCCGCGCCAAGCGCATCGCCCAGCGCCGGCCGCGCCGAGATGACCAGGGTTTGCGGATCCGGCGAGGTAACAAAGCCCGTATCACCCGTCAGCAAGGTCGCCCACGGCCGCCCGTCCCCATCCCGGGCCGCGACGATGAGATAAGGCAGGGCGCAGTGAAATTCCCGGTGATCCTCGGGCAGATAACCGCGCACAACCTTGCGGGCCCAATCTTCGATATCACTGACGCCAAGGCGCGCCTGAACCTGCCGTTCGCCGGCATGAAACGGCGATGGGTTCGGATCGGTTTTCTCGGGCATCTTTCAAATCTCCTACCCGTCGCAAAATTCTAAGCCTGCAAGATCCGATCCACAGCCTTGGCCAACTGTTCGATGGTGAAGGGTTTCATCAGGACGTCGTGGATCAGTACGTCGAGATTGTGGGCCCGGCGCTTTTGTTCGGCGTAGCCGGTCATCATCAGAATGCGCAGGTCGGGATAATCCCGTGTCGCCTTCAGGGCCAGGGCGATGCCGTCGACCATGGGCATGACGATATCCGTCAACAGCAGATCGTAGCTGTCCCGGCTCAGGGCTTCCAGGGCGGCGGAGCCGTCGATCACCGCCTTAACCTCGTGGTCGTGCAGCTCCAGGGCCCGGGTGACCAGGTTGCGGACGGATTCTTCATCCTCGGCTATTAGTATTTTCGCCACGATCTATCCCCGGCTCCACCAATTCTTGCCGCCGCGCATCATCTCACTCCGTCGATATGGTGCCAATGTAGGGCAATTCACGATAATAATGAGCATAATCCAGGCCGTAACCGACCACGAACGCATCGCCGATTGAAAAGCCAACATAGTCGGCATCGACCTTGATCTTGCGCTTTTCCGGCTTGTCCAAAAGCACACACAGCTGCACCTGTTCGGCGCCGCGATCCCGCAGCAACCTGCTGGCAAAGTCCAGTGTGCGGCCCGATTCCAGAATATCATCGATCAACAGGATTTTGGCCCCGCGCACATCATCGGTGATGTCCTTGGTAACGGCCACCTTGCCACTGCTTTCCATGCCGGTGCCGTAGGACGACAGGGTCATGAAATCGATCCGTGGATGCACCCCGTGATGATGCAGGGCGCGCAGCAGATCGGCTGTGAAGACAAAGCTGCCTTTCAACACCGCGACCACCATGATCTCAGGCCCCAGGGTATCGGCGATCTTGGCCGCCAGGGCGCCGACCCGGGCGCCGATCTCGGCCGCCGAATACATCACCTCCACCGTGCCCGCCGGCCGGCGGGTCGCATCGAATGCCGTACTGGTTGGGCTGGTGGGGCTATCGCTCATGGCAGGACCTGAAATGTTACGGCAAGGCTGCGGGCGTCCACGGGTGGATTGGCCAGGCGGGTGGAAAAATTGGTAGCCTGGCCCGGATCCAGACTATTCTTCGCCGTGGTCACCGTCCAGCGGAACAGGCGGCGGTCATTGTCGTCAAGAATGACCACTCGCAAGCGGGGCACGGATTGCGGTTTCTCGGAAATATTGGCGACCTCGCCGCGGACCACCAGCACCGGCTTGCCCTTTTCCCGTTTGTGCTCCCACTTGACGTTTTGAATGGCCAGGCCGAATTTCTCTTCCTCCGCGGCCAGCCCCGCCATGGCGTAGAGCTGGCTGGCGGGTGGCCAGAAGGCGACAATCTTTTCCTGAAACAGATAGCCGACGGTGCCGGCGCCGGCCAAAATAAAGATCAGGATCAGCCAGGCGGCCAGACCGCTGCGACCGCTCTTGCCGTCGCCGTCATTGGCCCGTGCGGCGGCCCGGGCCTTGGCGCGCCGGGCCCCCCTACTGCCACGGCCGCCACGGCCCGCCCGGCCGCCGCCCCCATTGCCGCTGGCCGCTTCCGAGGGTTCGGGCGCCGCCGCATCATCATCACCGTCCGCCGCCTCATCGCTGTCATCATCGTCGTCCGCCACCTCGTCTTCACCGCCGTCCGGCGCGGGTGCGTCGTCTGCAATGCCGAAGTCATCTTCATCAGGATCGGGGGGTGGCGGGGCGGGCGCGTCTTCGGCGACGGGCATCTGGTGCCAGCTTTCGCCACAGCTGGCACAGCGAACCTTGCGCCCGGCTTCGCCCAAGGCTTTGGCGGGGACGTTGAAACGGGTCTGGCAGGCGGGGCAGGTTAGGATCATGCGGTCAACCGAAAAACCAAGCCAAGTTGTTATAAGAACTCCCTCACGGGGTGGCAAGTTCGCACTGTGCCTTTGGCGGCAGCTTTCGCGATTTCACTGTCCAACCGTATCCCGAAACACCTCCGCGCAATGGCGGCGGCCCTGTGTCGGTGACAAATGCAATAACTATTCCGGTTCCGGTTTATCACCGCACATCGGTATTACTCATTAGCATCCAGCATTTGCACATTTCTATCTGAAACTCATTCTACCTGTATCCCACCGGCGCAAACTGTCGCTCTATTGCGGCCGTCGCCGTATTGCCGCCGACCGCGACAAGCCCGAGGGATCCATATTTATGCACAAATTCAATTAATCGAATTTTTTAAATCAATTTCACTATCAAATCGCATTCTCATACCTTTGCCGCAGGCTAAAGGAGAAAACGCGATGCAGACGAATACGGAAGACACGGCCGGGACGGTGACCGCGGCGGCGGTGGAACGGCTCGATCTTTGTTATTCAGGGCCGGAATGCGATTGGACCCGAATTTACCAGCCGAAGAATGAATCCATGGCCATGGCACGCCGCTATCAACTTATTTACCCGGCGCTGGGGCATTTCGTTGCACTCCAACGGGACCCAGGCCAGGCCCATAAGCTTCGCCCGCAGCTTGATACGATCTATCGAGGCCTGCTTGATCAGAAATGCTGGATGTACTGGCATAGCGGGCAGGACGAGCGGACCTGGCTGCTGGAAAAGGGAAACCTGACCTACGCCGGCCGCCTGGCGACCTTTGTCGGCTTCTACATCGATGCCTTTGGCGAGCCGCCCGCCGCGTACATCGAACTCGATGGCCGAACAACGACGTACAACGAGCTCTCCCGCAACCTCTGGGAACAGGCGGCGGCCTCGCCGAGTTGCGGCGTGAGTTGTTACAACAATGTGTCAATGGTGCAGTGTAATGCGCACCTGTTGATCAATAATGTTCTCCATGACCGCCTGTTCGAAACCAAATATTCCGCCACCAATAGCAATTGGCTATCGTCCCTGGAGGCAAATCTCCTGTGCGGGGGGGAGAGCGGCTCGATGTTTTACTTCGGCACCCAGCCGAACGAGGCCGTCGCCAATGTTGAAAAGCGCGCGATCGGCACTGATATCTGGACGCTTTTCCTAATGAGCGGGGTGGTGCCGGAACGGGTATCCACCTGGTTCGAGATTTGGCGGCGAAATTTGGTTCACCTGGGCGACTGCTCGTACGTCCAAGTCGATCCACTTGAGCCGGAGGAAGAATCCTCCACCAACGAGTTGGCCACGGCATGGGCCTATTGCCTGGCCAAGGAGTTGGGACAAGAGGACCGGGCGGAACGCTTGCGGCGATATCTGCTGCCGAAAGTCGGCAAGGGGTTCGAAGTCGACCCCTATACCACGGGCCTTTTCCTTCTAGGAGAACACCTGGAAACAGGCGCCTTCCATGCCCTGATCAATGGGGTGAGGGAAACACCCGCGATGAAACAGTAAGAAAGGAAAATTCCATATGATGAATGGTTCGGTTGAGATGATGTCGGGATGATAGGCGGCGTGATGCCCTGGATGATGGGGCTGACCTGCCTGTCGGTGCCAATCCTTCTGGTTCTGGCGGCGGCGGCCCTGATCAAATATCTGTTCTTCAATGGTCGCGGCGGAATAGTGGAGGATCGGCTTTATGATAAACATAGATTTTAGCCAACGCGTCGTCATCAATACCCGGCAACAAACCTGGCAGGCCAGCCCACATAAAGGCGTTTGGCGAAAGCCCCTGGCGCGTGAGGAAGCCGAGCGCGGCCATGCGACAAGCATCGTTCGCTATGACGCGGGTGCCAGTTTCGCCGCCCATGGACATCCTTTGGGGGAAGAAATTCTGGTGCTGGACGGCATATTTTCCGACGATAAGTGGGGATTATCCCGCAGGCAGCTATTTCAGAAATCCCGAAGGATACAGCCACGCCCCCTATAGCGAAAATGGCTGCGTATTATTGGTCAAGTTGCACCAGTTTCAAGACGATGATGAGCAGCATATCAATGTCGATACCAACAACGCGGATTGGTTTGCGGGACAGGGCAATCTCAGGGTGATGCCGCTGCACAGTTTTGGAGGCCAATCGACGGCACTGGTGCATTGGTCGGCGGGCGAGCGTTTCCAGCCTCATGTACATGCCGGTGGCGAAGAAATTTATGTCATTCGCGGCGAGTTCATCGACGAACATGGCAGATATCCCGAGGGCAGTTGGATTAGAAGCCCGCACATGAGCAAGCCTGATCCTTATGTCGAGAAAGACACCGTTATTTTGGTGAAAGTGGGGCA
>JAYGEA010000345.1:0-6602 GCA_046582635.1 Alphaproteobacteria bacterium
GCGGGCTTGTTGCACCAGGGGATTGTGGCGGCGGTGGTGGCCGACCAGGACGGGAATGCCCAGGCTTTCCGAGGCATCGGGCAGCGCCAGCGCGTCATCCAGATTGTCGGCAATGGGTTTTTTCACCAATACCGGGACGCCTTGGCGCAAGCATTCCAGGGACAAAGGCACATGCAATGTGTTCGGCGTCGCATTGATCACGCCGTCCGGCGCCACCTTGGCCAACATGTCGTTGAGGTCGTCAAAATGGGGCAGGTTCCATTCAACCGCCGTTGCCGCACCGCTGGCGGCGGGGTCCACCACCGCCACCGCCTGGCAGGATGGTTCGGCGGCGATGGCGTCGAGATGCCGGCGTCCAATGGGGCCCGTGCCGACCACCGCCAAACCTACCGGGTCTGGCATTCTAGGTATCATCCAGCGGCGGCAGCTGGGCGGCGAGGTCCGCTTTCAGGACTTTTCCCAAGGGTGATTTCGGCAATTCCGCCACTGTGAATATTTGCCTTAAAATTTTGTAGGACGCCAACTGGGTTCGGCAATGGGCCTCCAGGCCGTCCACATCAACGCCGCTGTCCGCAACCACATAGGCCGCGATCTCTTCGCCCATCATGGGCGAAGGCCAGGCGACGACGGCGGCATCGCGAACCGATGGGTGGGCAATCAATACCTGTTCGATTTCGCTCGGGTAGATATTCACCCCGGCCCGGATGATCACGTCCTTGGCGCGGCCGACCAGGTACAGCCGGCCGTCGCTGTCCAGCTTGCCGATATCGCCGGGGTAGAACCAACCGTCGCGAAAGGCCTCTTCGCTGGCTTCCGGGTCGAGATGAAAGCTTTCCGCCACCGCCGGGCCGCGATAGCGCACCAGACCGGGTTCGCCCGCCGCGACCGCATGGGCATCTCCATCGACCACCGCGACTTCCGTGGCGAACACCGGTTCCCCGACCGAAGCCGCCGCCGGGCCCTGGTGTTCGGGCAGCAGAACGGTGTTGCCGCCGCCCTCGGTGGAGCCGTAATAGTTGATGAACTCGGGGTGCAGCCGGCTCATGACCTCGGCCCGTTCGTCCGGGTGCAGCACGGAGCCGGTGGACAATAGGCGTTTCAGGCCGCCCAACAAAGGCGTGCCCGTATCCGGCAAGGCCAGCAAGCGGCGCAGCAGGGTCGGCACCAGCAGCATGGTTGTGGGTGCCAATTCCGCCACCGCCGTGACAAGCTGTTCGGGCTCATAGGGCGGCGGGAACATGATCACGGTGCCGCCCGAAAACAGGCTGCCGAGGGTGAAACTGCGCCCGCCGACGAAATACAGGGGCGTCGCGCTCAAATACCGGTCGTGCTGGCTGAAACCCAGGGTGACCCACTGGATCATCAGGCGGGCGATGAACTGGCGGTGGCTCAACATCGGCCCCTTGGGGCGGCCCGTTGTGCCCGACGACAGGGACAGCACCAATGGTTGGTCGCCGCCATTGGCACAAGGGCACGCGGGTTCCTGTTGGGCCACGGCCTCATGCCAGGCGTCGTCCACCGCTTCGCATTGGATTTCGGTAATTTCCTCGCCCGGTTCGACGATGACCCGCGCGACGCCAAAAAAGGCTGCGATGCGGTGCTTCTCCGGCTCGCTCCAACGCCAATCCAGGGGCAGGATCACGGCCCCCAGACGGGCCAGGGCAAACATCACCACCAGGTGATCGGCGCTGTCTTTTAGGCAGACGCCGATGATATCGCCTTGCGAAATATTCAATTGCCCCAACAGCCGTGCCGTACGCCTGACCAGGGGCGCCAGTTCGGCGTAGTTCAGAACCCGCCCGCCCTCGATAATCGCCGGATGGCGGGCCCGGCGGACGGCGTGTTCATCCAACAGGGCGGCGATATTACGCGCGCCGTACATTAGAGGCCGTAGATGCGCTGAACATTGTCGCACAGCAGTTTGCGCAACGAATGGGGCCGCAGGTCCAGGGCTTCGATCTCGGCGATGGTCCGCTCAAACTGCAGAATGGGAAAATCGGTGCCGAAGATCACCTTGTCCTGACCGTAGGAGTTTATGTAGTGCAACAGCTCCGGCGGCCAGTATTTCGGGCTGTGGGCATCGGTGCCGATGAAGACGTTCTTGTGCTTCCAGGCCATGGCGATCATTTCCTGGGTCCAGGGGATGCCCACGTGGATGCCGATCAGCTTCAATTCCGGGAAATCGCAGGCCACGCCGTCCAGTGCAATGGGCCGGCCGGTGCTGCGCCGGGGCAGATCGTCGGTATACAGCAGGGATTGGCCCACTTGCAGCTGCATGGGTAACTCCAGCTCCACGCACTTGGCATAAAAGGGATAATAGCGGGCATGATCGGGGGCCAGTTCGAACCAATGGGGATAGGAGTGCGCCCCGATGAAGCCATCATCCTCCACCGCGCGCTGTAGGGCGCGGACACCGTTCATGCCTTCGGTCGGGTCGACGCCGGCCAGGGCTGAAAACCGGTCGGGGTGCTGTTTCACCGCCTCCGCCACAATCTCGTAAGGCACATGGAACGAGGCCCGGTGGCCATGGGGTCCGGCCTTGGCGGCGATCAGGAACGACCGCTCGATCCCGGCCGCGTCCATGCGGCGCAGCATCTCCTCGTGGGGGATGCCGCCATAGGTGGTATCATCGACACCGATTTTGTCCTGATAAAACGCCTCGCGATCTTTTGGCCGGTGGGCCAAAGCCTCGGCCGTCTGGATATTCACCACGGCGTCGATGGCCAGGTAGTCGCGTACAGTCTCTGTCATGGGGGTTTCTTCATCCTTTTTGGCGGGCCGTGGCCGCCGATGTTGTCATGAAGGCCGTGCGCCAGCAAGACCGCCCGAAGCTCCCGTGACAGGACAACCATGGCGGGCTAGGCTTCCGCAACAGAGTGAGGAGTATAGACATGGCCAAAATTGCGCTTGCCGGCTTCATGCACGAAACCAATTGTTTTGTGCCGGGCGTGACGGACTATGAACATTTCGCCCGCCCCGCCGACCGGCCCGGCATCCTGCGCGGCGATGAGGTGATGGCCGAATTCGCCGTATCCGGGGCCTCCACCGCCGGGTTTATCAAGGGCAATGACGGCAACCACGAACTGGCGCCTCTGTTGTGGACCTCCACCACCCCCGGCGCGCCGGTCACGGCGCATGCCTATGAACGCATCGCCAGTGAGATACTGGCCCGGTTGTCCGAGGTTCTACCCGTGGACGGGGTCTATCTGGATCTGCATGGCGCCATGGTTTCGGAACAGCATGCCGACGGCGAGGGTGAATTGTTGCGCCGGGTCCGCGCCGTGGTGGGCGATGAGGCACCCATCGTCATCTCGCTCGATTACCACGCCAACGTGACGCCGGAGATGGTCGCTCTGGCGGATGCCATTCTGCCCTATCACACCTATCCCCACGTGGATCAGCACGCCACGGGACAACGCGCCGCTGCCGCCATGAAGCGTCTGTTGATCGAGGGGCGGCCCCAGGGCCGGGCCCTCCGCCAACTGCCGTTTCTGCTGCCCCTGAACTATCAATGCACTCTGGTGGAGCCGTCCAGGGGTATTGTCGAGGCCACCATCGCCCGGCAAACGGAGGAGATGCTGTCCCTGGCCTACCTGGCCGGCTTCCCGCCCTCGGATCTGGCCGAATGCGGCCCCACTGTCAGCTGCCACGCCCATAGCCAGGACGCGGCGGACGCGGCGGTGGACGAAATAACCCAGATGATCGCCTTGAAAGAGGCCGAGTTCGCCGAGCCCCTGCTATCCCCCGACGAGGCGGTGATCGAGGCCATGCGCCTGGCCGAAACCGCGACCAAGCCCATCGTCATCGCCGATACCCAGGACAACCCCGGCTGCGGCGGCAGCGGCGACACCGTGGGCATGCTGGCCGCCCTGGTGGCCCATGACGCCCAGGGCGCCGTCTTTGGCGCCGTGGCCGACGACCAGGCCGCCGTTGCGGCGCATGCGTCGGGCGTCGGGGCCGAAATCGACTTGGCATTAGGCGGGCGCACGGATCTGCCGGGGGTGGAGCCGTTCCAGGGCCGTTTCACGGTGGAAGTGATCAACGACGGCAGCTACCAATCCAACGGCCCGGTCTCGCAAGGCAAGGCCTACAATGTGGGCCCCTCGGCCCTGCTGTCTATCGGCGGCATCAAGGTGGCGATTTCGTCCCGCCGGGTCCAGGCCCTGGACCGGGCGGTGTTTGAACATCTGGGCCTGGTATTGGAAGAGCAGAACATCATCGTGCTGAAATCCACCTGTCACTACCGGGCCCATTTCGATCCCATCGCCGCGACAACCTTTGCGGCCATTGCGCCCGGCGGCTACCTGGCTAATCCCGCCGACTGCGCCTACAAAAAACTGCGCCCCGGCGTGCGGTACTATCCGTTGGGACCGATACATGAAGTATGATGGGTATGCTGCGCGTACGTCTGGATAATCTGCTACGGGCCGGGGTGGACCGGGGCGACGTACCGGGCGTCGTGGCCATGGTTGTCAGCGGCGAAGGAACACTTTACGAAGGCGCCTTCGGTGAACGGGCCCTGGGCGGCGGCGTTTCCATGACCATGGATACGGTGTTTGCCATCGCCTCCATGACCAAGGCAATCACCGCCACCGCCGTCATGCAACTGGTGGAACAAGGCAGGTTGAGCATTGACGGTCCGGCTTCGGACATCGTCCCCTATTTGGGCGATGTAGAGGTTTTGCAAGGCTTTGACGAGGGCGGCCAACCCATCACCCGGCCGCCAATACGACCCATCACCCTGCGCCATCTGCTGACCCATACCGCCGGCTTCGGTTATGAAATTTTTAACCGCGAGATTCTCGATTTTCAGGCCGCGACGGGCAGTCCGAGCATATTTACGCGCAGTCTGGGGGCGTTGAAGACGCCCCTGCTGTTCGATCCGGGCGGTCGCTGGAATTATGGCATCAGCATCGATTGGGCGGGGCAAATGGTGGAGGCGGTCAGCGGACAGTCCCTTGGCGATTATATGCAGGATAATATATTCGAACCTCTTGGCATGGCCAGTAGTGGTTTCGCGGCCAACGGGGGTATGACGATGCGTCAAGCGACGACGCATCTGCGTGGCGAAGACGGTGAATTGTTTATCCCTGAAAACGCCCCACCGCAGCCGGAGCCGGAGTTCGACTCGGGCGGCTTTGCCCTGCTTTCAACCATTCAGGATTATGCCAGGTTTACCCGCATGATCCTGAACCGGGGGTCGCTCGATGGCCAAGACGTGCTGCGGCCCGAAACCGTGAATATGACGTCTGTCAACCAGATGGGCGACAATCGGGTATCGCCGTTGTTAACCGAGGTGCCGGCATTTTCCAACGACGCGGATTTCTTTCCCGGCGTTGAAAAAACCTGGGGCCTGAGTTTCATGATCAATCTTGGCCCGGGGACCACGGGCCGTTCCCCCGGCGGCTTGGCCTGGGCGGGAATGACCAATATGTACTTTTGGATAGATCCAGCCAAAGACATGGCAGGGATCTATGGCACCCAGATTTTTCCCTTTGCCGACAAATTATCCCTGCCGCTGTATCTGGATTTTGAGACGGCGGTCTATGAAACGCTCTAACGGACCAACCCGCCCTTGCTGACCATTTCGCGGCGATCTATGTTGACGGCTGAAAATTGTTTTCAGAGTTAGGCCCGGAGGCACCATCCATGAAAATTTATCACGCGCCCAATACCCGTTCCGTCCGCATTGTCTGGCTGTGCGAGGAGCTGGGTCTGGACTATGAATTGGAGATGTTCAAGCTGGGCGACGGCTCCATGCGGGACCCGGAATACCTCAAGATCCATCCCATGGCGCGGGTGCCGTCCCTGGCCGATGGCGATGTGACGATTTTTGAATCCGGCGCCATCGTGGAATACCTGCTGGCAAAATACGGCAACGGACGCCTGCGGCCCGAGGTTAATTCGCCGGATTTCCCCACCTATCTGCAATGGCTGCACTACGCCGAGGGCATGATCATGCCCCACGTTAATATCCTGGTGGTGGAAACCCGCCTGCTGCCCGAACCCAAGCGTAATCAGGTCAATGTGGACCGCTCCACCAAGCAGCTGACCCGTATGCTGGGTGCCGTCAACACGGCCCTGGAGGGCAAGGAATTCCTGGCCGGCGATTTCTCCGGCGCCGATATCATGACCGGGCATGCTTGCACCGTCGGCGCCCGCCTGGGCGGCGATATCTCCGACAAGCCCAATGTGGAAGCTTACATCAAACGGCTGAATGACCGGCCGGCCATGCAGAAGGCCTGGGCCACCTAAACCGCTCCGGCGCCCATCTTCAGGCCGCCACCGCCCGCACCGTGACCAAGCCGGAGGCGCATAAGGTGCGTTTGCCGTCCCGTTCCGCGAATATATCGGCCCTGGCCAGGCCCGTGCTTTTGCCCATGTGAATGGCCGCGCCGAGGGCGACCAGGCGCTGGCCCACGGCGGGGGCGGTGTTGTGCACTTCAAACCCGGTTGTCATTATGCCCCAGCCTGGGGGCAACAGGGTGGCCGCCGCCGAGCCACCCGCGAAGTCGATCAGGGCGCCGGTTACCGTGGCCGGAATGGCGGTGCCGTCATAGGTAAGGTCCCGGCGCCAGGGCATTTCCAGTTCGGACGTTCCG
>JAYGEA010000205.1:0-6344 GCA_046582635.1 Alphaproteobacteria bacterium
TTGGCCGGCGCCTTGGCGAAACCGGTGGGGGAGGTAGGCGTGACAACCTACCGGCCGCCCTACACGCCGGTGACCATCGGCGCCCTGGCCGGGCGCGGCAGCGGCGCCTTTCTGGCGCCCGCCAGGGCCACCCCGATGCAGGATTGGCATGCAGACAATGGCGCCGTTTTCACCCCGGCCGGTCTATGGCGGCGGCCCCACTATTATCCCCGCCCCGGTGAAAGCCCGGTCGATGCGGTCAACCGCGAGGTTCTGGGCGTCCGCCAGGGCGTCGGCATCGTCGATGTTTCCACCCTGGGGCGGATCGACCTGCATGGCAGCGACGTGGCGGAATTCCTCAACCGGGTCTACATCAACGGCTTCAAAACCCTGGCGATCGGCATGTGCCGCTACGGCGTCATGCTGCGGGACGACGGCCGCATTTTCGACGACGGCACCGTGGCCTGCATGGCCGACAGCCACTATATCATGACCACCACCACGGCCAACGCCGGCCCCGTGATGACCCATCTGGAATATTATCTGCAAGTGGTCTGGCCGGACCTGGACGTCCGCCTGACATCCATCACCGATCAATTCGCCGTCGCCGCTGTCGCCGGGCCAGCCGCGCGGCAATTGCTGGAAAGTCTCGACAGCGACATCACCTTCGCCAATCAGGCCATGCCCTTCATGGCCTGGCGGGATGGTCAGATCGGCGGCATGCCGGCGCAGGTATTCCGCATCAGCTTTTCCGGCGAGCTGGCTTACGAAGTCGCCGTGCCGGCGGATTTTGGCATTCAGATGTGGGAATTGCTACTGGCCGCCGGCGCCGAGTTCGGCGTCATGCCCTACGGCACGGAAGCCCTGACCACCTTGCGCACGGAAAAAGGCCATTTCGTCATGGGCCCTGAAGCCGACGGCCGCGCCACCGCCGACGACATCGGACTGGGCGGCATGCTGTCATCGAAAAAGGACTTTATCGGCAAGCGCTCCTTGCGGCTGACCGGTCTGGCGCCAGAGGGCCGCTTCAACTTGGTGGGCCTGATGCCCCGGGACGGCAAGACCGCCATCCCCCCCGGCACGATCATCCTTGATGGGTTGGTGGCAACGCCGGCGGCGGAAAAGGCCGGCCACGTCACCACCGCCGTCTATTTCGCCAATCTGGGTAAACCCATCGCCCTGGCCATGGTAACCAACGGCCGCCAACGCCAGGGCGAAGGGCTGTGGGCCCATTCCCCCCTGGATAACCGTGTTGTCGCTGTGGAGGTCGCCGATCCCGTGTTCATCGACCCAAAGGGGGAGCGCCTGCGTGCTTAATCCACCCCCCCGCCGTTCCGCCCTGGCCAAGGCCCCGGCACGCCATGACCAAATCCGGGAACGCACGGATCTGTCCCTGTGGCGTCTTTATGGGCCCGCGGGCGGCTTCACGGAAGACATCGGGATTGAATTACCCCAGGAGCCGAACCACGCCATCCAGGACGGGGATTTGAGCGCCCTGTGGCTGGCGCCCGGTGAATGGCTGCTGGTGGACGAGACGGCAGGTCTGGGGGCAAGGGTCGAGAGCGCGGGCGTTAGGTTGAGCGATCTTGGCCACGCCCGCGTGGTCTTTCGCCTGCCCGCCTCTCTGGGCCGCGAGGTACTGGCCAAGGGCTGCCCCCTCGACCTTCGCCCGGCGATTTTTCCGCCCGGCCGCTGCGCCCAAAGCGTCCTGGCCGGTGTCGCCATTCTGGTGCACCATCTGAGCACCGGTGAAGACATGGAGATCTACGTGGCCCGCAGCTACGGCCGGTTTATCCACGACTGGCTGCTGGATGCGGCCTCGCGGTAATCGGGGGACGGCACAGGGACCATATTTGCAACGCAATAGTTTGTTGCCCTGGATTGCCGGGTCAAGCCCGGCAATGACGAAATTGACTTATATTCGGCTAAAAACTGCAAAATCCGTCATACCCGTGCTTGACACGGGTATCCAGGGATACGAGGCGAGCAGCCCATAATTTACCTCATTCTCCGGGTCATGGCCGGCGGCTAAAATTAAACTGGACAGCAGTGGGTCAAGCCCGGCAATGACGGATTTCCCTTGTCATGCCCGGACGTGATCCGGGCATCCAGAGCCAACCCTGGCTGCCGGCCGCAATTGCGCTACGCCCGTATCTTTTCGTTCGTGGGGTCATAAGGGCTATCCTCAATCACGGTGACGTCGTGCCCGGTGCCGAGGATATCCATTTGCAGTTCGGTACCTAAGGCCGCCATGTCCGGGCGCAGCATGGCCAGGGCCAGGGATTTGTTCAGGCGGAAGCCGTAGTTGCCGCCCGTGGCCCGGCCCACCAGTTCGCCGTTGCGATAAATGGGGTTGTTGCCCAGGGCGTCGGCGTCCGTGACGCCGTGAACTTCCAGGGTGGCGAAGCTGTTGGCGAAGCCGCGCGCCCGCCAGGCCAACAACGCCGCGCGGCCTTTGAAATCGCCCTTGTCGGGATGGATGAAACGATCCAGGCCGGATTCATAGGCGGCGTATTCGATGGATATTTCCGTCCCCACCATGCGGTAGGACTTTTCATGGCGCAGGCTGTCCATGGCCCGGATGCCGAACGGTTTCAGGCCCAGATCGCCGCCCGCCGCCAACAGGGCATCGAAGATGTGGTTTTGATATTCCATGTCGTGATGCAGCTCCCAACCCAACTCGCCCACATAGTTGACCCGCATGGCGGTGGCCCGGGCCTGGCCGACGGTGATGTCCCGCGCCGCCAGCCAGGGATGGGCATTGTTCTCGAAATTGGCAGTGGAAACCCGTTGCATCAAGGTCCGTGATTTGGGTCCGGCCAGCACCAGGACGCCCTTGGCGTTGGTTAGGTTGAGCATGTGCACACTGCCGTCTTCGGGCATGTGGCGCCACAGCCAATCGTGATCCAGGCGCTGATAGACCCCGGCGGAAACCAGATAGAAGCTGTCGGCGGCCTCCCGCAGAATGGTGAACTCGCTGTGCACGCCGCCCTGGCTGTTGAGGGCATGGCATAGGTTGATCCGGCCCACGGCCTTGGGCAGGCGGTTGGCGATCAGGCCGTCCAGAAAGCTTTCCGCGCCGGGCCCCGAGATGCGGCACTTGGCGAACGCGGTCATATCGAGGATACCGACATTTTCCGCCACATTGCGGCATTCGTTGCCCACATGTTCGAACCAGGCAGAGCGGCGGAAGGACCAGTCGTCCTCCCGTGGCGTGCTGGGTGGGGCAAACCAATTGGGCCTCTCCCATCCGGCCTTTTGCCCGAATACCGCACCCAGGTCCGCCATGCGGTCATAACAGGGGGCCTGGCGCAAGGGTCGGCCGGCGGGGCGTTCCTCGTCCGGATAGTGGATGGTGAAGACGTCGGCGTAGGCCTCCTCGTTCTTGGCCTTCAGATAGCCGGCATTGGCATAGTCGCCGAAACGGCGCGGGTCGACGCCCAGCATATCGATGCTCGGCTCTCCCTCGATTATCCAATGGGCCAGTTGCCAGCCGGCCCCGCCCGCGGCCGTGACGCCAAAGCTATGGCCCTCGTTCAGCCAGAAATTCCGCAGACCCCAGGCGGGGCCGATAATCGGGCTGCCGTCGGGGGTATAGGCGATGGCGCCGTTATAGACCTGCTTGACGCCGACCTCGCCAAACGCCGGCACCCGGGCAATCGCCGCCGCGATATGGGGGGCGAGGCGATCCAGGTCCTCGGGAAACAATTCGTACGCGGAGCCCTCGGCGGGACCGTCGAGATAGCAGACCGGCGCGCCTTTTTCATACGTCCCCAATAACAGACCGCCGGCTTCCTCGCGCAGATACCACGCGCCGTCGGATTCCCGCAGCACGGCCAATTCGGGCAGCCCGTCCTGGTGCCGTTTAACAATGTCGGGATGCGGCTCGGTGACGATATATTGGTGCTCCACCGGCAGGACGGGGATATCCAAACCCACCATGGCACCGGTGCGCCGGGCGTAGTTGCCGGTGGCGCAGACCACATGCTCGCAGGTGATTGTCCCCTTGTCGGTCCTGACCTCCCATTCGCCCCATACGCTACCGCGCTTTTGCGTGAAGCCCAGCACGGTGACCTGGCGGTGGATCTCGGCGCCGCGGTTGCGGGCGCCGATGGCCAGGGCCTGGGTCAGGTCGGCGGGTTGGATATAGCCGTCATCGGGATGCTGGATGGCGCCCACCAGGCCATCGATGTTGCACAGGGGCCAGATCTCCCGGACCTCCTTCGGCGTCAGGAACCGAACATCGATGCCGATGGTCTGGGCCACGCCGGCGTACTGGTGATATTCATCCATGCGGTCGGCATTCATGGCCAGGTGGATATTGCTGACCCGGCTGAAACCCACGGCCTGCCCGGTCTCGGCCTCCAGCTCAGCGTACAGGGCGACGGAGGCTTTGTGAATCTGGCTGACGGAATAGCTCATATTAAACAGGGGCAGCAGGCCCGCGGCATGCCAGGTGGAGCCGGAGGTAAGCTCATTCCGCTCCAACAGAACCACGTCATTCCAGCCCATCCGGGCCAATTGATATAACGTCGCCACCCCGACCACGCCGCCGCCAACGACCACCACCCGTGCCTGACTTTTCATCGCCCGCCCCTCTGACCCCGCTGCGACCCGTCCTTCGCGAGCCTATATCAAATTGCCGGGATAGGCACCAGATTTCGCCGTTACAAGCGGGCGTATTCGGCCTCGAAGCGGCCCATGTATTCCCTGGAATAGGCCCGATAGTCAAAATCCAAGGTGGCGGTCAGTTCCGAGGCCATGCTCCACATCGCCTCGCGCAGCAGGGAGGCGCATTTCATGGCCAGAAAGCGGCGCCGGCGTTCTTCATCGGCCGGTTCCTCGAAATAGTTTTCCAGCAGCCAGCATTCAACGGTATCCGAGAGGCCATTGTTGGATGCCAGATTGGCCAGATCGAACAGCGGGCTGGACAGCCCCGCATGTTCCCAATCGATCAGCCACAGCCTCTCGCCATCATCGATAAAATTTGCCGCCAGCAGGTCGTTATGGCCCAGAACCACATCCATTGCCCCGGCAATCCGTTCCAGCCGGGCATTGGCTGCGCCCATGCGGTCCAGTTCAGGGACCATCCGGCTGCCCTGCTCGCGCAAATACAGGGCATAGTCGCGGCAAACCCGAAAGGGCCAAAAGGCGCAAACCGGGCCTCTGATATTGTGGAAGGCGGCCCCGTGGGTGCGCTTGACCAGGGGCAGAATTCTTTCCAGGTTGGCCTGAAGCGTGACATCTTCCACGCCGAACGTGCGGCCGTCGATGAAGTCCACGACAATCGCATTGCCGGCCACGAAATGGACCTCTGGCGCAACGCCAACGGCGGCGGCGGCGCGGTTGCAGGTGGCATCGTTGCCGCGCCAGACACCATGCACGGGGACATCGCCGTTCACCCGCACGACGAATTTTCGGCCGCCATCGGTTATCAGGAAATTATCGTTTGAGATGCCGCCCGCCAGGCGCACGGGCGCCACCGGGCCGGACCAGCAGGGCAGCGTTGCGGCGATGCGTTCGCTATCGGGCATTATTTTTGCCGGCCCCAAGCGGTTTACTCCTTGGCCCGAACTTTCGCCAGGTTCTTCACGCTCTTGACGTTTTCGATATCCCTGACAACGGCGGTCGCCTTGCGCTTTTCCTTGGCCGAAAGGGCCCGGCCGAACAGAAAGACGTGACCGTTGACGGAGCGATAGCGGAAATTCGTGACGTTGACGCCGGTGGCGTCCAACAACAGGGCGTTGATCTTGGTCTCTATCACTGTGTCATCAACGAAATTTTCCACCGCACCCTTGTCCTTGTCCAAGGGTTTGATGATCAGAATCTGGTTATGAATTTTTTTGATCCCGGCAATGGAACGCACCAGCTTGCCGGCTCGGACTTTGGTTTTAGCATCCTCCACCGCGCCGGTCAGCATGACGTCCTGCTCGTAAACATCGGCGCCGATGGAAATGGCATCGTTGGTCATTTTGTCCAGAACTTCACCGACGATGGTCGCCTTGAGTTTCAGATCCGTGCCGATATCATCGGCGCTGCGATCTTCCAAGACGGCTTCCAACACGCCCTTGATGGCGGTGATCGGGTTCAAGCTAATGGCCTGCGCCGGAGCCTAGGGTATGGCCGCCAACAGAACGAATATGGCAACTTTCGGCATAATTTCATGGGCCCTTCCTCACAATACTGAGTTCGGAGACACATGAAGACTCCGGGACGAAAATGCAAGCGGCGACCCCGAAATACGGCGCCGCCGCCCGTCAGCACGGCAATGCGAGCCACGGCCCGCCGGTTTGGTTGCAAAAAACCGGTTGGCGTTGACTTAAGACGGGGTGAGGGTTTCCCGTCCCCATACTATTGCCGCACCG
>JAYGEA010000146.1:0-20778 GCA_046582635.1 Alphaproteobacteria bacterium
CGCCTATCTTTTCATGGCCGGGATCGCCGCCGCCTCTCTATTGGCCGCCCTGGCCCTGGCGAAAACCTGGGATGGCCGGCGCTTGGAGCTGGAATGAACTTGTCATGAGGCGGTCGTTCGCACCATAACTGTGTCATGGCAAAACGTATTTTCATCACCGGATTCTGGCATGAAACAAATACCTTCGCGCCAACGCGCACGGGCCTGGACGACTTTCATGCCTATCAATATGCCGAGGGCGACGGCCTGTTTGAAGCCTTTGCCGACACCAACACGGAAATTGGCGGTGTCATGAATGCGGCCATGGAACTGGACTTAAACCTGATCCCCGGTCTGTTCGCCGGCGCCGTGCCGTCGGGCATGATCAAGCGGGAGGCCTACCAGGCCATATTGGACCGCACATTGGCGCTGTTGGAGGAGGCCGGCGAAATCGACGGAATGTTGGTCCATGTGCATGGCGCGGCCGTGGTCGAGGGCACGCCGGAGGCGGACGCGGATTATCTGTTTGCCCTGCGCCGGCGTTTGCCGCTGGTACCGATTGTGGCCACGTTCGATCTGCATGCGAATATGTCCGATGGGCTGGTCGCCGCCGTTGATGGCCTGATCGGCTACAACACCTACCCCCACAATGACATGGCGGAACGGGGGACGGAGGCGGCCCATATGCTCCACCGTATGTTGTGGAGCGACAAGCGGCCGGAAAAGATATTCGTCAAACTGCCCTTCGCCCCGCCGCCCCAGGTTCAGGCCACCGCCGACCAGCCGGTGGCGGGGATCATGGCCAAGCTGGAAGAGATGAAGGACTGGGGCGGTGTCTGGTCGGGCTCCATCGCGTGGGGCTTTCCCTATGCGGATGTGGCCCATCTGGGCGTCGGCATCCTGCTGCAGGGGGATGATTTTCACCATTGCCGGCGCATGGTTGACGACCTGGCCCTGACCATCTGGCACAAGCGCGGCGAATTCGATGCCGGCCTGATCGAGCCGGAGGAGGCCGTGCGCAACGCCATGGCCGCCCCCGATGGCCCGATCATATTGGCCGATGTGGCGGACAACGCGGGCGGCGGCAGCCCCGGCGACGGCACCACCATTTTGGCCGAGCTGTTGGACCAGGAGGCCCGCAACGCGGTCATTGTGCTGTGCGACCCAGGCGCCGTGCGGGCCGCCAAATCCCTGGGCGTTGGCGCCATGTTCAGCGCCAATGTGGGCGGCAAGGCCGATGATCTGCATGGCCCGCCGGTGCCCCTGGTGGGCGAAATCATCTTTCAACAGGCCGTCAGCTATAGCCGCCGGGGCGACTACATGACCGGGCAGCAGATAGACCTGGGCCAGGTGGCTGTAATCCAGGCCGGCGGTATCAAGGTTGTGTTGAGCGAACACAAGGCCCTGCCCTTCGACGCCGACCATCTATCGGCGGTGGGCATCGCGGCCGAGATGCAACATATCATCGTGGTCAAATCCGCCATCGCCTGGCAGGCCCATTTCCGCAGCTTCGCCAAGGGCGAAATCTATGTGGATACCCCGGGCGTCTGTGCCTCGAACCTGAAGCAGTTCGACTACACCAAATTAAAGCGCGACATTTTCCCAATCTCCGACGACGGCGTCTGGCCCGCCAAATAGACCACGGCGGGACACTCTACCGAATTCGCGATAGGTGGCCCTGGATTGCCGGGTCAAGCCCGGCAATGACGAAGGGAGCGCATTTTCGGAATAAAAAAGATCAATCAAGGCCGCGACGGCGGCCCGGCGCTTATGCGCCGCCACCCATCGTCTTTGGTGGAGCGGTGCGCTCTTGCGCACAAGCGTGAGCGAAAACGATCTAACCATATGAGGTGGCGATACTGTCCAAGGGTGATTTTTGGAGGCCGTGGTTGGGGATGGGGTAGCGCAGGCCGACGTTGCTCAATTCTTCCAGGCCCTTGACCACGCCGGGCAGAAAGCTGGGCGGCAGGGCGACCAGCATTTCGTCGTCCTGGACGCCGCCGAACTTGCGCTCCGCATAGCAGGGTATGGAAACGCTTGGCTCCCCCGTGCTCAAGGCCTTGCCCCAGCTATCGGCGCAGGCGCTTTCGCCGACGCAGCTGAATTCGTACTTTTTATAGCCCCGGTGCTGCAGGCCGTTGATGAAGGTGATCATCTGGCCCGGCGTCATGTAAAACAGGCAGATATCGGGGTTATCAATCCGGCCGGAGCCCAGGGGCGAGGTAACGATGGCCTCATATTCACCGTACTTGGCGCACGTCATGGCCCGCTGGTGGGCGGCGCTGTCTTTCAAGGTGCCGTACCAGACCCCGTTCATGCGCTTGCCCGAGCGCCATTCCTTATCTCGGGGGTGCAGGCCGATCACCGCCCCACATTGGGCGCCCATGAGGTTTTCCATGGTGATGCCCAGGGTGTAACCGATCCACCGGGTCTGGCCGACCACTTGGTCAAAAGCCAGTTTCTCCGCCGGATTGGGCCGGCGGAGACGTGGCACGGCCTCCATATCCGCGACGGTTTTGAAGCGTTTCAGGCCGATGGGCGTCGCCTTCAGGCGCAAATACTTATTGAGGCCGTCAATGATGGCGCCGAAATCATAGTCCTTGTCGTCGCCGAAACTGTTCGCCGTGGTCATCCTTACACTCCAATTTGTGTCGGTATTTCAAGTTTCATCTTCTGGGTATCGGTCGACCAGGCGGTTGGGAGAGGCGTGCACGCCGTAAGTTTTCAACGGCCCCTCCCCGGTCACTCGAA
Source organism: Alphaproteobacteria bacterium (assembly GCA_046582635.1). GTDB lineage: Bacteria > Pseudomonadota > Alphaproteobacteria. The sequence goes on from JAYGEA010000146.1 coordinate 2,731, forward strand.
AGCCGTGCTTAACGTTCGGCGGCAGCACCATGGTGACGCCGGGGCCAATGGCCGTGACGCCGCTCTGCCCCTCGACCCAGGCCTCTCCGGTGCCCTCGATCACGGTGACCACTTCCATATAGGGATGCGAGTGGGTGCCCGTGGAGTAGCCCGGCTGCGAGATTTGCAGGCCCAGGCGGATCGGCGTCGTGCCCTGATCGTCGCCGACAATGGTTTGATAGGTGGCCCCGCCGGGAAAATCCTGCTTGGGAACCTTATTGACGTCGATAATAGGCATATTGTCCTCCCAGGTTAAATTAGCCGCGAATACCTTTGACGAATGCGGCCACCGCCTGGCCGATTTCGTCAGGACTGTCTTCTTGTACGAAGTGGCTGCCCTTGACGGTGATTTCCGTCTGGTTCGTCCAGCCGCGGCAGAATTCCCGCTGCCCCCCGACCAGAAGCGAGCCCGGGTCGGCGTTGATGAACAGCTTCGGCACGTCCGATGTGGACAGCCAGGCGCCGTAATCGTCGGCAACCTGGCAAACCTCCACCGGTTCGCCTTCGATGGGGATCATGCGGGGCCAGGTCAGGGTTGGGCGGCGGTCCTCGCCCGGCTCCAGATAGGGTTTGCGGTAGATCGTCATTTCCGCTTCCGTCAGATCGCGGATCACGGCGCCGGGCAGCACCCGTTCAACGAAGATGTTCTTCTCCAACACCATTGCCTCACCCGCTTCCGAGCGGAAGCCCTGGAATATCCCGCGCGCGTTATCGGGAAAGTCAGCCCAGGCCATGGGCCGCACCACGGCCTCCATATAGGCGATACCGGCCACCTTGTCCCTGTTCCGGTTGGCCCAGTCAAAGCCCAGGGCCGAGCCCCAGTCGTGGATCACGAAAATCACATTGCCGCCGATGCCAAGCTGTTCCCACAGGGCAAATAGGTAGTCCCGCTGTTCGGTGTAGGTGTAGCGATCGGGACCGGAATTATCTAGTTTTTCGCTGTCGCCCATGCCGATCAGATCGCAGGCGATCAGGCGGCCCAGGCCCTCGCAATGGGGCATGATGTTGCGCCACAGGTAGGACGACGTGGGGTTGCCGTGCTGAAAGATGATGGCATCGCCCTGGCCCTCGTCCACATAAGCCATGCGCTTGCCGTTAACGGTGGCGAATTTGCGTTCATAGCGTGGGTCGGCGGAGATCATGGCGGTGTCCTATGTCTAGCTCAGTTGTCTGGCTCAGTTTCCAGTGAAGCTTGGTTTCGATTTGTTGGCGAAGGCCCGCACGCCTCCCCGGCCGTCCGCCGTGCCGGCAAGATGGGCGATGCTGCGCGTCTCCCGCTCCATCTGGCTTTCCAGGCTGTCGTTCAGGGACATCAACAGCAATTTCTTGACCGCGCCCAGGGCCTCCGTCGGGCCGTCCGCCAGCTTGTTGGCGAATTTTTCAACTTCGCCCGCCAATTCCGCCGCCGGCACCACTTGGTTGACCAGGCCCCAATCCAGGGCCTCCTGGGCGTTCAGGACCCGGTTGGTCAGGTACAGCTCAGCCGTGCGCCGGGTGCCGATGATGCGGGGCAGGTAGTAGGTGGAACTGCCATCCGGCGAGAGGCCGATTTTGGTGTAGGCGGAGGTGAAGGTGGCGCTGTCGGCGGCGATGGCCAGGTCCGTGCAGGCAACGAAACTAAGGCCGGCGCCAGCCGCAACCCCGTTGACGGCGGCGATGACCGGGGCCCGCATCCAGGCGAAGCGGGAGATCGCCATGTGCAGATAGGTGGTCATTTCCTTCAACATTCCGGGCAGGGTGTCCAGGTTCTCGGCAAAGGCCGGCACATCGCCCCCGGCACAAAAGGCCGCCTCGCCACTGCCCGTGATGACCACGGCGCGCACGGCCCTGTCCTCGCCCAACTTGATGGAGAGGTCGCACAGCTCCTTGGACATGGTCAGGCTCAGGGCGTTGAAGGCCTTGGGCCGGTTCAGGGTGATATGGGCGACGGCGCCGCGCATTTCGAATTCCAGGGTTTCGTAGCTCACGCCAATTCTCCGCTATCTAATTTCATTATCAAATCTCGGGTACTGTGCCAGGAAAGCCATGCCCACGGCAATGGCGGTCTGCCTCTGTAATGCTATATTGGCCGCGTGACCAGACATCCCTATATGGACGCCCAATCTCCCGTGGCCATCGCCCATCGGGGCAGTGCGGCAAGCCACCCGGAAAACACCATGGCCGCCTTTCAGGACGCCGTCGAGCATGGCTATGGCTATGTCGAGACGGATGTCCACGCCACCCGCGACGGCGTTCTGGTGGCCTTTCACGACGACCGCCTGGACCGGGTCACGGACCGCCGGGGCCGCATCGCCGATCTGGACTGGGCCGAGGTTTCCCAGGCCCGGGTCCATGGTCGTGTCCGGGGGCGGGAGCCGATCCCCCGGTTCGAGGAATTGCTCGCCACCTGGCCCGATCTGCGCATCAACATCGATCCCAAGGATGATCGCGCCCTGGCGCCGCTGATCAAGGCGCTGGGGCGCCCCGGTGTGCTGGAACGGGTCTGCGCGGGCTGTTTTTCCGGCCGCCGCCTGGGCCAGTTGCGCCGCGCCCTGGGGCCGGATCTGTGTACCTCCATGGGCCCTGGCGAGGTGATACGTCTGCGCCTTGCCAGTTTGGGTCTGCCCATGGGCGCTTTCACGGCCCTGGCGGCGCAGGTGCCCCTGCGCCATTACGGCCTGCCCGTGGTCGATCATCGTTTTGTTCAGGGCGCCCACGCACGCGACCTCAAGGTTCACGTCTGGACCATCAACGACCGCGCCACCATGAACCGGCTGTTGGACCTGGGCGTTGATGGTATCATGAGCGATGAAACGGTCCTGCTGAAAGAGGTGTTCATGGAGCGCGGTCTTTGGTCTGGACAAGGTTAATTTCGGGAAGAGGAAGAGCGGATGTTACGGTTACGGCAGATATGTTTGGTGGCCCATGAATTGGCCCCGGCGGTGGATGATTTGACGCAGGTGCTGGGCTTGGCGACCTGCCATCACGACCCCGCCGTGGGCAAATATGGTTTGGAAAATGCCCTGTTGCCCGTGGGCACGAACTTTCTGGAAGTGGTCGCACCGACGGAAGAGGGCACCGCCGGCGGGCGCTATCTGGAGCGCCGGGGAGGCGATGGCGGCTATATGGTCATCTTGCAATGCGATAATGTGGAAGAACGCCGGGCCCGCATGGGCGCGCTGGACGTGCGCATTGCCAATGCCTTGAACTATGGCGATTTCACGGGCCTGCAACTGCATCCCCGGGACACTGGCGGCTGCATGCTGGAGACCGACACCATGGACGGCGACCAGGCGGCGGACGGCCCCTGGCATCCGGCGGGCGGGAAATGGCAAAGCGCGGTGCGCCTGGAACGCACGGCAGCCATGGTCGGGGCCGAATTGCAAAGCCCCGACCCGGACGCCCTGGCGGCCCGGTGGGGCGAAATTTTGGACCACCCGGTGACGGCGGGCGCCGCCGGGGGGCCGGAAATCGTCCTGGACAACGCCACCCTGCGCTTTGTGGAGATCGCCGATGGCCGGCCGGAAGGTCTGGGCGGCGTTGATATACGAGCCGCTGATGGGGCCGGCATTCTGGCCGCGGCCGAGGCCCGGGGCCTGGCGGTGACAGGCGACTGCGTGATGATTTGCGGCACCCGTTTCCGCCTGGTCTGAAAGCTTTTCAAGCTTGAACCGAGCCACCCACGCCTCCACCCGACCACCCATTGAGGATAATCCCCTGGGAGGCCGGGTGGGGGCGTGGGTGGCTCGGCAATTTCAAGCTTGCTTGAAATTCTCTATGTGCGGAAATAGGCCGTTCGGATGCCTGAACGTACGGTGCTGAACGGGCCGGCAAAGGCCGGTTGGTAGCCGGCCAGGGATTTCACCCCGCCCTGCAACAGGGGCACCGTGTGGGTGTAGATCAGGGGCAGGTCCCGGTTGATGATGTTTTCAACCTCCGTGTAGAGGGTCAGGCGTTGCCGCCTGTCTCGGGTAATCCGCGCCTCCTGGATCAATTTGTCCACGGCCTCGTTGCGGTAGCCGCTGCGCAGCTTGGTGGTCGAGGCGGTGGACCGCAGCGAGCGGTAGAACCAGCCGTCGGGATCGGCGCGATAGGCATTGGCGCTGGATTCCGCATCATAGACGCCGGCCTGATCGGCGCCTTGGCGGTATTTCTCCCGCAACACATTGTTGGGGTGAATTTCGTGCCGGACCTTGAAGCCGACCTCGGCCCACATGGCCTGGATGATCTCCCCCGCCTGATGCATGTAGGCAAAATCCTGGCGCGAAACCAGGATGATGGGGGTATGCCGCGCTGAGTGCTTGCGGATCAGAAAACGGGCCTTTTCCGGGTCAAATTCCGGCGCGCCCGTGACGTCGGGCATGTGCCAGGGGCTGTCGGGGCCGTAAAAACCCTTGGTGATGGTGCCCAGGCCGTAGAACACCGATTGATGCAGGGCATCCCGGTCGATGGCATGGGCGGCGGCCGTGCGCAAGGCCAGGGCGTCGGGATTCTGATGGGAGAACGGCCCGGTCTTCAGGTTGAAGCCGACCCAGGCGGTGCCCACCTGCAGGACGTTCCAGGTCTGAAATTTGTCGGCCGATTGCCGCTGGAACTGCCCCGCGTCGGCATAGCCCAAATGATCGATCAAGTCGGCGTCGCCGTTTTGCAGCGCCATCAGCCGGGCCCGGTCCTGCTTGTGGGGCAGACCGACAAGGCCGTCCAGATAAGGCAGGGCATGGCCGGCGGCATCGGTTTCAAAATAATTCTCGAACCGTACCAGTTCCGTTCGCCGCCAGTTCTGCCATGACTTGATCTTGAACGGGCCACAGCCCATGGGCAGCACGTCCGCCTGAAAGCCGCTGTTGGGCGCGATCAGGTTGCAGGGATAGTAGGTGACGTTGGCCAGAAACAGGGCGCTGGGTTGTTTCAGGGTGCAGCACAGGGTGTGTTTGTCGACCACGGTGATCGTATCGATGTTCGCCAGGCTGGAGCGGGAGAAGGCGTGGCCGATTTCCGGGTCCATGATCCGCTCGAAATTCCACTTCACCGCGCCTGCGTCCACATCCGTGCCGTTGTGAAAGGTCACGCCGGGACGCAGCTTGAAGGTATAGGTTTGGAAATCGTCCGAGATATCCCATTCCGTGGCGATACCCGGTGCCGGCTCCATGTTCGGGGCCAGGTCCAGCAACCCTTGGGTCGTGGCCGCCAGGGGGTGGGAGACGTTGTAGGTCAGGTTTTTGTGGGGATCCAGGCCGCGGGCATCGGAGCGGGTGGCAAAACGCAGGATGCCACCGCGCTTGGGCGCCGCCTCCACCGCTTTCGGCAACCCGGCAATCGCTGCCGTTCCGGCTACCACCCCAACCGCAGCCGCGCCAGTTTTCAGAAAGCCGCGGCGGCTTTGTTTTTGGGCTGGTGTTTCGTCCGATTTCGGCATCTGACCCCATTGTCCCGGCGAAGCCCGGGCCGCTAACTGATAGACCTATCTCGCGGTAAATCACAGTGAAAAATAGCCCAATTTGCCGTGTTCGCCCGCCGACGTGTAAGCTAGCCGGGAAACAGCCGGAGTGACGTCATGAAAACCTCGACCGACCGCATCCTCACCACCCATGTGGGCAGCCTGCCCCGGCCCGATGACCTGATCGCCTTGCTGCATCAAAAGGACCAGGGCGAAACCTATGACGAGGCCGCCTTCGATGCCTGCGTCGCCCACGCCGTCGATGGCATCGTCGCCCGCCAAGTGAACATCGGCATCGATCTGGTCAGCGACGGCGAGATGAGCAAGATCAGCTATGCCACCTATTTGAAAGATCGCCTGAACGGTTTCGACGGCACGGCGACGGAGAACCGCGCCGCCGCCGATCTGCTCGATTACATGGACTATGCCCGCCGCCTGGTACAGCAGGGCGGCACGGAACGAAGCCTGCAGGGCCCGGCCTGCGACGGCCCCCTGTCGGTGCGCGACGAGGGGCCGTTGCGGAAGGATCTGGCGAATTTCCAGGCAGCCGTGGCGGACCATGACCCCACCGAGGGGTTCCTGACCGCATCGTCGCCGGGGGTGGTCTCGGTCTTTCTGCAAAACCTCTATTACCCCGATGACGATGCCTATCTCGATGCCCTGGCCGGCATATTGAAACCGGAATACGAAGCCATTGTCGCCTCCGGCGCGGTGTTGCAGCTGGATTGCCCGGACCTGGCCATGGGCCGCCACATCGTGCACCGCAAGAAATCCAACGCCGAATTCCGAATGGTCGCGGCCCGCCATATCGAGGTGCTGAACGCCGCCACCGCCGATATCCCGCCCGAGGCCATGCGCATTCATCTTTGTTGGGGCAATTACCAGGGTCCCCATCACCACGATATTCCGGTCTCGGAAATTCTGGATCTGGTCTATGGCGCCCGGCCCCATGCCATCGCCCTGGAAGGCGCCAATCCGCGCCATGAACATGAGTGGGAGGTGTTTGCCGACCATCCCCTGCCCGAGGACAAGGTGGTGATCCCCGGCGTCATCGATTCCACCTCGAACTTTATCGAACACCCGAAACTGGTAGCCCAGCGGATCGGCCGTTATGCCGGCCAAGTGGGCCGCGAACGGGTCATCGCCGGCTCCGACTGCGGCTTCGCCACCTTCGCCGAACGCCCCGCCGTGGACCCCGAGATTGCCTGGGCGAAGCTGGCCAGCCTGGTCGAGGGCGCGGCAATGGCCTCGGAGCAATTGTGGTGAACGACGGGTGTTCTTGCAAAAAGTGGTCAAAGTGATATATTATGGTCAAAATGATTACTTTTTAAGGGTAAGCTGAATGGCATTGGAAGATATTCGTACGGTTCCGGCCAAGGAATTCAAACTCCATTTCGGGGCTTTCCGGGAAGCCGCCTTGACCGAACCAATTGGCGTGACCAATCATGGCCGGATTAGTACGGTGATGATTTCAGCCAAAGAATTTGAACGCTACGAGCGCCTCAAACAACTGGACACCAGACGGGCCCTGCACCCCAGCGAACTGCCTCCCCAGATCATCGCCCAGATGGAGGACGAGGGTTATCAGGGTGAAGAAACCCCCGAGCTGGACCATCTGCTGAAGTAGGATTTTGGCAGGAGCGGCGCGTTGGAACCGAAGGCTGGCCTGGTCATCCGGTATGACTTTTTGTGGCGCCGGGAACATGCGGTTGGCGCCGAACACGGATCGAAAGACCGGCCAAGCGCGGTTGTGATGGTGGTCCGGGCGAAGGAAGATGGCCGCCGGCGGGTCGTCGTCTGCCCGATCACCCATACCCCGCCAGCGGGCGGCCAAAGCGCCGTCGAAATCCCCACGAAGCTGGCCCGGCACCTCGGCCTTGACGATCAAAAAATGTGGATCAAGACCGATGCGGTTAATCTGCTGGACTGGGAGGTTGGAAAAATTCCTTTTGGGGTTAGCCCCGCCAGCCAGAGGCAATGGGCCTTCGGAATGCTGCCCAAACAGATCGGCGAAAAGATGTTCGCGCAAGTCCTGGAGAACGTTCGCAATAAATCGCTACAACAAATCAGGCGGGACGGGCCGGAATAGAAAACTCCTATCTTCCGTCGGCGACACTACTCCGCCGCCGCCAGAGTGGTGGTGGGCGAGAGGCCGTAGGTTTCGATCACGCCAAGTTCACGGGCGGCGTCCAGGCCCCGTTGCAGGGCGCCGCCGTTCAGATGCTTTTGCGGCTTCCGCAACGGCCCGGCCGGCAGGCCCAAGGCAGCCATGAGGGATTTCATGGGCACCGGGTTGATGGCGGAATAGGCGTAATGCAGCATGGGCAGGTTGGCCAGATAGGCGGCCTTGAAGTTTTCCGCATCCTGAAAATCGGCCCACGGCTTGGAGATCACGGCCATTTCCCGGGGAATGATATTGCCGGTCATATTCGCCGTGCCGTGGCCACCCAGGCTCATGGTGGGCACGATCAGGCCGAGGTTGGGGGAACAACAGCACATCAGGCTCATGTGCGGCCGGGCGCGGGCGATCAGGGCGGCCTGGGCCACGCGGCCGGTGGATTCTTTCAACAGCTGGACGTTGGGATGGGCGGCGATGCGCAGGACTTCATCGGCGCTCAGATCTGTTTTGACCCTGGGCGGGTTGTTATAGACGCCCAGGGGGATGGTGGCGGCATCGGCGACCTCGAGGAAATAATCCACGATGTCGTCATTGGAGGCGCAGATATAAGCCGGCGCGGCAATCATGGCGCCGTCCGCGCCCTCCGCTGCGGCCTGTTTCATGTAATCAATGGTGGCTTCCGTGGTGGGGCCGGAGCAGCCGTACCACATCTCCATGCCGGGTTGTTTTTGCTTCATGGTTTCCCGCACGATGGCGTGGCGCTCCTCCGTGGTGAGGGTGGAAACCTCGCCGCTGGAACCCATGATCAAGACGCCGGAGGAGCCATGTTCCCGCTGAAACGCGATCAAGGTGCGGAAACCGCCGAAATCCAGGGAATAATCCTGGTTCATGGGCGATATCAGGGCCACGAAGGAACCGGTCAGCAGTTGCTTGGTCATGATCTGATCTCCATTTCCTAGGCGCGCGCCGTGGGCCGGCCGGCGGCCCGTTCGAACCACGCCCCTACATTAGACAAATTCTCCGGCGCGCGCACCCCCACCGCCTTGCCCAAGACCAGGGCGCATTGCAGGGTGATATCGGCCACGGTGTAGGTATCGTTGACGATATAATCCCGCCCGGCGATTTCCCCGTCCAGCCAGTCCAGCCTGGCCAGGGTATTGACCCGGCAAACCTCGCCCCATTCCGGAATTTGGGTCAGGATGCCCTTCCACATCTCGTGGGTATGGCTGAAGACCTGCATCAGGGGCACCAGGATTTCCAACTCCATGCGCCGGTTCCACATTTCCACCTGGGCCCGCTCCAGGGGCGTGCGGCCCAGCAACGGGGGTTCGGCGTGGATCTCGTCGAGATAGCGGCAAATGGCGGCGGATTCGGTAATACAGATACCATCGTCCAACTCCAGCACGGGCATTTTGCCCAGGGAATTCTTCGCCAGATATTCCGGGCGTTTGTTTTCCCCCTTGGTCATGTCGATCACGACAGAAGGGATTTCCAGGCCCTTTTCCGCAATGAAAATGCGCACCCGGCGGGCGTTGGGAGAGGCGGGCAGGTCGTAAAGTTTCATGTGGTGGTCTTCCTCGCGGCTTGGTTCCGTAGATAGTCTTCCCGTGTGACAGAATAGTGGACAAGTTCAACGCCGTCACTTTCCCAGGTTTTTTTCAGATACATGCCAAGTTTTTGCATCACCCGGTGCGAGGCGTGATTGCAAGCTCTGGCAATGGCGACGATGTCTTCCAGGCCCGCGACCCCGAAACCATCGTCAAGGACGGCGAATGCGGCTTCCGTCGCGAAGCCTTTGCCCCAGGCCTGTTTCGATAAACCGTAGGAGATTTTGATCTCCTGGCCGTAGTCGCTATGGCGCAGGCCGCATTCGCCCAATAGCCTATTGTCGGCCTTATGGATCACCGCCCAGAGGCCGAAGCCGTGATCCCGCCAATGTTGGATGATGCCGGCCAATTCGGTCTCAGTCTGAGATGAGGTCTGGACGCCAATCTTGCGGATCGCCATGACCGCTTCATCGCCATAAATCGGCGCAAAATCGGGCAGGTCAGCCATTTCAAAGGGCCGCAGACGTAGCCGTTCTGTTTCCAAATTTTCTGTCATGGGGCGATGATACTGCGCCAGGCGGCGACGAAACCGGCCGCCCGTTGGCCCACCTCGCCGGCGTTCATTCCGGGTTTGTACAGGGCCGAGCCAAGGCCGAAACCGGTGGCGCCGGCGGCGCAATAGGCGGCCATTTTTTCCACCGTAATGCCGCCCACGGGAAACAGCCCCAGATCGGCCGGCAACACCGCCCGCCAGGCCTTGACCACCGGCGGCGGCAGCCCTTCGCCGGGAAACAATTTCAAGCCGTCGGCGCCGTTGGCTAGGGCGGCAAACGCTTCCGTCGGGGTGGCCACGCCAGGCAGGCAATAAAGGCCTTTCTCCTTGGCCCGGCCAATTACGGCAGCGTCGGAATGGGGCATCACCACCAGGCGTCCGCCGGCCTCAGCCACCTGGTCCACCTCCCATCCGCTCATCACCGTTCCAGCCCCGATCAAGGCGCGCCGGCCAAGGGCCGCTGCCAGCTCGGCAATGCTTTGCATCGGCTCGGGCGAATTCAAGGGCACTTCGATAATGCGGAAACCGGCGGCGAACAGGGCCTCGCCCACCGCCACCGCTTCCCCCGGCTTGATGCCCCGTAAAATGGCGATCAGGGGCAAGGTGGCGAGATGTTCGGCGGGACTTTTCACAAGCTCGTTCACCGGTTCGTTCACAAGTTCGCTCACCAGTTCAGTCATGGGCTAGTAATCCTGCAGTCTGGGCAATGCGCCAATGGCCACGCGCGGCGATGTCATGGGGCGCCAGCGCGCTTTCAAGGCCGCAATGGGATAGTGCCGTTTGGTAGTCTCGGGCCAATGCCGCTTCGCCGACGATGGTGACCTTTGACGGCGAATTATCCATCAAGGCACGGGCTTCGGCGATCTCCGCCCCGATCAAGAGGCCCGACAAATAGGACGCCACGCCGACATCGGGTATATCGCCGAACAGGGCCAGAGTGCGGGCGCTGAACAAACTTTGCAGCACGGCGTTCGTGCCATGGCCCACACCGACGCCGCGTAGAAAGGCATCGCCGTCGTGCCCGTCCACCATCATGCGGCCCAAAATGGTGTGATCCTTCAGGGCGGCGAAAAATTCGCCGGTCATGAAGGTGGCGAACCAGATGATCCGCCCGCCCGTGACCAGGACCCATTTACTGTGGCTGCCCGGCAGCAGAAAGACGCCGTCCGCAGCCATCCCGGCAATCTGGGTTTCCTCGCCGCGCATGACATCGGGAATGCCATCGGCGTTGCGAAAGGCCAGGCCGGGTATTATGTGAACGGGGTAATCGAAGCCGTCAAATAACACCGGCGACAATTGTTCCGGCCCCGCCGGCAAATCCCCATAAGGCACCTCCCACCAGCCTTGGCGGGAGCCGATCATACCGGAGGTGATGATGGGCGGAATGGTGTCGGCTTGCAGCCAATCGGTCGCCAAATGCCTTAACGCGGCGGCAAAATTCCCGTTTTCAACGTTTAAAATACCAAAATTTTCATGCCGCGCGGCAAGCACCTCGCCGCCCGTTCCAAGCAGATATCCGCGCAGGCTGGTGGTGCCCCAGTCCAGGCCGATTAATGCAACCTTAGGCGGCATCCGCCCGCCGGCTGCTGGCCTGATACAGCCAGACGCCGTCGTCATTGACTTCACGGATGATACGGCCCTGGGCCATCAGATAATGCAAATGGCTCATGGCCTCGCTCATGCCCAACAGGGCCTCGAAATCGTTCAGCCGGCGGGAGAACATGACCCGCAGGGTGGACAGCACCTTGGTCGGTTGGGCGCAATAATCTTCCAGGATGGCCAGGCGTTGATCGTGATGCTGGCGCAGATAGGCCAGGCGGGGATGCAGATTATAAAACGGCAGGCCGTGGGCTGGCAGGACCAGGGTATCGTCGGGCAGATGGTCGAAATTCGACAGGGTGTCGAGATACAATTGCAGGGGATTGGCCTCGGGATCCGAGGCATGGATGCCGATATGGGGGGTAATTTTCGGCAAAATCTGGTCGCCGGCAATCAGCACCTTGGTATCGGGATTGAACAGGCACATATGTTCCGGCGAATGGCCCCTGCCGATGATAATCTGCCAATCATGCTCGCCAATGCGGATGCTCTGCCCTTCGCGGACCGAATGCACCTGGGGCGGGATCGGCGTGACGGCCGCGGCGAAATACCGGTAGCTTTGTTTCGCCATTGCGGCCAAGGCGGCCTCTGACAGGCCGACCTGGCGAAAATATTTCAGATACCAGTCCGGCATGCGCTCATGCTGGTCCAGCTCGGCCACGCGGCCCTGCAACCATTCCCGATGGGTGGCCCAAAGCGCACAATTCCAACGCTGGGTCAGCCAGCCGGCCTGGCCCATGTGGTCGGGATGGAAGTGGGTGCAAATAATCCGGGTCACCGGCAGACCGCCAAGGAAATCGGCAAAGACACCCTCCCACAGATCATGAATACGGTCGGTATTCATGCCGGTGTCGACAATGCTCCATCCAGGCCCATCGCGCAGCAGCCACAGATTGATGTGGTTGAGACCGGTCAATTCCAGCGGCATGCGGACCCAGAATACACCGGGCGATACCTCTTGCGGCTGGCCGAACAAGGCGGCCTCGGCATGGGGATATTGGACTGGGGTGATAGACTTGATATCTGCCGTCATGCCGTGCCTTTCCGGGCGTTGAATGATGCCCGCTCAACCTGAGAACGCACGGGTCGTTTCATTGTCAGAAACATTTAGTATGATGACCTCATGCTAACTTAACGTTGACGTAAACGTCAAATAGTTGCTTGAAAAAACCCGTACCGGCGCGGCTACTCGATGTAAGCCCATTCTCAACTTGTGGGTATATTTGTGGGTAAGTTGTGGGGCGAATCAATAACCAAAATTAGTGCTGCCAAGACCGGCTAATTCCGCAACATTCGAATCAACTATAGAATCAAACACTTGCAGTTAACTTTTTCGTAACTTTGTGTAGCGCCGCTTATGGTGAAGGTAGAACACATAGCGTTGGAGAAAGTCCAAGCGCCGAAGCTTGTTACAGGGTTGAAACGTTGGTTTCAACTTTGCGGTCACGGGGGGCTTTATCAGCGGGAAGAACTTGGATTCGGGCCGCTTGTTGGCGCTCCGGAAATCCTCAACGGACGCTCGTCGGTCATCGCCACCGACGCGGATGATCCACTGAAATTTATCTTCGCCTTTTTCGGCGGCGAATTCAATGTTTACGACGACCAGAGCTTTGTCGCCCGGCGCATGCGTGATGTGCCCGACCGGGACGTCATGAGGGTCCTCATCACTTGCTTCGGCGAGGCGATGCAGGCCCGCGGCCCCCTGGCCCACCGCATCAGCGGCACCTTTTACGGCGTTGAAGTCCTTTATGACCGGATCATCTTCCCGACGGTCAACAAGGCGGACAAAGTCGACCGCCTGATCACGCTCTCGGACGAAATCAGTCGAAGCTAGGGCGTTTTTCAGAAGTCTGAACCACCCGCTCCCCCGTCCCCTCCACCCACAGGTTACCATTAATGGGTGCCGATAGAGTCTGGGGGGACGGGGGAGCGGGTGGCCCGGCAATTCAACGATAGTTGAATATATCTAGCCCGGTGCGTTCATCCAGAGGGTCATTTCACGCATCAGGTCGGCCCGGCTGTTTTGCAGGACCCAGAAGTCGATGCGCTCACCCTTGTCGGCGCGCCACAGGGTGGCCCCGAAATCCATGTGATAATAGCGGTAAGTACGGAGCGCCAAGCCCTTTTCGATGAATTCCGGGCGGACCATGGAGAAACAATAATCCACGTCGAAATCCTGCAGCATCTTGGCCTGGGCCAGCATTATGGCCATGGTCGAAATCGCCTTGCCATGGATTTTGGGGTGAACCCAGCCGCCGCCCGTATAGGCGATATTGCCCTCGATATGGCCAAGACCTTCAGTAAACAGATGCAGGCTGTCCTGTCCCTCGTCCTTGGTGCCGTCATAAAGGAAGCGGCCCGAATTGATCATGTCCACCAGGCGGCTTTTGCTCCAGACCCGCTGGGCACTGCAGGTGACCACCTAGCCATCGCCATCGCGGACACAGACCCAATAGGCATTCTTCGGCCCCAGGGTATTGTGGTCGGGGTCGGTCGGGGCGACACGCTTGTCGTGCCACGACGGGGCCTCGTCAACCACGCGGCCATATTCCTCGAAATCCGTCTCGATCATGGCGACCAGATCATTCAATAGCAGCTGCCGGCCGATATTGGCCTGCACCCTCGCAAGGAGGTTGCGCATCTCGCCCCTCTCGTTTGAACCGTTACGAGGTGAGCTGTCTTTGATGAGTCGTTCCGATAGTGCGTTCACTGATACTAGCCCACCCTTCCTCTACCAGATATTGTAGAGGAACGAATAGGAGCCACAAGGAACCTGCCAAACAGTATGTTTTTTAACGGTTTATTTACCCCCACTCGGCTCAATTCCGGCCAAGGGCAGGAGAATCGCCTAATACAGGTTTCTTAATTCACCAGTAAATTCGCCTCAATGGCGAACAGCGGCGCCGCGCCGGCGGTTACGCTGGGCAAAAGGGCGGGGACCTGGGGCAATAGTTGCTCGCCATAGAACCGCGCGGTGGCCACGCGACCGGCCAAAAACGGCCCGTCCGCAGCCTCGTTCCCAGCCATGCGCGCCGCCGCCAGACCGCCCTTGGCGATCAGATAGCCGCCGACGGTCATGCCGAACATACGCAGATAGGGGCTGGCGCCCGCGGCGCCGGCGTTGGGGTCATCGGCCATGGCGCCCAGCAACCAGGTGGAAGCGGCCTCCAGACTGTCCAGGGCGGCGGCCAGATTGGCCCGCGTGGCCGCGAAATCCGCGCCACCATCCGCCAGCCCGCCGTCCAGTTCGCGCATCTCGGCCAGATAGCGGCGCACCACCTCGCCGCCCGCCATGGTCAGCTTGCGCATCACCAGATCCAGGGCCTGAATGCCGTTGGTGCCTTCGTAAATCGGCGCGATCCGGGCATCGCGGTAATATTGCGCCGCGCCGGTCTCTTCGATGAAGCCCATGCCGCCATGGATCTGCACGCCCAGGGAGGCCACCTCGCAGCCCAGATCCGTGCACCAGGCCTTGGACAAGGGCGTCAGCAATTCCGCCAACTGGCCATGCCAGGCCCGCTGTTCCGCATCCTCGTGCCGGCGGGAGAGGTCCAGGGCCTGGCCGTTGAGGTAGCAGAGTGCCCGCATGGCGTCGATCTGCGCCTTCATGGTCATCAACATGCGGCGCACATCCGCGTGCTCCACAATCGCCGAGGACCCCGGTTCCGTGGCGCCAATGGCTCTGCCCTGACGCCGTTCCAGGGCGTAGGCGACGGCGTGCTGATAGGCGCCCTCGGCGATGGCCAGCCCCTCGATCCCGACCGACAGGCGGGCCGTGTTCATCATGGTGAACATACAGCGCATGCCCTTGTTCTCTTCGCCCAGCAAGTAGCCGACCGCGCCCTCGTTATCGCCGAAACTCATCACGGCGGTGGGGGAGGCATGGATGCCCAGCTTTTCCTCCAGATTGATACAGCGCAGATCGTTGCGCTGGCCCAGGCTGCCGTCTTCGTTAACGAGGAATTTCGGCACCACGAACAAGGAGATGCCCCGCGTGCCCGCGGGGCTTTCGGGCGTCCGCGCCAAGACCAAGTGGATGATATTGTCGGCAAAGTCGTGTTCGCCATAGGTGATGAAAATCTTCTGCCCCTTGACGCGCCAGGAACCGTCGGCCGCCGGTTCGGCCCGGCTGCGCAGGGCGCCGACGTCGGAGCCGGCCTGGGGCTCGGTCAGGTTCATGGTGCCGGTCCAATGGCCGGTGACCAGGTTTTCCAGATAGGTTTGCTTCAACGCCGCGCTGCCGTGGGCGCCAATGGCATCGATCGCCCCCTGGGTCAGCATGGGACACAGGGCAAAACCCATGTTGGCGCTGTTCCACAATTCGGCACAGGCATTGGCGATGGTCAACGGCAGACCCATGCCGCCGTAGTCGGGATCAAAGGCAATGCCGTTCCAGCCGCCGTCGCGAAAGGCGGCATAGGCTTCGCGGAAACCGTCGGGCGTGGTCACGACGCCGTTGGCCAGGGTGGCACCTTGCGTATCCCCCTGGCGGTTCAGGGGTGCCAGAATGCCTTGCGCCAGTTTGCCCGCCTCCGCCAGCACCGCTTCGGCGGTTTCGCCATCCGTATCGGCGAACGCCGGCAGGCCCAAAACTTCCTCCAGATCGCAGATCTGATTGAGGGTAAAGCGGATATCTTTCAGGGGAGCTTGATATGCACTCATGATGGCAGACCCTTTGACTGTCTTTGGATTGACCGATTGGATCGGTAATATGCTATCTCTGCGGTGAAAGGCAACGCCCCTCGTCGTTGCGGGAATAGAAAGCAAAATGAACGATCAAATCAAAGATCAGGCCAAAGACCTCAGCGGCGCCTTGAACGCCTACGATGGCGCGACGGCGGGGACACGATTTCCTGTTCTGTCGTCCCATGTGGATCAGGCCCGGCAGGACCGCCATCACCACGCCGCGAATGTCGGGGAGGATGTGACGGGCGCGGCTTTCGGCGCCATCGCGGATGCCACGATATTCGCCCAGGATATCTCCCGCGTCATCGCCAACGCCGGTCTGCCGAACGATGGCCGGGTCCTGATACGCCAGCGGATCTTTCAAACCGGCCGCGTTCGCCTGGATGAAGTTCTTACCGTCGAGGCCGAAGTCCAGCCGTTTGGCGAAAGTACCCGGGGCCGGCATCTGCATTGCAACACAGCCTTCCGCCGGGTCGACCAAACGGTTCCCTTGCGCATGGCGACGGAACATATTCTGCCATTTGCCACGCCGCCGGAAAAATCGCCGTCCAATGCCGACAGACCTGATCCGGTGGCGGGCATGGATGTCGTCGGCGGGCTAATGCTGAACCCGGACAAAGTCGCCTCTTATGCCGAGGAGGTTGGCAACAAAATCCATACCGATCCCGAGTTTGCCCAATCGCGCGGTTTCCGCGCGCCCATTGCCCAGGGTCAGATGCAATTGACGGCCCTGCACGGCGCGATCGTCAGCTATGCCATGCCGTGGGAAATGGATCTCGATACCCGCTTTATCCGACCGGCGTTCTGGGATAGCGAATTGACCCTGTATGCGGACCCCGACCGTCGCTGCTACCGCTGCATCGATCAGGACGGCAAGCTGACGGCCGAGGCCGTGCTGCATCATCTGACCGTCGAGGATATGGAGCCTTAGATGCCCACCAAAACGGCTCTTTGGGGCCGGGCAGGGCTTGCCGCGGACCGGGAGCAGGCGGCGGCTCTGTTGCGGGCCGGCGAATTGGTCGCCTTCCCCACTGAAACCGTTTACGGCCTGGGCGCCGATGCCACCAATGGCAGGGCGGTGGCGGCAATTTTCGCCGCCAAGGAACGCCCGGCCTTCAATCCCCTGATCGCGCACCTCTCGGACAGCGGCGCTGTCGAGGACTTTGCCATCTGGAACGACACCGCCCGCGCCCTGGCAAGCGCATTTTGGCCCGGCGCCCTGACCCTGGTGCTGCCGCGAGCACCGGGCTGCGCCATCGCCCCCATCGCCTCGGCCGGATTGGACAGCGTCGCCCTGCGGGTGCCCGGCCACGCCGACGCCCAGGCCCTGCTGGCGCGCGTCGGCCGCCCCATCGCGGCGCCGTCGGCCAACCGCTCCGGGCGCATCAGCCCGACCACGGCCCAACATGTGCGCGATGAACTGGGCGGCCGCATCGCCATGATCCTGGACGGCGGGCCCTGCGGCATCGGCCTGGAAAGCACCGTGGTCGGATTTGCCGGCGATCACGCAGTCTTGCTGCGGCCGGGCGGCATTGCCGTGGAACGGCTGGAGGCCGTGGCCGGCGCCCTTGGCCGGGCCGGCGCGACGGCGACACCAAGTTCGCCGGGGCAATTGGCCAGCCATTATGCACCGGACAAGGGATTGCGTCTGAATGCAACGGCGGCTGAACCGGGCGAGGTTTTTTTGGGCTTTGGACCGGCCTATTGCGATCAGCCTAACCTGAGCCCGAAGGGCGATCTGATCGAAGCTGCGGCCAACCTGTTCGCCATGCTGCGGCAATTGGACCAGGGGCCCGGACAAGTCATTGCCGTGGCGCCGGTGCCTGAACATGGCCTGGGCACGGCCATCAATGACCGTCTGCGCCGGGCAGCGTCGCCAGGACACTAGTGTTCCGACTCATTTAAGCAGTACCGGCTTTTACTTGATTGAGTGTGTTGCGCGCCCGGTCCACTTTTTTGATGATGTCTTGTGCGGCGGCGGTCCAGGTGAAAGGTTTGGCGGCCTCGTTGTGCTTGGTGAGATAGTCGTCGATGACCGCCTCCAGTTCGGCAACACTCTTGAAGATGCCGCGACGGATGGCATTTCTGG
>JAYGEA010000201.1:0-2054 GCA_046582635.1 Alphaproteobacteria bacterium
ATCGGCGAGGAAATGGACCGGATCATCGGCCTGGAAATGGGCGCCGACGATTACCTGGCGAAACCATTTAATCCAAGGGAATTATTGGCCCGCATTCGGGCGGTGCTGCGCCGCAGCGGGACAGCTCCCGCGCCATCGCAAACCGCCGGGTCGGATGATTTGTTTTTCGCCGGTTGGCATTTGGCCCTGGACCGGCGCGAACTTCGGGCCCCGGATGGCCATCTGATGGATCTGACCGGTGGCGAGTTCGAACTGCTCTGCGCCCTGGCCGGCCGCCCGAACCGGCTGTTGAGCCGGGAACAGTTGCTGGATCAGACCAAGGGCCGGGACACCGTCGCCTTTGACCGCGCCATCGATGTTCAAATCAGCCGCCTGCGTGGCAAGATCGAAGCCGACCCGAAAAACCCGACCATGATCAAGACCGTGCGCGGCGCTGGCTACATCTTCGCCGTAACGGTGGAACACCGATGATCCGCCGCCTGTGGCCGGGCTCTCTCGCCGGGCGGGTGGCGGTGGTTCTGCTCGCCGGTCTGGCGGTTCTGTGCGCCGCCGCGGCCGCCCTGTATCTGCATGACAGGGGAGAGAGGACAAGGGGCCTGTTCGCCCGCGCCATGGCCGTTCAGGTTGCCGCCATGGCGGATCTGGTCGAGGCGACACCACGGGCCAAACGACCCGGCGTCCTCGCCGCATTGGGCGGGCCCATGATGCGCGTGCGCGTCTCCACGACGGCGCCGGACAATCGCGCGGGCAACGGGACGGGAAATTGGAAACGGCCCGCCGAACTGCCAGGCCCAATCCGCCGGCACCTGAAAATATTGGACACGCGCCCCCTGCCGATCCGTCTTTATCGGCCGTGGGAGGGTGGCCCAGATGATGACCTTGACGAGATAGACGGCCACCGCCGCCACGGCGGCCACCGCATGATCATCGCCGTGGGCCTTCGGGGCGGCGAATGGCTCCATATCAGGCTGCAAAGAATGCGCCCGCCCTGGCGTTGGGGCCGTTGGCGCATGGGACCCTGGGTCTTGCTGCTCCTGACCGTCATTTTGGTCGTGGCCGGGGTGGTCTGGGCGGCCCACCGCATGACCAGGCCGTTGCGCCTGTTTGCCGAGGCCGCCGATCGTTTCGGTGTCGATGTGCGCGCCCCGCCCCTGCCCGAAGGCGGCTCCCGCGAGCTAAGCCGGGCGGCGGCGGCCTTCAACCGCATGCAGGACCGCCTGCGCCGGTTCGTGGATGACCGCACCATGATGCTGGCCGCCATCTCCCACGACCTGCGCTCGGTGCTGACCCGACTGCGCCTGCGGGCAGAATTCATCGAGGACCTTGATCAACAGGACAAGGCCATTGCCGATATCGATGAAATGCAGTCCATGCTTGAGGAGACACTTTCGTTTGCCCGCGACGACGCCAGGGAAGAGGCCGCCGTGGAAACCGATCTGGCGGCCCTGCTGCAAGGCCTGTGCGAAACTATGTCGGAGAGCGGACCGCCGCTAGTCTTCGCGGGCTCAGCGCCGCTCCCCGCTACCTGCCGTCCCGTGGCCCTGCGCCGGGCCATTCGCAACCTTCTGGACAACGCCGTCCGTTATGGCGGCGGCGCCGAAGTATCATTGTCACAAGGCAAAGGCGAAGCGGTCATTGAAATTATCGACGACGGCCCTGGCGTCCCCGAAGACATGCGTGAAAAAGTCTTTCAGCCGTTCTTCCGTCTTGAAGGCTCCCGCAGCCGGGAAACGGGCGGCACCGGCCTCGGCCTCTCCAGCGCGCGCGCCATCCTGCGACGCCAGGGCGGTGATATCGCGTTACAAGAAGCCCCTGGCGGCGGTCTGCTGGCGCGTTTGACACTGCCGCTTTAGAGATTTTTAAGCTTGATCCGAGCCGCCCGTTCCCCTGTCCCCCCAGACTCTATTGGCACCCACTAGTGTTCCGACTCATTTAAGAAGTACCGGCTTTTACTTGATTGAGTGTGTTGCGCGCCCGGCCCACTTTTTTGATGATGTCTTGTGCGGCGGCGGTCCAGGTGAAAGGTTTGGCGGCCTCGTTGTGCTTGGTGAGAT
>JAYGEA010000222.1:0-5954 GCA_046582635.1 Alphaproteobacteria bacterium
GAGGTGGTGGTCGGTATATTCCGCCTCGGCGCTTATACCAAGTGGCTTGCCGCGGGCTTCGGCAACGATAATTTCGCCAATCTTGCCAAAATTAATGCTATTGGGCATGCTGATCAAAGGACTGGGGGCCGCGGCGGCGGAATTCTGTTTGCCGGCCTCGGACCGCGGCATCAAAAATCTGAAGTTCTTGCCGGCAAGCTCCGCGGCGGTCCAGCCGAAAATCAATTCAGCGGCCGGATTTACGGTTTCGATATCACCTATGGCATCGGCGGTAATGATGCCGTCATGAGCCGCCCGTATGATGGCGTCGGACCGGAAGGCTTCCCACTCCCCAGACGTTTTGGATTGATATTGCGAGGTGTCCATTTTGCCCAACGCTTTGTCTATTACCGTACCTTGGAATAACGCCCACGAACGTTGGCGCCGTTATCTCGAGAACGTCATCGTAATTTTGCGCGCCCCCCTGGCTTATTTCAACGGAACGGGCCGCGCTTTCGATGATCCGCAACCCACGTCCAGAAGGGCCATGGGCTTTTCTGTAAAACGTGCTGACATGACCGTGGTAGCCTTGACCCTGGTCGCCCACGGAGATTTCAATTTCTTCGCTATCCCCCCGCGCGGAGAACTCTATGCGCCGTTCGGAATAGGTCTGATCCTCAAGCCTCTCATGTACGGCCCGATAATGTGCTTGAAAGGCCTCAAGGGCTCCCCCTTGCTCGTCGTCGACCGCAATCGCATCCAATTCTAGGTTACCGTGAATGGCGCCGTTCAACACCGCTTCGGAAAGGGCTGTCAGCGCAAGGGTATGGGTCTCCTCTGACATCCCCGCGACTTCGGCGAGATAATTGCATATTCGCTTGGAGAAGTGGGTGCGGTAGGCCAAACCCGTGGTGACCGAGGCGATCAATGGATAGTCGTTGTTCGTATTTTCCGACGGCATATTTATCTGGTTCATTTTTTCAAATCTCACGCGTCAATGGGAATGACATCACCAAATTCGGTGACTTCTAGCAAAGTTTTTACTTGCCCCTTGGGATCGCGGATGCTGATGCGGGCGCCTTTCTCTTGTGCGGCATCATTCAGTAAAATCAGCATGCCAAGGCCGGCGGAATTGATACTCTCCAAATCGCCAAGTGCCAGGACATATTCGTCGCAGCCGGCACCATCCAGCGCACCAAGCAGCCCGGTCAGAGCGGGATTATCCGCGAACGTAAAGTCCCTGGACATTGCGATCTCGCGGATCTTTCCATGGTCTTGAATTTGATAATCCATTGTTCCCTCCTGCATATTTTCGCATTTTGAAATCACACTGATTTGCAAAGACTAAATCAAGGGACGGCAAAAAAACCGCGCAAAGGGTCACCCGCAATTTCAGCCGGTCGAATTCGCCAAGGCGCATTTGTCCGAATGCACCATAACTGCGACGAATGGAGGATGAATATTGGTCTAAAGCCCTCGCGAAGTAGCGAGAGGCATTATTGGCCACGCGTATTAATTTTTTCCTTACGTCAAATGCCCTGCGACTGGCTGTCGGCCACATAGACTAATGCGGGTTACTACTTTGGGTTACGCCTGTTTTGGCGGCCCTCGTTGCTGCCGAACTTGCCTCTGCTGCATAGCGGTGTATGTTGCGGCCTTCGGAATTCAATGCAGCGGTTAGCGGCGCGCGTAATGGCGCCATGGAGGAAAGACGGATCATGACGGAGCAAATCAACACTGGTGTAATGCTGCAGGACAAAGTCATTTTGGTGACCGGTGCCGGGCGCGGCGTGGGGCGCGACATCGCGCTCTTGGCGGTGGCCCAGGGGGCCAAGGTGATCGTCAACGATCTGGGCGGCCAGGCCGACGGCGAGGGCGCGGACAAGACCCCGGCCATGGAAGTGGTCGGCGACATCAAAGAAGCCGGCGGCGAGGCGGCCGCCAATTATGGCTCCGTCGCCGATTTCGACGCGGCGGAGGCCATGGTACAGCAGGCCATTGACACCTATGGCCGCATCGACGGTATTGTCAACAACGCCGGTATCCTGCGCGACGTGATCTTCCACAAGATGACAGAAGAAGAATGGGACATTGTCATCGCCGTGCATCTGAAGGGCTGCTTCAACGTGGCCCGGGCGGCGGCCACCCATTTCCGGGCCCAGGGCAGTGGCGCCTACGTGCACATGACCTCCACCTCCGGTCTGATCGGCAACTTCGGCCAGGCCAACTATGCCGCCGCCAAGCTGGGCATTACCGGGCTGTCGAAATCCCTGGCCCTGGACATGAGCCGCTTCGGCGTCCGCTCCAACTGCATCTCCCCCTTCGCGTGGAGCCGCCTGATTGGCACCATCCCCATTGCCTCGGAAGAAGAGGCGGCGCGGGTCGAAAAGATCAAGGCCATGACGCCCGCCAAGATCGCGCCCATGGCGGCCTTCCTGCTCTCCGATGCGGCCAATGAGGTTACCGGGCAGATTTTCGGCGTTCGCCATAACGAGATTTTCCTGTTCAGCCAGCCGCGGCCGATCCGTTCGGTGCAGCGGTCGGAAGGCTGGACGCCCGAGACCATTGCCGAACATGCCCTGCCGGCCATGCAATCAAGCTTCATGCCCCTGGATCGCAGCGGTGACGTGTTCACCTGGGATCCGGTCTAACCCAGGCATTTCCAACCGCCAGCCGGGCCCGGAGATACTTCGGGCCCGGCGGTTTTTTTGTGAGGACCGCCAAAATGGCGACCCATCACGGCAGGATGATCGACCGGCCGTTGGGGGTGGTTTTGGCGGGCAATAGATGGACGGAAGCCATCCGATGACCGCTGCACGACCACGTTTTGCCATCACCGAATTGAACCGCTACGCCACCGAGCTGTTCGCCGCCGCCGGCATGCCGCCCGAGCGCGCGGCAATCGTGGCGCAATTGCTGGTTGAGGCTGATGCCATGGGCCATGACACCCATGGCCTGAACCTATGTGGGCAATATCTCGACCACCTGCAAACGGGCGAAATGGCCGCGCGGGGAGACTTTACGGTCATTACCGACCGGGGCGCCACCGTGCTCTGGGACGGCGGCTATCTGTCGGGCGTTTGGCTGACCCATCAGGCTATTCAATTGGGTTGCGAACGGGCCAAGGAATTCGGCACCGCGACCATTTCCATTCGGCGCAGCCATCATATCGCCTGCCTGGCGGCGTTTTTGCCCCTGGCCACGGACCGCAACCTGATGATCACCCTGGCCAGCTCTGACCCATCGGTGGCGGCGGTGGCGCCGTTTGGCTCTCATGAGGCGAAATTTACACCCAACCCCTTGGCCGTGGGCATTCCCACCGCCACGGACCCCATTCTGATCGATATCTCGGCCTCGGCCACCACCATGGGCCTGACCGCCCGCATGGAGGGCCGGGGCGAAAAACTGGCCGGCGATTGGCTGGTGGACAACCAGGGCCGGGCCAGCAATGACCCAAGCGTGCTGGAGGCCGATCCGCCCGGCGCCCTGCTGGCCCTGGGCGGATTGGACCGGGGCCACAAGGGATTTGCCCTGGCCATCATGATCGAGGCCCTGACCTCCGGCCTGCCCGGTTATGGCCGCGCCAACAGCCCCACCAACTGGGGCGCCGGGGTCTACCTGCAAATTACCGACCCGGAAGCATTCGGCGGGCTGGACGCCTTTACCCATCAGACCGGCTGGCTGGCAGAACAATGCCGGGGGGCGGCGGTGCCGAGGGGCGCCGCGCCCGTGCGCATGCCCGGCGACGGCGCCCTGGCCCGCAGGCGGGAGGCAACGGAAAACGGTGTCAAATTATATCCAAACATTCTGGCTGGCCTGGCGCCCTGTACGGAACGTCTGGGTGTTCACCCGCCAGTCTGTTTATAATCCCAGACGGTTTATGATCATGGTAACTGAAGCGGAGCGAGACATGACAGCGAACAACATCGGAGATATCTGGGCCAAGGGCGGCCATGTGGCCAGCCGGCTGTTCGATAAAGGCGTCCGGCTTTGCACGCTGGCCAATGATACCCGGTTTCCGGCGCTTAAGGCGGCCGGGGAAATCCCGGCGGCGCGGGGGTAATCGTTGATGCCGAAACTGCTTTTGGCGGGCGCCTTCCATCCCGATACCGCCACCCTGTTGGCGGAACGTCCCGATGTTGAGGTGCAAACCCTGGTGGAACCAACTGAACGGCAGCTGATCGATGCCATTCCCGGCATCGACGGCCTGGTCCTGCGCACCACCATTTTCGGTGCCGAGGCCTGCGCCAAGGCCGACCGGTTGCAACTGATCTCCCGCCACGGGGTTGGCTACGACAATATCGATGTGACAGCCGCCACGGCGCATGGGCTGTCCGTGGCCGTGGTGGGCGAGGCCAATTCCAACGCGGTTTGCGAACATGCCTTCATGTTGATGCTGGCCACGGTCAAGGACGCCCTGCTCCTGGACCGGGCGGTGCGCGCGGCGGATTACGGCCGACGCAATGCCATGACCGCCGGCGAGGTGGCGGACAAGACCATTCTGATCGTCGGGTTCGGGCGGATCGGCACCCGCATGGCCCGGCGCTGCGCCGCCTTTGATATGCAGGTGATCGTGGCCGATCCATATGTGCCGCGCCGGGTGGTCCAGGGCCAAGGCTATGAATATGTCGAGGATTTCCGCGACGCCCTGGACCGGGCCCATATCGTCTCCCTGCACATGCCCGGCAATCATGACGGCAGCCCGGTGCTGGCGGGTCAGGAATTCTCCCGCATGCGAAAGGGCGCGGTGCTGATCAACACGGCGCGGGGCACCCTGCTGGACGAGGATGCCCTGTATCAGGCCCTGACCAACGGCCCCCTGGGAGCGGCCGGCCTGGACGTCACCCGTGACGAGCCGCCGGCCAAGGATCTTGCCCTGCTCACCCTCGACAACGTCCTGCTAAGCCCCCATATCGCCGGCGTCACGCGGGAGGCTTTCCGCGCCATGGGCCTGCGCGCGGTGCAAAACTGCCTGGATGCCTTCGACGGCAAGCTGGACGACTATTACCTGGTCAACCCGGAGGTGCGGCCGGGGCGCGATGGCGGCTAATGGCTGAAGCATTTCGGTTCGTTGATGAAGACGGCACCTGGATCGAGATCCTGGGTCAACCGGGCCCAGACCCGGCCCCAGTTCCAGCGCTGTTTCTGGACCGGGACGGCGTGGTGGTGGTGGAAACCCACTATCTGCACGAAGTCGAGAAGACCGAACTGATCCCCGGCGCCGGCGCCACCATTGCCCTGGCCAACCAACGGGGCCTGCCCGTGGTCATGGTCACCAACCAGGGTGGTATCGGCCGCGGCCTGTACGGTTGGGCGGATTTCGAGGCGGTGCAGGACAGGATCAAGACTGAATTGGCGGCACAAGGGGCCCACTTTGACGCCATCTGCGCCTGCGCCTATCATCCCGACGGTCGGGCGCCTTACGCCGGCGACCACGACGACCGCAAACCAAATCCAGGTATGTTGTTGAAGGCGGCCCGGGCCCTGGAGATCGATTTGGCCCGGTCCTGGATTGTCGGCGACATGCCCACGGACATGGGCGCGGGCCGCAATGGGGGCTTGGCGGGCGGCATCCACGTCAACTCCGGCTGGCCCGACTTGCGGCAAAAGGCCCTGGCGGAAGCGAGGGACAATTTTCAGGTCCTGGGCGCCGATAGCATCGCCGGCGTGCCCGGATTAATCCCGCTGTTGTCCGATTAGCGCAACCTGCGTTCTTTTGAACGCAGGTTGCGCTAATACCAACCGACATTGATTAGTACTCATGCGCCCATTTCCTGAGGCCGATGGACATTATTCTCCATGCTTGGTCGATCAGTTTGTTCCAAGCTTCGGAACATATTGCGACGATCTCCTCGTATGACTTGAAGATCCGGCTGGAGAGCCAGTTTTCGCGCATGAACTGCCATATGTTTTCAACCGGATTGAGCTCGGGCGATCTTGGAGGTAAAGGCAAAAGCGTGATGTTGGACGGGATT
>JAYGEA010000049.1:0-5645 GCA_046582635.1 Alphaproteobacteria bacterium
ACGAAACAGAAAACAGCCGCACCGGGGTCCCATCATGCCCCCCACCTGATCGTTGCCGCTCAACCAATCCACTGATAACGTGATGTGTGCAAATCGGGAGGAAGCGCCACAATGCCGGATATGGACGAAACAAAAGCGGCGGAACTTATTGATCTTGATTTCTTCAAGGACGACACCACCCAGCGGCTGCTCGGCGTCATCACCGCCCTGGGCGGCGAGGTCTATGTGCTCAAGGCCATGGTGAACCGCCTGACCGTGGCGCTGGAGCAACAAGGCGTCATCACCGATGACGTTTTGGCCACGGCCGCCCGCTCCGAAAGCCACAGATCCTGGCAGGCGGAGGAGGAAAAAACCTTTGCCGCCGAAATGCTGCGCCCCTGGCTGGAACCCGACGGCGCCCCCGATGTGCGCCGCTTCATGGATATGGAATAGAGCAATGAACACAGTCCCCGAAATCGATTTTGCCGCACGGGCCAACGAAAGCTTTGCCCACAGCCTGAAATTCTTTTGGCGGGAGGGGCCTTACAGGGAGGTGGTGGCGGAGGCCGCCACCCACCGCGCCAATGATGTGGAAAGCCTGGAACGCAGCATGCGTCCCTCCCGGGCCTATCAACTCTACGGCTGGCTGGAGCGCCGGGCCCAACAGGTGAAATATCAAAGCCGCTGGGGCATGACCCGTACCCTCGGCCCGCAACGGGAACAATTGCGCCAAATCCTGGACGACGGCGCGGCCCAGGCCCCCGAGCGCCTGCACCTGGACCCTGGCATGGAAATGCCCAGCTATGTCTCCGCCACCGATATCCACCAGATCCCCGGCGGCATCTGGAACGGCGACGAGACCGCATTCGTCTATGAATGGGCCACGGCCGCCGTCAGCTTCTCCATGCTTGACCCGGACACGCCCTTGAATTGGTACAGCGAACTCATGCGGGAGCGCGTGGCACCCGCCTCCGTGTTGGATATCGGCTGCACCCTCGGGGGTTCCACACGGGCCCTCAAACGCGCCATGCCGGGAACGGAAGTGCACGGCTGCGATGTCTCCGCCCCCGCCGTCCGTCTGGCCCACCTGCGCAGTGTGGAAGCGGATCTGGAGATCGACTATTGGCAAATGAACGGCGAGGCGATGGGGTTTGAAGATGACCGCTTCGATCTGGTCACCTCCCACTGGCTGATCCACGAAGTACCGCCCTCCGCCCTGCGCCGCATCATGGCCGAGGGGCGGCGGGTGCTGAAACCGGGCGGCACCTTCGCCATGTACGATATGTATTTAACACCGGGCGGCACTATCGATGCCTGGCTGCTGGACGGCTATGCCGCCCGCAATAACGAGCCGTTCATGTATCAGGCCCGAAACCTGGATTTGGAAAGTGAGTTGGCGGCGGCGGGATTTGAGGACGTGCGGATCGAATTGTCCGGCCTGCAAGCGAACCCGGACGTATTGGCTGGAAAATTGCCCGACAGCCGGACCCACTTTATGTCCGTGATCACGGCGCGGGTGCCGGAATAGCAGGCCTTATCCGGCCTGCAGCGTCACGCCTGCTACTTCACGCCTGCAGCGTCACGCCTCCAACGGCGCGACAAGCGGCACGCCCGGCACGACGATGCCGTTGGGGCGGCCGCCTTTCGTGCGGCCCTCGTAGGAACTGAGCAGCAAGTCGGGCAGTTCGGGGCCGTCTTCGCAGGCCAGCCACAGACGCAACAGATGGCGGCGGCGGTCGGGCTCGGGGAAATCCTCGAATGCGGTGCGGCTGTGGAACAGGCTGTGGTTGCAGACCATTTGGATATCGCCGGGACGGAAATCCATGTCCAGGTGAATGTCGGGATCTTCCACCAATTCGCCGAGCAAATCCAAAGCCTCGATCTGGTGCTCACTCAGCGGCATGACACCGGGCAGCTCCTGGCCCTTGCGGATGGCGCTGCGCACATAGTGGGCGATGATGCGTTCACCTTTCGGCATGAATACCGGCACTTCCGCGTAAGCCTTCTTGCCTTCGGGAATTTCGCCCCAGCGGGTGCGCTGGAAGGGCTGCGTCAAAACCGCCAGCAGGTCGGGCCGGCGGGCACGGATTTCTTTGTAGACCGTGGTCGAGGAGGCGACCGAGGAAGCGCCCCCTGATTTCGGGGGGCGCCAACACAACAGAGCAGCGATGTCGGAGGAATCCGTGTGATAGGGCAGCCGGGCGCTGGTCTGATAGCCGCGCACGTCGGACCGGCCATAGTCCAGCCCCAGGTTCTTCACATGCCCCAGCACATGGCCCTTGCCGTTTTGCGAACAGGCCTGGCCCATGTGGGCGCCCAGGCCCCAGAAGGCGGTGGCTGCCTGGCGCAGGCTCCATGCTTCAATGGGCAGGCCGCGCAAGACAAAAAATCCGGGGCCATGGAGAATGTATTGTTCGGCCCGCCGCAGCGTATGGGCGGCATTTTGCAGAGGGAAATCCGCCGCGCCGATCTGCAGGATATCCAGATCGCGGTCCATCACCGATTGCACCGCCGCCTCGATCTCGGCGATTTCCGCCGCCGTCCAGTCAAGGCGCCATTCATCGACCTGCACGGCCATATCCTTGGCATACCAGGTCTGGGGGCCGGTGGCGGCGGGCGGCGTCACGGTCATTTCAATCGCTGCATCACTCATGCGAAGTTTCCAATCAAGCTTGATGACCGCAGCCTACACATATCCGGCCGCCTTGTACCGTTGAAACCCGACTTCCGTCAGTCGATCCAGGATGCGCCTCAAGTCCCCGAATGTTTGGCCGGATTTTTGCGTCATCATTCAAGCACAATCCGGTCTATGGTTGCCGTTCCCTACAGCCTGACAGATTAACACATCGCCATCAGTTCGCGGATGCCGGAAGGAGCGACGTGAGTAAGAATAATACGGCCGGCCAAGCGCCGCGTTCGGGCTACATCCTGCTGGCCACCACTTGGTTGTGCTGGGGCTTTAGCTATCCAGCCACGGCGATCCTGCTGGAGAGCATGGATGTTTGGAGCAGCCGGTTTCTGATCATCACCGCCAGCGCGGTTATGCTGCTGATACTGGGCCGCCTGCAGGGTGCCCGCCTTTCGGTGCCGCGCGGCCATTGGCCGGACCTGATCATCGCCGCCCTCTGCAATATGGCGATCTTTCAGGTCTGCATGACCTTCGGCGTCCACCTGCTCAGCGCCGGGCGGACCTCCGTCATCGTCTATACCATGCCGCTCTGGGCCAGCATATTCGCGGTGTTCATATTGGGCGAGCGGTTGAGCATGCCCCGCCTCGCGGCCCTGGGCCTGGGATTGGTGGGTCTGGTCATCTTGCTTGGCCAGGACCTGAGCCATCTGCGCGATGCCCCCCTTGGGGCCGGCCTGACCCTGTTGTCGGCCGTTGCCTTTGGTCTGGGCACGGTGTGGATGAAAAAACGCATCTGGCAAAACGACCCCACTGTCCTGGCCGGCTGGCAGCTGGCCATCGCCAGCCTGCCCGTGGGCCTGATCTGGGCCTTCAGCGACAGCCACATCTCATTCTCCGCCCTGACCCTGGAATCCTGGCTGTTGGTTGGCTACCTGATCCTGATCGCTAACGCCCTGGCCTATTTCGCCTGGTTCCGCGTGGTAGCCGCCTTCCCCGCATCCGTGTCCGGCATCGGCGCCATGGCGGTGCCCGTGGTCGGCGTTCTGGCCAGCGCCTGGGTTTTGGACGAGCGCATCGGCGTCCGGGAATGGATCGCCCTGGCCCTGATCATTGGCGCCCTGACCCTGAACCTGGTCTCAACCTTGCGGAAATGGCCCCAATGAGCCCAGATGATCACTGTCGGGTCTGGAATTGCCGACCCCGGTTTGCTACGGTCATCTCTGATCCGGGCGGGCCGGATTTGAACCATTGACGGCAAGTTTAGAGCATCCCATGAACAACCCAAAAGCGGCGGCGGCGATAGACAAACCGACGCCGATGATTGAACAGTTCCTGGCCATCAAGGAACAACACCTTGACTGTCTGTTGTTCTACCGCATGGGCGATTTCTACGAATTGTTCTTCGATGACGCGGTGCAGGCGTCCCAGGCCCTGGACATTACGCTGACCAAACGGGGCAAGCATCTCGGCGACGATATCCCCATGTGCGGGGTGCCGGTGCATGCCGCCGATACCTATCTATCGCGCCTGATCCGCAAGGGCTTTCGCGTTGCCGTGTGCGAGCAGACGGAAGACCCGGCCGAGGCCAAGAAACGCGGCCCGAAATCGGTCGTGCGGCGCTCCGTGGTGCGCCTGGTGACGCCGGGCACCTTGACCGAGGAGGCGTTGCTGGATGCCCGCGCCAACAACTACCTCGCCGTCCTGGCCGAGGTGCGGGGGTCGGTCGCCCTGGCCTGGCTGGATCTGTCCACGGGTGAATTCCTCACCTCGCCCATTGCGGCCGAAGCCATAGCATCGGAGCTGGCCCGATTGATGCCCGGCGAAATTGTGCTGTCCGAATCCATGCTGGCGCAAGCGGGGGGAGAGGATTGGTACCAGGACTGGGCCGAGAGGATCACGCCCTATGCCGACCCGCGCTTTGATTCAGGTGCCGGGCAGCGCCGCCTGACCGCGCTGTACAAGGTTGCCGCCCTGGATGCCTTTGGTGATTTCAGCCGGGCCGAACTGGCGGCCTGCGGCGCCCTGGTGGACTATCTGGAGATGACCCAGGTGGGCCGCCTGCCCCGCCTGGCCCCGCCGCGCCAGGTCAGATCGCAAAACGCCATGGCCATCGACCCCGCCACCCGGCGCAATCTGGAACTGACCCGCACCCTCGGCGGCGAGGCCAAGGGCAGCCTGCTGGCCGCCATCGACCGCACGGTGAGCGGCGCCGGTGCCAGGTTGTTGAACCAGCATCTCTCGGCGCCACTGATTTCGCCCGCCGCCATTGATGAGCGGCTGGACATGGTGGCCTATTTCATCGCCGGGGAGCGCCTGCGCCAGGACCTGCGCGCCACCTTGCGGCAAAGCCCCGACATGGCGCGCAGTCAGGCCCGCCTGAGCCTGGAGCGCGGCGGGCCCCGGGACCTGGCTGCCATCCGCGATGGTCTCGGCGCCGCGCACCTCCTGGGCGGGCTGCTGGCGGCGGCAGAACTGCCCCTGGTGCCGCCCGGCATTCAGAGCACCGCAACCGGCCTGGGCCGCCACGATATGCTGGTGGATGAGTTGGCCCGGGCCCTGAACCCGGAGCCGCCCATCGCCAACCGCGACGGCGGCTTCATCGCGCCCGGCTATCGCCCCGAACTGGACGAATTGCGGCAGTTGCGCGATGCTTCCCGCAAATTGATCGTTGGGCTGGAGGGCGGTTATCGCCAGCAGACGGGCATCGACAACCTGAAAATTAAGCACAACCGCGTGCTGGGTTATTTCATCGAGGTCGCGGCCCGCCGGGCGGAGGCGATGATGAGCGCGCCCTTGAACGAAAATTTTATCCATCGCCAAACCATGGCTAACGTGTTGCGTTTTTCCACCATTGAGCTGTCCGATCTGGAACGCCGCATCGCCGAGAGCGCGGACAAGGCCCTGGCCTTGGAGTTGGAGGTGTTCGACGACCTTGCCGGCAAAATCGCGGACGAGGCGGAGGCCATTCACGATGCCGGCGGCGCCATGGCCGCCCTGGACGTGGCCGCCGCGAATGCCGAGATGGCCGTCACCGGCC
>JAYGEA010000172.1:0-13655 GCA_046582635.1 Alphaproteobacteria bacterium
ATCAAGGGAGAGAACAAAATGCTTCGCATCATGCCCATCAAGCAAAAAAGACGGAAGAAAATGACGCCTAAGCCGGATAAACTGTAACCTATGTCATGACCAAAAACTGTTACCCATGTCGAGACGCGGTCAGCACGGCGAGCCCAGTCAAACTGGAAATGCTCTACCCAATCGGCAACAGCATATAACCCGCCAGGGCGATCATGGCGCCGCCGCCTATTTTGCCGAACAGATCGCCGCGGGGCAGGACTTTTTCGGCCAGCACCAGGATGGCGATCAGGGCAACCCAGAACAGGTTCATCACGCCGCCCACGAACAACAACCCCATCAACAGCCAGCAACAGCCGACGCAATAGACACCGTGGGAGAAGCCCATGTGCAGCGCCCCCCAATCGCCCGGCCGGAAACCGGTCATGATGAAACTCAGCGGCGAGCGGCACTTGCCCAGGCAAGCTTGCTTTAAGGGCGATAGCTGATAAACCCCGCAGGCCAATAGCAGGGCCACCAGCAGCCAGCGGGAATTGCCTACCATCATGGGCGTCAGCAACGCCGCCTCCGTCAGGCCCCATTGAGCCAGGGTCGCGACGAGGCTGAAAGTGCCCCAGATAATGACATAGGCGGAGGTGAACAGAGCGATGCGCAGGCCGGGGTTGCCACCCTCCGCCGCCCCGTTCGATTGCTTGCGGGTGATCATGGCGAACAGCAGGATCATGGGCGCGGCGCTGGGCACCATCATGCCCACCATCATCACCCACCACATTACCAGCATCAGGATGAACGTTGTCCCCGTCCAGCCGCCACCCAATCCCGTGGCGGCCATTTTACCCATGCCCGCGGTCATGCCCATGAGGCTCATGTCGCCCTCGGCCATGTCCCCGGCCAGAACGGCCAAGTAGATCCATGACAGAATGGTTAGGACCGCCAAGGCGGCGATTACCATGGCCCGGTCGCGGCGGAAAATCTGTTCCATGAGCATATCCTGAAGCTATTGCCGCTGACGCGTCAATGGCGCTGTTCGGGGTGCCGGCCAGTCCGGCATTACCCTCGGCCTGCGTGTTGGTATAGTGTTGTGATCGCCGTAATTTAGGATCGGCCGGCCCGCCGCTCCGCCATCAGGTTGCCGTAGTTGCCCAGCAAGACCAGGGCACCGCCCGCGAGGACCCATAATTCCAACGGCTCGCCATACAACACCATCCCGACCACGGCGATCAGGGGCAGGCGGATGAAATCCATGGGCGCGACAACGATGGCGTCGGCCAGGCTCATGGCGCGGACGATGCAGAAATGCGCCGTGTAGCCAAGGATCGATATCAGGAACAGCCAAAAAAAGGTGCTCAAACCGGGCCACTGCAAACCGTTGAAGGCGAGCAGCAGTCCCACCGGCGTCTGCATCACGGCCATATAGAACAGGATCGTCATGGGCGGTTCCGTGGGTGCGAGACGTTTCGTCATGATCATGCCGCCGGCAAAACCAACGGCGCCGATCAACATGGCAACCGAACCCAGATTGACCGTCTCCAAACCCGGACGAAGGACCACCATGACGCCGGCGAAGCCCAAGGCCAGGGCGGCCAGTCGCATCCTGGTCAATCTCTCCCCCAAGACAAAGGGCGCCAGCACGGCGATCCACAAGGGCGTGGTAAATTCCAAGGCGAACAATTGCGCCAGGGGGATCAGACCCAGGGCAAGGAACCAGCCGAACTGTCCCACGAGATGGATCATGTTGCGGATTAGGTGCTGTTTGATCCGCTTGGTGCGGAATTGGCGGAAGCCGCCCTTGCTCAAGGCGCCGTAGGCCATGAATAAAACCAGGCCGATGACGCTGCGATAGAACAGCACCTGATAGACATCCAGCTCCTTGAAGGCCTCGCGCCCGGCCACGGCGATAGTGGAAAAAGAGACCACGGCACCCATCATCCACAGGGCGGCGCCGAACAAATTCGCGGGTGGTTGGGCGCCCGCCTCTGTGGCCACGGCCCGCTACAGGGTGGTGTGGCGGGCGCGGACGCCGCGCTCGATAGCGGCGGCGATCGAGCGGTCCAGATCCAGGCTTTCACGCAATTGCTGCAGCAGACGCAATTCTTCCTGCTCCACATGCAGGTCGGCGGCGGCGATCTCGCAGGCCAGGGCATAGGCGGTCTCGCTCAACCGGGCCGGCAGGGAGGCGACGATCAAATCCATGACCTGATCCAAGCCGCCGGGTTCGCCCAGCCTGGTAGCGCAATCCTGGGCCAGGGGCACCAGTTCCTCTTCATTGAATTCCAGGAATACCGGCAGGTTGCGCACCTGTTCGCCGATCCGTTGCAATTCCCGGTCGGTCATGTCGTTGTCGGCGGCGGACATCAGGACCATGATGAATATCAGGGCGGAATGGGGATTTAACAGACCGTCACTCATGGCAGTCTCCTCACCGTTTGGAATTGGCGAAAATAGGTGAGGGCGAGGGGAACCGCAAGCGGTCTTCAAGGTATTTTCGCAGCGCAATCTCACTGATAGGCGGCAATAACTTCGGCCAGTCTTTGTCCGGCCTTGGCGATGGCGGCTTCGTCGTGGGCGGCATAGCCGAGCATAAGGCCCTGGCGCACGGGCTTGCCCACGTAGGAACGGCTCAACGGTGCAACAACGATGCCCGCCGCCGCGGCCAATCCGGCCAGCCGTCCGTCATCCATGGCGCCGGAAAAATTTGCGCCGGGCCGGGCGATCAAATGCATGCCCGCCTCGTCCGCGTCCATCTCCAACAGGCCGCTCAGCTCCCGCCGGGCCATCTCCAGCAGGGCTGCCTGCCGGGCGGCGTAAAGGCGGCGCATGCGGCGCACATGGGCGGCGAAATGGCCCTCGTCGATGAAATTGGCCAGAACCGGCTGGGCCAGCATGGCGGTGTGTTCGTCCAGCACCCGGCGGGCGGCGATAAAGGCATCGACCAGATCGGGCGGCACCACCAGATAGCCCAGGCGCAGGCTGGGAAACAGAACCTTGGAAAAACTGCCCACGTAAATCACCCGCCCCGTGGGGTCCAGGCCCTGCAGGGCGGCGAGGGGCCGGCCGGCGTAGCGGTATTCGCTGTCGTAGTCGTCCTCCAATATCCAGGCCTGGCGGCGGCGGGCCCATTCGATCAGGGCCAGGCGCCGGCGCAAACTCATGACCACGCCCAGGGGGTGCTGGTGCGAGGGCGCGACGCAAACCATGCGGGCCAGGGGCGCCCGGGCCTCGCCGGCGGCGATATCCAGGCCCTCGCCATCCACCGGGGTCAGGGCGATGCGCAGGCCGGCGGCGATCAGGGCGCCGCGGATGCCGCCATAGCCCGGCTCTTCCACCATGGCCTGGTCGCCATGGTCCAACAGCACCTGGCTGGCCAGATTGATGCCCTGCTGGGCGCCGCTGACCACGATGATCTGGCCAGGCTCGCAGCGCACCCCGCGCATGGCGCCCAGATAG
The DNA here is from genome assembly GCA_046582635.1 of Alphaproteobacteria bacterium. GTDB lineage: Bacteria > Pseudomonadota > Alphaproteobacteria. Next base: position 3,436 of record JAYGEA010000172.1, read on the forward strand.
GCCGCGATGGCCGCCTTCAGGGGTGGGTAGCCGCCGGCATCATGGCTGACCGCCAATTCACGCCCCGGCCGGCGCCAATAGCGGGTCAACAAGCGGGCCCAGATGGCAAAGGGAAAGGCGGCGATATCGGGACCGGGGGCAAAGGCCGCGCCGCTGTTGACGGCGGGCCGGCTGATCGCGGCCAGATCACGGCCCCGGCGCGACAGGCCATAATGGCGGGCCACATCCTCGCGCTGTTGCGCCGCAGTCTGCCCCAGGCGCAATGGGTGCAACGGCCGCACCGGACGTTCCGGGCGCCGCCGCGCGGGCCCCGCATCGGGCAGTTCCGGGGCCACGTAGGTGCCATCGCCCCGGCGGGTTTCCACATAGCCTTCCGCCAAAAGCTGTTGCAGGGCCGTGGCCACCGTGTTGCGGGACAGCGCCAGATCCTGGGCCAGCACCCGGTTCGCCGGCAGCCGGCTGCCCGATGGCAGCCGGCCATCCAGGATCATCTCGCGCAGGCCGGCATAGAGCTGTCGATAGAGCGGCCCGCCGCCCCGCCGATCCAGGTCCAAAGCCACCAGATTTCCGCCGCCGGGCATGCTTTTTATCTCCGCGAATTAATTGGCCTCATGAAAATATTATAAATGCCCATATATTATGAGCCAATTTTAGGGTAATTTCCAGAAACCTTCCGAAGGAGACTTAAATGAAGCTTGCAACTGAACCCTCATGGATGCCGGCGCCTGAATATGGCCGTGGACTGCGCGGCCTGGGTGTCAAAATCGTGGTCCGGGATGTCACCGCCGCCCTAAAATTTCAAACCGGGGTGTTGGGCGCCGAAATCGTCCATGGCGACCCGGATTTCGCCGCCCTGCGCGGCTTCGGGTCGGAATGGATGTTGCACGCCGATCACACCTATAGCGACCACCCGTTGAAGGGCAGCTTGAAAGGCGATCTAGCCCGTGGCATTGGCGCCGAACTGCGCCTTTACGGCCGCGACCCCGATGAGGCGGAGGCCAAGGCCCGGGAACTGGGATACGAAGTTTTGGCCGGCGCCCTGGACAAACCCCACGGCTTGCGCGAAGCCTACATCATCGACCAGGACGGCTACCTCTGGGTGCCTGGTATCCCGCTGCCCGCATAATAGTCAGGTGCTGACGTCGATGGATTTATCCACAGACACGGCCGCCTTTACCTCGTCGGGAACCGGTTCGGCCTTGATCGGCGTGCCGCCCAAGGGGTTGCCGTAGGCCCAGACGCGGATTTCGCGGCCCACCGCCAGCAAATCGTCGCCACGGGTGAAACGGTGCAGCAATTTGAACGATTTGCCGCCGAAACTCTCCACGTGAGAGGCCAGGGTGATGATGTCGTCATAGAATGCCGGCTGGGTAAAATCAGCCTCGTTCTTAACCAGGGGACAGCCGACAAAATCCGTGTCCCGCATCATCTGGGCAAACGGCACCCCGGCGGCCTTGAACAGATTATGGCAACCGGCATCCATCCAAGTGAAATAGTTCGGATTGAAAATAATCCCGGCCGGGTCGCAAAGGCCCCAATCCACGCGATAGCGTTGGGTTACAATCAACATGGGTCAGACCGTGGTTTTGGCTTTATAGCCGCACACATCGTTGACGATGCAGGCGGGACAGTCGGGCTTGCGGGCCTTGCAGACATAGCGGCCATGCAGGATCAGCCAATGGTGGGCGTGCTGTAAATAGACCTTTGGGATGCGCTTTACCAATTTGCGCTCCACTTCCAGGGGCGTCTTGCCCGGCGCCAGGCCGGTGCGGTTGCCCAGGCGAAAGAGGTGCGTATCAACGGCGATGGTGGGCTGGCCGAAGGCGATGTTGCAGACCACGTTGGCGGTCTTGCGCCCCACGCCGGGCAGGGTTTCAAGTTCTTCGCGGGTTTCGGGCACCCGGCCGTCGAATTTTTCCAACAATTGCCGGCTAAGCTTCATGACGTTCTTGGCCTTGGTATTGAACAAGCCAATGGTGCGGATGTGCTGTTTCAATTTGGCCTCGCCCAGTTTGACCATTGCTGCCGGATTATCCACCTCTTCGAACAAAGCCTTGGTGGCCTTGTTGACGCCCACGTCCGTGGCCTGGGCCGACAGCACCACGGCGACCAGCAGGGTGTAGGTGTTGGCGTAGTTCAATTCGCCCTTGGGCTCCGGGTCGGCGGCCTGCAGACGGGCAAAGAAGCTCTCGATATTCGCCTTTTTCATGGGCTAGACTGCTCGTCATGGCAACGCTTCGCACAGAGACTGGGGACGAGCTGCTGTTCGATGCCGAATTGCGGCCGTACCGCTCCTTGAGCCCACGGGGTTTCCACATTCTGATGGCGACGGTCTGCCTGTTTTCCCTGGTCGTCGGGTTGGGTTTTTTCCTCGCCGGCGCCTGGCCGGTATTGGGGTTCCTCGGGCTTGACGTGGCCGCGATCTATCTGGCTTTCCGCCTTAGCTATCGATCGGGGGGGTTGAAGGAGACCGTGCAGCTGTCCGAACGGGAACTGGCGGTGCGCCGCATCCATCCCGGCGGGCGCCAGCGGCGTTGGTCGTTCCAACCCTATTGGGCCCGGGTCAAATTGGAGGTCGAGGAGACCGAGGACGTGGGCAGCCACGGCAGTGTCATGGTCACCTCCCACGGGCGCACGGTGCGCCTGGGCCGGTTCCTGGCACCCGAAGAGTGGCAATCCTTCGCCGATGCCCTGGCCGCCGCCCTGCGCCGAATTGGCCGCCATTAAGTCCTTCATAGGGCTATAGCCCACAGTCTTCATAATCCGAGGACATCGGCCATGCCGTACAGGCCCGGCTGCTGCTCCGCCAGCCAGCGCGCCGCAACCAAGGCGCCGCGGGCAAAGATGGCCCGGTCCGTGGCCTTGTGGGTCAGCTCCACCCGCTCGTCATCGGCGGCGAAGATGACGCTGTGTTCGCCCGCCACGTTGCCCGCGCGCAGGGAGGCATAGCCGATATCGCCGCGCCGGCGCTCGCCCGTAATGCCATGGCGGCCGCCCTGCATGACATCATCATGCTCCACGCCACGGCCACTGGCGGCGGCCCGGCCCAAAAGCAATGCCGTGCCCGAGGGGGCATCGACCTTGTGGCGGTGGTGCATCTCGACAACTTCAATATCGAAATCCGCGTCCAGATAGCTGGCCATCTGCCGGGTCAGAACCGCCAGGACGTTAACGCCCAGGCTCATGTTGCCTTCCCGCATGATGGCCACGGACCGCGCGGCCGCCGCGATGGCGGCATCGTCCCCGGCCGTCGTGCCGGTGGTGCCGATGACCATTTTTGTGTTGCTTGCGACCGCCAGGGCCACATGGGCCACGGTGGCGGCGGGCATAGTAAAATCTAGGACGATGTCCGAGCAATCGAACAGCGGCCCCGGTTCTCCCCCGGCGGCGATACCCAAGGCGCCCAGGCCCGCCATCTCGCCCAGGTCCCGGCCAATATCGGCGTGCCCCGGCCTCTCGCTGCCCCCCGCGATGGCGCAGCCGTCCGTGGCATGGATTTGGCGCAACAGATTTAATCCCATGCGGCCGGCGCAGCCCACCACGCCGATTTGTATGTCCGTCATTATTTATCCTCCCCGCGTTTCGTGGAATTTTATACCATGGCGCGCACCCATGGGCTGGATATCTTGCGCCCAGCGTTTATAAGTTAGCTCCATGCTTATTACCCTCAATGCCACGCAACGAATTTGGGCCGTCCCGGCGGTGCTGGGCCAGGCGGAAGCCCTGCAGGCCCTGCATGGCGCCCTGGCCGATCGGCTGCAGCATGGCGACTGCCTGGTATACCTGGGCAATTACATGGGTCATGGCCGGGCGGTGGCGGACACGGTGGGCGAGTTGCTGCGCTTCCGCAAGAATCTGCCCGGTATCCAGGTCGCTCATCTACGCGGCGCCCAGGAGGAGATGTGGGTCAAGCTATTGGAAATACAATGGGCCATGCGCCCCATCGAGACTTTCAAGTGGATGATGGAGCATGGGGTCGAAGCGACCTTGCGCGCCTATGGCGGCGATCCTGGCGAGGCGCCGGCTAAATTCCGCGCCGGGGTCGTCGTGACCACCCGCTGGACGACAGAGCTGCGGGAGGCGTTTCAGGATCATGACGGCCACTATGAATTCCTCCACGGCCTGGCCTCCGCCGCGCCCACCTCGGATGGCCGGCTGCTATTCGTCAACGCCGGCATCGACCCCGCCAAACCGCTGGAGAAGCAGAACGATGCCTTTTGGTGGAATACCAAGGGGTTCGAAACCATGGCGGCGCCGTTCGGGAATTTCACCTATGTGATCCGGGGCTTCGATGCCGCCCACAAAGGTGTGCAATCGACCCCTCATAGCATCACCATTGACGCGGCGGCCTCCCCCTCCGGCCCGCTTCGGGCCACCGCCTTCGCCACCGACGGCACCATATTGGAAACCCTTTCAGTTTGAACAGAAACAGGAACCTACACAATGGCCCTAGAACTACGCTCCACCATCAAATCCGGCGGCAGCCTTGAAATCATGCTGGCCCAAGTGCCGGTGCCCGAACCGAAAGATGATGAAATTATCGTCCGGGTCGAGGCGACGCCCCTCAACCCGTCGGATCTGGGCCTGTTGTTCGGCGCCGCCGATATGACAACCGCGCAATATGCCGGCCAGGGCGATGCTGCCGTCGTCACGGCGGAAGTGCCCGCCGGCCTGATGAAGTCCATGGCCGGGCGCCTGGATCAGGCTCTACCGGTAGGTAACGAGGCGGCGGGCGTGGTGATCGCCGCCGGGGGCTCCGAGATGGCCCAGGCCCTGATGGGCAAGACCGTCTCCATCATCGGCGGTTCCATGTATGCCCAGTTCCGGGCGGTGAAAGTGCGCCAATGCCTGGAAATGCCCGACGGCGTGACGCCCGCGCAGGCGGCGTCCTGGTTCGTCAATCCCATGACCGCCCAAGGCATGGTGGAAACCATGCGCATGGAGGATCATACGGCGCTGGTACACACGGCGGCGGCCTCGAACCTGGGCCAGATGCTGAACAAGATCTGCCTCGCCGACGGGGTCGATCTGGTCAACATCGTGCGCAAACGGTCACAGGTGGCATTATTGCAAGGCCTTGGCGCCAAGCACGTCTGCGATACCTCGTCCGACACCTTCACGGACCAGTTGACCGACGCCCTGGCCGAGACCGGCGCCACGATCGCCTTTGACGCCATCGGCGGCGGCCGCCTGGCGGGGCAGATCCTGACCTGCATGGAAGCAGCCGCCAACCGTACGGCAGCGGAATACAGCCGCTATGGCTCTTCCACTTACAAGCAGGTCTACATCTATGGCGGCCTGGACCGGGGCCCGACGGAGTTTAACCGCGGCTTTGGCATGATGTGGGGGGTCGGCGGCTGGCTGCTGACACCGTTCCTGCAAAAAGCGGGGGGCGAGGTGATCAGCCGCTTGCGCCAGCGCGTCGCGTCGGAGATCAACACCACCTTCGCCTCGCACTACACCCAAGTGGTCTCCCTGCCGGAAATGCTGACGGCGGAAGCGATCGGCGTCTACGGCAAGCAGGCCACGGGCGAGAAATTCCTGATCAACCCTCATAAGGACACCTAAGACGGGACAACATCATGACGGTTTCGGTTGTCACGGGGACCACTTCCGACATTGGCCTGGCGACGGTGGTTCGCCTGGCCAAGGCCGGGCACAAGGTGTACGCCGGCATCCGCAATCCCAGCACCGCCGATGACCTGAAGGCGGCCATTGAGCAGACCGGCGGCACCATTGCCATGCTGAAGCTTGATGTCACCGACGAAGGCTCAATTCAAGACGCCATTGCAAGCGTGCTTGCGGCGGAAGGGCGGATCGACGTTCTGATCAACAATGCCGGCATCTCCAGCCGTGGTTCGGTCGAAGAAACCTCGCTGGAAGTATTCAGAGGGGTCTTCGAAACCAATTTCTTTGGTCTCGTCGCCGTCACCCAGGCGGTCTTGCCTGGCATGCGTGAGCGGAGCAGCGGCGCCATCATCAACGTCGGCTCCCTTGCCGGAGTGATGGCATTTGCCGCCCATTCGGTCTATGCTCCAACAAAATATGCCGTCGAGGCCCACTCGGAAATCCTGGCGCAGCAAATGCTGCCCTTCAACGTCAGGGTGGCGGTTATTGAGCCAGGTGTGATCCCCACCGCGCTAATCGAAAACACCCAAAAGACCCAAGGCCCGCTCAATCCGGACAGCCCCTACGCGGTGCATGGCCGCCGATTCAAGGCGCTGTTCGACACGCAATTGAACCATCGTACGCCCGCCTCGGCCGATGACGTGGCGCAAACAATCGAACATGCCATCACCACCGATGATCCGAAGTTGTGCTATCTGGTCGGCCAGGACGCCGTCGATTTCGTGGCGGCGCGACGGCGGGTAAGCGATGAAGATTACATAAAATTCTCCGCCATCGAGGAAGACGAAGACTATTTCGACGCCATGAAGGATTGGGTCGGAAAGGAATATTTCAGGCCTTAGAGCGGTTCCGGGTAATCAACGAACCTTATTTTTCTTTCCCCCAGCCCCAAGGATCCGGATGCAGCAATTCGTATCTCGCCTCGGAGGACATAATCTCTGTAGACCCATAGTAGAAATCCATGAATGCCCACATTGCCAGATTTATAAGCACGAAGAACGTCACCAGCAGGGATGCAATGCGAACCATATAGCCCAAATCATGCAGCAGCCCCCCTTTGACGGACCGTAGCTGCCTTTCTACCCGGCGGACATCATCTTGTGACTGCGACCAGGTTATATAGGCCTGCAGGCGGGCTTTCCCGCCCGCGGGCGTGCCGCGGGGCGAAGGATCGGGAAACAGCAGGCCCTTCAAATAAGCCATGCCAATAATGGCAAAAAAGGACCCGCAGCCAATGGACAAAACGATATAGAAAACCGTGTTGGCCATCGGTCCATGCTGGGGCACTGCCCACAGGGCCAAAGGAAAGATGAGAACGGCAAGACCCAACAGGGTCATGACACCCTCGATCAAACCAAGGGTTAATTGGTCGACGATGGTTAGCGAGCCACGAGCATGTCTCATGTTGGAATCTCCGCACTCAATCACATTCTTGCAATCGTGGGCACTTACATCAACACCCCGCCATCGACGGTATAGAGTTGCCCGGTGCAAAAGGCGCTTTCGTCCGAGGCCAGGAACAACACCAGGTTGGCGACTTCCTGCGCCGTGCCCAGGCGGCCCATGGGTTGGCGGGCGATGAAATCCTGGCGTTGCTGAACCGGGTCGTCGGCCGCGTTGATGCGGTCGCCCAGGCTTGGGGTGTCGATGGTGCCGGGCGCGATGGCGTTGCAGCGGATGCCCTGGCCCACATAGTCGGCGGCGATGGATTTGGTCAGGCCGGTAACGGCCGCCTTCGAGGCGCTGTAAATACAGCGGCTGACAATGCCCTTGGCGGCGGAGGCGATGGAGGATGTGTTGACGATGCTGCCGCCGCCATTCTCGATCATCGCCGGCAGAAAGGCCCGTGTGACCCGGTACATGGATTTGACGTTCAGCTCGAAAGCAAAATCCCATTCATCCTCGGAACTTTCCAACAAGGTGCCGTTGTGCACGAAACCGGCGCAGTTGAACAAAATATCCACGGCGCCGTGACGCTGGGCGGCCTCCTGAATGGCGGCGCCGTCGCGGGCGTCCAATTTCTCGGTGATCACATCGCCGGACAATGTGCCAAGAATATCCATGTTGATATCCGTGGCGATGACCTGGGCGCCCTCCGCCAGAAAGGTCTCGGCGGTGGCCCGGCCGATGCCTTGGGCGGCGGCGGTGATGAAGGCGCGTTTTCCGGCCAGTCGTCCACTCATGTTCTGTTCCTCAATCCGAATTTTCAATCCAGCTCGTCTTCGATATAGGCGGCGATGACATCTTCGATATTGCTGTCGGCGGGGAAACCCAGCGCGGCCGCCTTGTCCGATTGGGTGGTCTTGGGCCAGGCATCGACGATGGCCTGGGTAGCGGGATCAATATCAAAAGTGATCTCGCCCTTAACCCGGTTGGTCCGCACCTCTCGCACCGCCTTGGCCGCATCACCCATGGAGACGGAGAAGCCCGACAGCAACAGCGCGCGGGAGGCGCCCAGCTGGGCGGCGTCCAACTCGTGCATATGCATGAAGCATTGCACCACCGTGCGCGGCGACATGATCGCCATGCGGCTTTCCGGCGTCACCGGGCAGGCCATGTCGATGCCATTCAGGGGCTCGCGGATAATGCCGGAGGCAAAGCCCGAGGCCGCCTTGTTGGGCTTGCCCGGCCGCACCACGATGGTCGGCAGGCGCATGGCCCGGCCGTCGAGGAAGCCCTTGCGGCTGTAATCCGTGATCAGATATTCCCCGATCACCTTTTGCGCACCGTATGATGTTTCGGGCGTGATCGGCGTGCCGTCCAGCACGGTTTCCGGTACATCGCCGCCGTATGCGGCCAGCGATGAAGCGAAAACCAGGCGCGGTGTGCCATTCGCGGCACGGGCGGCCTCCAATACATTGCGGGTGCCGTCCAAATTGACCCGGTAGCCCAGATCGAAGTCCGCCTCGGCCCCGGCGCTGACCACGGCGGCCAGGTGAAAGATGCTGTTGGTGGAGCCATCGATGACGGAGGCAACCAAACCGCCGTCGGTAATATCGCCTGTCACCACGGTGACGCGGTCGTCGTCGAATTCACCTTCGGGCGGGGCCACGGCATCGAACAGCACCAGTTCGGTAACCGCCTCCTGGCCGCCCGAGGGGCCGGTTAGCGCGCCCTCGGCCAATATACGTTTGGCCAGCTGGCGGCCGATGAAGCCGCCGCCGCCCGTAATAACAACTTTCATGATGGTCTCTCCCAACGTTCGACTTTGGCGCTCAACTAAAAAAAGGTTCGATACGATCCATGGCATCATCCAGGCGGGCCAGGGTGGAGGCAAAGCAGAGCCTGATAAAGCCTTCACCCTCCGCCCCAAAGGCCGCGCCCGGCGCCAGGCCCACATGGGTTTGGCGCAGGATGTCTTTACACCTCTCCAGGGAATCGTCCATGCCCTCGACGGCGAAAAAGGCATAAAAGGCGCCGTCCGGGCGATGCACGCGCACCTTCGGCATGGCGGCCAGGCGATCAATCACCAGATCGCGGGCTTGCTGATAACGGGCCACGGTCTCTGTCACGAAATCCTCGCTATCCCGCACGGCGGTGACGGCGGCGACCTGGGAAAAATGCGCCGGGCAGGAATAGTGGAACTCGATCATTTTCTCCAACGTGGGCATCAGGGCCGGCGGACAGGTCAGCCAGCCCAGGCGCCAGCCGGTCATGCACCAGGATTTGGAGAAGCTGTTGACCACCACCAGCTTGTCGTCCGGTTCGGCGATTTCCAGGAACGACGGTGCCACCCGGCCCTTGTAGTACATCCGCGCGTAAACCTCGTCGCTGAGCACCCAGATATCCCGCTCGCGGCAGAAATCCAGCACCGCCCGCATGTCCTCCAGGCTCATCACCCAGCCGGTGGGGTTTGAGGGGGAGTTGATCATGATGGCGCGGGTGCGGCCGTTGGCCATGGCGAACATTTGCTCCAGATCCAGGCTCCAGCCCTGGTTGCCGAACCGCAACCAGGCAAAGCGCGGCTCGCCGCCCATGATGCGGATGGTTTCGATCAGGTTGGGCCAGATCGGGGCGGAGATGATGACATTGTCGCCGGGGTTGGTCAGCATCTGCTGCATCAGATTGGTGGCGCTCATGCCCGATGCCGTCACCGCCACCCGCTCGGTGTCGATGGGGCGGCCGTACAGATCGCTCATGTAGGTACTCAGGGTCTGGCGCAATTCTTCGATACCGAAGTTTTCCGTATAGAAGGTATCGCCATTGGCCAGGGAGCGGGCGGCGGCCTGGCAGATATAGTCTGGCGTGGGCAGGTCAGGTTCGCCATACCAAAGGGCGACCACGTCATCAATGCCCATGCCCGCGTTGCCAACCTCGCGGATCAGGGAAACGCCCAGGCTTTCGGTGGTCAGCCGGGCCCCGACGGGTCCGCTGACAAGATTATTTCGCTGCCGCTCGTTCATGGGCTTCCTTAAAATTACCGGCCCAAAGACACAGTACACGACAACCACGACAATAATATCATTGCCGGACTTGATCCGGCAATCCAGGGCTACAAACTCCAGTGTTAGCGGCTCTGGATCCCCGGGTCTCCGCTTCGCTACGCCCGGGGATGACGGTGTGTACTGTGGCCCCAGGGACCTGGCAATGGT
>JAYGEA010000202.1:0-5644 GCA_046582635.1 Alphaproteobacteria bacterium
GCATAGGTTTCGGCGAACCGGGCGCTTTCCCCGGCAATGCGGATATCGCAGGCCAGGGCTAGTGTCCTGGCTCAGGAATACGTCATGTTTAGGATCGTTTCTCAGGGCCTCCGGGTAGGAGGCGTCCCGCCGGCAATGCGGGACATCGTCAAGGGACGCCGACGCCATCCGGAGGCCCTGAGAAACGACCGTTTCGGCGGTCATACAAGCCCCTCGGACGTCGTCGGGCGACTCTTATGATGTCCCGCATCACGACGGACCACCCTCCTAGCCGAGGGGCTTGTATGACCGTCCTAAACACGACGTATTCCTGAACCAGGACACTTGGGAGGCGGGGCGATGAAACTTTACGGCTATTGGCGTTCATCCGCCGCCTACCGGGTGCGGATTGCATTGAACCTGAAAAGTCTGGCGGTGGAGGAAGAATTCATCCATCTGCAAAACAACGATCAACGCAGCGAGGGCTATTTGGCGCTGAACCCCCAAGGCCTGGTGCCCACCCTGATCGACGGTGATGTGCGGTTGAGCCAGTCTCTGGCGATTTTGGAATATCTGGATGAATGCCATCCCGAACCGGCCCTGCTGCCCAGCGATATTCCGGGACGGGCCCGCGTTAGGCAACTAGCCCAGGTGGTGGCCTGTGACATCCATCCCATCGATAATCTGAAGGTCTTGAATTTCCTGACCGGGGAATTGGGCGTCTCGGCCGAGGGGCGGCTGACCTGGTACCGCCATTGGGTCGACCAGGGGCTCGAGGGATTGGAAGGCTTGGTTGCCGATTGTGTGGATACGGGGCTGTTTTGTCACGGTGATCTACCCACGATAGCGGATTTGTGCCTTGTGCCACAGCTTTACAACGCCCGCAGATTCGACGTCGATTTGTCCCCCTATCCCACATTGCAGCGCATTGATCGGGCCTGTCAGGCTCTCGACGCCTTCGCGTCCGCCGCGCCCGAGAAGCAACCGGACGCAGCCACGACCGTATGAGTTTGTTAACGCCCCTCCGCCACAATAATGAACAAGGCAATTGTAGGATGGTGCTTATATGGCTCCGCGTATCTCTCAAGACGCGTTGCAGAAGAAATTGGCGGCACATTGGCAGTTTCTACGGGGTGTCCACGGTGGTGATCGCCTGGTCTTGAAGCTGCATGATGCCGCCGAACTTGTTTTTACCAAACGCGATCTTTCCTGGGCGGAGTTGGCGGGCACGGACCTCAGCCGGTGTATTTTTTATGAAGCCTCCATGGTGGGAATTTACCTGTTCGCGGCAAATTTGGAAGGCGCGGATCTTCGGGGCGCGGACCTCTCAAAGGCTGATTTGCGGGGCATCTCCCTGCGCCGGGCCAACTTGGAAGCGGCCAATCTGGAAGAGGCGGACATCCGCGACGGGCGATTATTCGTGCAGATAGAGGGGGGAGGATACCAGCCCGTGGGTGACGGCATCAGCCGCATCGACGAGGCGGTTTTTGCCCGGGCCAATTTGAAGGGCAGCCGCCTGGGCGGAGTATTCGGTCCGCGCACGGATTTGAGCGGGGCGAATTTGCGGCATGCAAATCTGGTCAAGGTGAACCTGTCTGGATCGGATTTAAGTGGCTCCAACCTGAGCGGTTGCGTGCTGCACGGCGCGGTACTGTTGGGCGCCACCATGGACGGCACGAATTTCAGCGGCGCCGACCTAACCGCATCATTGTTCAAAAAGTCCGAAATGGTGCAGGGGCAGTTGAGTGGCGCCGTCATCGCGCCCTCGCTGGCGGAGATCGGCGGCACCATTTCCGATATTCTGCACCAGCATTCCATCGGGGTGCGCTCCCTGGCCGCTGAAGGCTCTCAGGCCGATATGAGTGGGGTCGATTTGTCGGGTGTATCTTTGCGGGGTGTCGAATTATCGGCGGTGAAGATGGAACAGGCGACTTTGACGGGCGTCAATATGGCGGGCTGTTCACTTTCCATGGCACAATTGGGCGGGGCCATGATGAACAGGTCAAATTGTGCCGATTCCGATCTTCGCGGGGCCCACTTGGTGGGGGCAAATTTGCGTAGCGCCAATTTAAGCCATGCGCGCATGAACCGCATGCCCATCGCCGGCGGTTTGGAAGCGGAATGGCCGACCAACCTGAAAGGTGCTGATCTGCGTGCCTCCAACATGAAATCGGCGGACCTTCGCCATGCCATTCTGGAGTTGGCGGTGTTGCAAAAGGCGGACTTGCGCCGGGCCGATCTGCGCGACGCTATTTTGCTGGATGCGGATCTGACCGGTGCCGATTTGCGCGGCGCCAAGATCACGGGCGCGGATTTACGGGGCGTCATCGGTTACAAGGCTTAGACTGGTCGTATTGCCCGCCGATTGCCCCCCCTAGTCCGCTATGGGCCGCAATGGTCCGAAATGGTCGGGTATGGCGGGCGATGGCGGGCCCTGGACGGCGCGCGGCGTGGAGCGTATACAGTGCGCGCTCAACCAAATGAATAAATCAGAGACCTGCCGCCATGTACGATCTGCGCTGGATTCGCGAAAACCCGGAGGCGTTCGATACCGCCCTGGCCGCCCGGGGCCTGCCCCCCCTGGCCAGTGACTTCCTCGCCCGGGACGAAGCCGCGCGGGCCAACCGAACCAAACTTCAAGAACTGCAGAAAAGCAGCAATACCGTCTCGAAAATGATCGGAACCGCGAAATCCAAGGGCGAAGACGTGGCCGACCTGATCGCCGAAGTGGGCAAGCAAAAGAGCGATATGAAGAGTCGTGAAGAGGCGGACAGGAAGTTTTCCCAGGAAATGCGGCAGACCTTGTCCGGCCTGCCCAACCGCCCCGAGACCGACGTGCCCGTTGGCCCGGATGAAGACAGCAACGTGGAAGTCCGCCGCCATGGCGAACCCGCCACCTTTGATTTTGCCCCTCGGGAACATTTTGAGATCGGCGAGGCCCTGGGTCTGATGGATTTCGAGGCGGCCTCGAAAATCTCCGGCGCCCGGTTCGTGGTCCTGCATGGCGCCCTGGCCCGGCTGGAGCGCGCCCTGGCGGCTTTCATGCTGGATATGCACGCGGACGAATTCGGCTACCGGGAAACCTCCGTGCCGCTGTTGGTGAAGGAGCATACGGCTTTTGGCACCGGCAACTTGCCGAAATTCAAAGAAGATTTGTTCAAGACGACGGACGGTTTCTATTTGATCCCCACGGCCGAGATGGTGCTGACCAATCTGGTCCGCGACGGCGTCCTGGGCGAGGCCGAGTTGCCCCTGCGCTATGTTGCCCACACCGCCTGCTTCCGCTCCGAAGCCGGGGCCGCCGGGCGGGATACCCGCGGCATGCTGCGCCAGCATCAGTTTTACAAGGTGGAAATGGTCTCCATCAGCCATCCCGCGCAATCCGGCGAGGAGCTGGACCGCATGACCGCCTGCGCCGAAGCCATTTTGCAGCGCTTGGAAATTCCCTACCGGGTGATGCTGTTGAGCAGCGGCGACATGGGGTTTTCGGCCCGGCGCACCTATGACATCGAGGCCTGGATGCCGGGACAGTATATGTACCGGGAAATTTCGTCATGCTCCAACTGCGGCGATTTTCAGGCCCGGCGCATGGGCGCGCGGTTCAAACCCAATCAGGGCAAGGGCACCGACTTCGTCCATACCCTGAACGGTTCCGGCCTGGCGGTCGGCCGCACCATGATCGCGGTGATGGAAAATTATCAACTGGCCGAGGGTGGCTTTGCCATTCCCGAGGCCCTGCAACCCTATTTGGGTGGAAAAACGAGGATTAGCTGAACATATGGCTCCGAAACTCGCCAATTTACGGCGTATGCGTATTCTTTTGAGCAACGACGACGGCATCAATGCCCCCGGCATGAAGGTGCTGCAACGGATCGCCCGAAGCCTGTCGGATGATGTCTGGGTGGTGGCGCCCGAGGGGGAGCACAGCGGTGCCTCCCATTCCCTGACCCTGACCGCGCCGCTGCGTCTGCGGAAAATCTCCGCCAAAAGATTCGCCGTCGAAGGTACACCCACGGATTGCGTCATGATGGCCATGAACCAGGTGATGGCGGACAATCCCCCCGATCTATTGCTCTCCGGCGTCAACCGGGGCGCCAACATGGGCGAGGACGTGACCTATTCCGGCACCATCGCCGCCGCCATGGAGGGGACTTTGGTGGGCGTGCCCTCAATCGCGCTGAGCCAATCGTTCGCCAACCGCAAGATCATGCATTGGGCGACGGCGGAGCAACACGCCGGCGATGTGATCCGCCGCCTGGTCGCCATCGGCTGGTCCAGGGACGTTTTGATCAACGTCAATTTTCCCGACTGCCTGCCCGGCGATGTGCAAGGCATTGAAGTGGTGCGCCAGGGCCGCCGGGATATCACCGCCCTGAATATCGAACAGCGTATTGATGCCCGCGAAAAGCCCTATTACTGGCTTGGCTATCGGCCGCAACATGGCACGCCCAAGGCGGGCACGGATCTGCGCGCCACGGAAAAGGGCCGCATCGCCATCACGCCCCTGCACATGGACCTGACCGAGAACAAGACCCTGAAGCAACTCAAGGCAGCCTTCGCCCCATGAGCTATGAGGCGCATAAGATACGCCTCATCATGGACCTGCGCCGCCAGGGCATTACCGACAAGGGGGTCTTGAGCGCCGTCGAGCGGGTCCCGCGCGAGCTGTTCGTGCCCGAGGCCATGCGCTCGGAAGCTTACGAAAACATACCCCTGCCCATCAGCCAGGGGCAGACCATCAGCCAGCCATTTATCGTCGCTTACATGACCCAGGCGCTGTGTCTGGGTGATCGCGACCGGGTCTTGGAAATCGGCACCGGCTCGGGCTATCAGGCCGCCGTGCTGGCGCAACTGTGCCGTCGGGTCTGCACCATCGAACGCTACCGCACTCTGCTGGCTCAGGCGGAGGGGCGTTTCGAGGATCTGAAACTGCACAACATAACCACCCGACTTGGTGATGGCGGCAAGGGCTGGCCGGAATTGGCCCCCTTCGCCCGTATCATCGTCACCGCCGCTGCGTCGGAACTGCCGCAAACCCTGGCCGATCAACTGGACGACGGCGGCATCATGATCGTCCCCGTCGGCCCCTCGGGCGATCAAACCCTGATCCGGGTAACCAGGCAGGATGACAGGTTCAAGGAAGAGCGTCTGTTGGACGTTCGTTTCGTCCCCTTGGTGGACGGTTTGCCGGCTGGCCGGGCCTGACCCGGTTTGTGGCTATGACCGGGGGGCGATTGACCGTTCAGAACGCGCGGACCGGAATATCCGACAATTCGGCGATACACGCTAAAGGGAAGCGCCCCCTTTTCGTAATCAGGGCTATATCAATAGGAATTCAGGTCATATTGACGACAGCCAGAGTTATATTCGAGGCAAAGCCTAGTTGGGTTTATTCTGGGTATCGTTCAGAGAAATGTATCGTTCTGCGAGGAATTTAACCTCCTGAACACTGACTGCACCGTGCTCATGTTGGCCATCTGATGCAATGTCAAAAAGAGCATGGATCAACTCTTCTACATCTGGAATGGGAACATCAAGTTTTCTACAGAAGGGTATCCGGATTCGTTTTCCAACGTCGACTTGCCGGATCAAAATATGAAATTCGTGATTTTCCGGTGGATCATATTCTAAGAAATCAGGTGGGAAAGTAATGGCTTCGCCTTTG
>JAYGEA010000260.1:0-5655 GCA_046582635.1 Alphaproteobacteria bacterium
GCCGACAAGTGCTGCCGCGCACCGCGCCGTCGTGCCGGCAACAAAATGTTCCATTAACCGGTACTGTTTTGCCTGGCTCAATCTGCTCTTCCGCATGCGGACCATAATAACACCTCATTGGCGTTATCTGGGTCAGCCCCCTAATTTATTTCTTTTTTCGCAATTTTGTTTCAATCTAAGTCTTACTGGGCATATTTAATTTTACCTGTTCTGAAATTACGGCGCGATGCAATGTGATCATTCCACCATTGCCCGCGCCGTGGCATAGTGGGTCCATGAAGGAACAAAACATCGAAGCCGCCGTTGATCGTGGCGATACCAATCGCAAGCCGGGGCATCTGTATCTGGTCGACGGCTCGGCCTATATCTTCCGCGCCTATCATGCCCTGCCGCCCCTGACCCGGAAAAGCGACGGGCTGCCCGTGGGTGCCGTCTCGGGCTTTTGCAACATGCTCTCGAAGCTGGTGGACGACGTCCGCGATGGCGGCGAGGTGGATTATTTCGCAGTGATTTTCGATGCCGCCCGCAAAACCTTCCGCAATGATATCTATCCCGAATACAAAGCCAACCGCCCGCCCCCGCCCGAGGATCTGCGGCCCCAATTCGCCTTGGTCAAGCAGGCCAGCCGGGCCTTTAATCTGGCCACCATCGAAATGCCCGGGTTCGAAGCCGATGATGTCATCGCCACCTATGCCCGGCTGGCCAGCGCGGCCGGCTGGTCGGTGACCATCGTCAGCTCCGACAAGGATCTGATGCAACTGGTCGGCGGCGGCGTGGTCATGCACGACCCCATGAAACAACGCCGCATCGGCCCCGATGAAGTGGTGGAAAAATTTGGCGTCGGCCCCGAGAAAGTGATCGATGTACAATCTTTGTGCGGCGATTCCACGGACAATGTGCCGGGCGTGCCGGGCATCGGGATTAAAACCGCGGCGCTGTTGATCATTGAATACGGCGATCTGGACAGTGTCTTGGCGCGCGCGTCGGAGATCAAACAGAACAAACGGCGGGAAAATCTGATTGAATTCGCCGACCTGGCCCGGGTCAGCCGGGAACTGGTCACCCTGAAAAACGATGTGCCGGTGGAAATTTCACTGGAAGATCTGCGCCTGAAGGAGCCGGAGGTCGATGTGTTGCTGGCCTTCATGACGGAGATGGAGTTGGAGCGCCTGGCGGGCCGCATCGCCCAGCGCCTGGGCGGCGAAATACCCGCCGCCGCCGCCGCTCCGCCGGAAGCCGATGTGCCGGCGGACCGGGATTATCAATGCATCCAGACCCTGGCGCAGCTGGAACCCTGGATCGCCCTGGCGCGATCCGCGGGTATTGTTGCGGTGGATACGGAAACCACATCCCTGGACGCCATGGCGGCGGACCTGGTCGGTGTCTCGTTGTCCGTGCGACCGGGACAGGCCTGTTACATTCCCCTGGGCCATACGGGTCCGGTGCCGGCGGGGGAACTGGACCTCGAAGGTGGTGCCGCGGCCCCCGATCAGATCCCCCTGGACGCCGCCCTGAACCTTTTGCGGCCCTTGCTGGCCGATCCATCGGTGCTGAAAGTGGGGCAAAACCTGAAATACGACATGTTGGTCCTGCGTCGGTATGATGTTGACATTAGTCCCATGGACGACACCATGTTGTTGTCTTATGTGACCGAAGGCGGCCTGCACGGCCACGGCATGGACGAATTGTCGAAACTTCATCTCGACGTCCAGCCGATACCGTTCAAGGAGGTGGCGGGCAGCGGCAAATCGCAAATCACCTTCGATCAGGTCCCGCTCGACAAGGCCACGGAATACGCGGCGGAGGATGCGGACCTGACCCTGCGTCTGTATCACTACCTCAAACCGCGCCTGATGGTGGAGCGCAAGCATACGGTCTATGAAACCCTGGAGCGGCCCCTGGTGCCCGTGCTGGTGGACATGGAAGCGGCCGGCATTCTGGTGGACCGGGCCGAGCTGGCCCGCCTGTCGGCTGATTTCGCCGTGCGGATCGTCGCCTTGGAAGGTGAAATCCACGAACTGGCGGGCGAGAACTTCAACGTCAATTCGCCAAAACAGCTGGGCGAGATCCTGTTCGACAAGATGGCCATACCCGGCGCCAAGAAAACCAAGACGGGGGCCTACGCCACCGGCGCCGATGTGCTGGAAGGCCTGGCCGCCCAGGGCCACGACCTGCCCGTCAAGGTGCTGGAATACCGCCAACTGGCAAAGCTGAAAAGCACCTATACGGACAGCCTGCAAGGCCAGATCAACGCCGTGACCGGGCGGGTCCATACCTCCTACGCCATGGCGGCAACCTCAACCGGGCGCCTGGCCTCCACCGATCCGAACCTGCAGAACATTCCCGTCCGTACCGAGGAAGGCCGGCGCATCCGCAAGGCCTTTATCGCCGCGCCGGGCTGCAAATTGTTGAGCGCGGATTACTCCCAGATCGAATTGCGCATCCTGGCCCATATCGCGGACATTACCGCCCTGCGCGAGGCCTTTCATGCCGGCCACGACATCCACGCCATGACCGCCGCGCAGGTCTTTGATCTGCCCATGGAAGATATGGACCCGATGATCCGCCGCCGGGCCAAGGCCATCAACTTCGGCATCATCTATGGCATCTCGGCCTTTGGCCTGGCCAATAATCTGGGCATTTCCCGAGGCGAGGCGCAGAATTACATCACCGCCTATTTCGAACGCTACCCCGGCATCCGCGACTATATGGAACAGACCAAGGCCTCCGCCCGGGAGCTGGGCTATGTGGAAACCATTTATGGCCGGCGCATTCACATGCCGGGCATCAACGACAAGAACCCCGCCCGCCGCGGCTTTCACGAACGCGCCGCCATCAACGCACCGATCCAGGGTTCGGCGGCGGACGTAATCCGCCGCGCCATGGTCGCCATCCCCGGCGCCCTGAGCGGTGCGGGTCTGGCGGCGACCATGCTGTTGCAGGTCCACGATGAGTTGATCTTCGATGTGCCGGAGGGGGAGATTGACGAGACCATTGTGGTGGTGAAACGGGTGATGGAAGGCGCGGCGCATTTGACCGTCCCCCTGACCGTGGACGCCGGGGTGGGCGACAGCTGGGCCGAGGCGCACTAGCATGGCAACGCCGGCCTGATCATGGGTAAAGGGCGGGTACGGAACATTCGGCTGATCAGCGGCCTGGTCCTGTTTGCCTTCGTCACGACGCATTTTCTGAACCATAGTCTGGGCAACATATCGCTTGCCGCAATGGAGGCGGGACGGGAGGTTTTCATTGCCGTCTGGCGGAACTGGCCCGCCACCATTGTGCTGTACGGCGCCATGTTGCTACATATTTTGATGGCCCTGTGGGCATTGTGGCAGCGGCGGACCTTGCGCATGTCGATCGCGGAAGGCTTCCAGGCGGTGCTGGCGCTCAGTATCCCTTTTCTGTTGCCGGCGCACATTTTGGCGACCCGCGGCGGGCATGAGTTTTTCGGCGTCAACGACAGCCATCTTTACGAAATTATCGGTGTCTGGGTGTGGTCGCCGCAGAACGGCTGGATCCTGGCCGCCGCATTACTGGTGGTTTGGAGCCATGGCTGCATCGGCATGCATCTGTGGCTGCGGTTGCGCCCATGGTGCGCCGGGCCAGCCCCTGGCTGTTGACCGGCGCCCTGCTGCTGCCCGGTCTGGCCCTGTCGGGCTTCGCCGGCGTTGGCAAACAAATTGCCCTGTGGTCGAAGGACGAGGCTTGGCGGGCGGCGGCGCTGGCCTCCTTCCGCATTGGCGACAATGTGAAGGCTCTGGTGGATTTCGTTTACGGCACCATGGATTATATTGTTGCCGGCACGATTATCGTCATCGTCTTGCTGCTGGCTGGACGATGGCTGCGCAGCCAGTGGGCCCGGCGCGGCGCCCGCATCGTCATCACCTATCCCGATGGGGAGGAAGCCTCGGTCGAGCCTGGCCTCTCCGTGCTGGATGCCTCCCGCCTGTTGGGCATTGCGCACGCCTCCATCTGCGGCGGGCGCGGGCGCTGTTCCACCTGCCGGGTGTGCATAGCCGAGGGCGCGGCGGAATTGCCGCCCGCGGGCGAAGATGAGTTGAAGGTCTTGGCCCGCGTGGGGGCGCCCGACAGCGTGCGTCTGGCCTGTCAATTGAAGCCCACGTCGGATGTCTCCGTGATACCGCTGTTGCCGCCGAACGTCGGCGTGCAAGGCAGCCAGGCCAAGCCGGACTATTTGCAAGGCAGCGAACGGGAAATCGCCGTGCTGTTCGCCGATCTGCGCGCCTTCACGGAATTTTCCGAGAGCAAGCTGCCCTATGATGTGGTTTTTGTCCTGAACCAGTATTTCCGGGGCATGGGCCAGGCGGTGGAAGAGGCCGGCGGCCATCTGGACAAGTTCATCGGCGACGGCGTCATGGCCCTGTTCGGCGTGCGTAGTGATCTGGAACAGGGCTGCCGGCAGGCCCTGGCGGCGGCGGCGGGGATGTCCCACGCCCTGGAACATCTGAACCACCAATTGCGCCACGACCTGGACCAACCCCTGCGCATGGGCATCGGCATCCATGCCGGTCCGGCCATTGTGGGCGAAATGGGTTATGGCGCGGCGACCACCATCACCGCCATCGGCGATACCGTGAATACGGCCTCGCGCCTGGAAACCATGACCAAGGAATTCACCATGCAGGCGGTGATCTCGGCCCGGGTTGGCGAACGCGCCGGCGCCGATCTGTCGGCGTTCGAAATTCGCCAGGTCACCGTGCGCGGCCGGTCGGAGCCCATGGCCGTCCACCTGATCCCCGCCGCCCGTTCCCTGGCCAGCGGTCCCCCGCCCCCGCCCCGGCGCAAACGCGTGCGGGTGAAGGCGCCGGGATAGATGGCAATTCGCGGCCTGTAAAGCGGACAATAGGACGAGCTATATCATCTTAGAAAAATCCGTAACTATATGTTATATATAAAAAATTGGATGATACTGAAGCGGACATGAAAGAGGACAAAAAGGCGGCGGAAGATCGCGGTGAAACGGTTGCCTTCATGGAACCCATGCTGATAACCGGGAGTGCCAAAAGCCGTGAAGAATTAGCTGACCTTGCCCTTGAGCCAACGGCGCTTTCAACAGGACTGCGGCGCAGTTTGCCCGAGGGAATTGTATCCGCCCTGTCTGATCTTGTCCGATCAATGAACTGCTACTATTCGAACCTGATAGAAGGGCATTACATCCACTCGGTCGATATTGAGCGCGCCCTCAACGAAGATTACAGCCAAGACCCGAAAAAACGTGATCTGCAGCGCGAAGCGATCACCCATGTTAAAGTGCAGACATGGATAGACCGTGATGGACTTTTCGGACAAGCCACGTCCGCGACGGGCATTCTGGAAGTCCATCGTAGATTCTCGGAACTACTGCCCGATGACCTGCTTTGGAGTGAAAACCCGAATACTAATGGGCATACAAAGATCATCCCGTGTGAATTGCGTCGTCTAGATGTACAGGTTGGCAGGCATATAGCGGTCAGCGCCGGTGCGCTGCCACGCTTCATGAACAGATTTGAGGAAGCCTACAAAAAGCTCGGAAAAGTCGATTCCATTATTGCAACGGCGACGGCTCACCATCGCTTATTGTGGATGCATCCATTCCTTGATGGAAATGGGCGCGTGGCTAGGTTGATGTCTTATTCAATGCTGCGCGATGCT
>JAYGEA010000274.1:0-4407 GCA_046582635.1 Alphaproteobacteria bacterium
GCCGGATCTTCAAGTCATACGAGGAGATCGTCGCAATATGCTCCGAAGCTTGGAACAAACTGATCGACCAAGCATGGAGAATAATGTCCATCGGCCTCAGGAAATGGGCGCATGAGTACTAATCAATGTCGGTTGGTATTAGTCCCATGGAAAGCGAGATAATTGGCCGCGCGCCTTGCCGGGGAAGCAAAAAATAATTCGCTAAATCGGCCCCTGGTGGCACTTTGATGCATCGACCGCCCGATACTTCCCTTGCTACTATCTGGGCAATATTGGGTTCAGCTGGGAGATAGAGGCAAATGGATGTACGGGCAGCCGTGGCGCACAAGGCAGGATCGCCACTGACA
This sequence comes from Alphaproteobacteria bacterium, assembly GCA_046582635.1. GTDB lineage: Bacteria > Pseudomonadota > Alphaproteobacteria. The sequence goes on from JAYGEA010000274.1 coordinate 348, forward strand.
ATCGAAACGGTGCAACTGGACGGCCCCCGCGCCGGCGAATGCCTGGTGGAGATCAAGGCCAGCGGCGTTTGCCACACGGACGCCTTCACCCTCTCGGGCGACGATCCGGAGGGGCTGTTCCCCGCCATCCTGGGCCATGAAGGCGCCGGCGTGGTGGTTGAGGTCGGCGAAGGCGTGACCTCGCTGGTGCCGGGCGACCATGTTATCCCGCTGTACACGCCGGAATGCCGGCAATGCGTCTTCTGCACCTCGGGCAAGACCAATCTGTGCGGCGCCATCCGGGAAACCCAGGGTCAGGGCCTGATGCCCGACGGCAGCTCCCGCTTCAGCCTCGGTGGGGATCAGGTGTTTCACTACATGGGAACCTCCACCTTCGCGCAATATTCGGTGGTCCCGGAAATCGCCTTGGCAAAAATTCGCCAGGACGCGCCGTTCGACAAGGTTTGCTATATCGGCTGCGGCGTCACCACGGGCATCGGCGCGGTGATCAACACGGCAAAGGTGGAGGCCGGCGCCAACGTCATCGTCTTCGGTCTGGGCGGCATCGGCCTGAATGTGCTGCAGGGCGCCCGCATGGTCGGCGCCAACATGATCATCGGCGTCGACACCAACCCGGGCAAACGCGCCCTGGCGGAAAAATTTGGCATGACCCATTTTGTCAATCCGAAAGAGCTCGGCGGCGATCTGGTGGCCCATCTGGTGGAGCTGACCAAGGGCGGGGCCGACTACACCTTTGAATGCATCGGCAATGTGGAGGTCATGCGCCAGGCGCTGGAATGCTGTCACAAGGGCTGGGGCGAGAGCATCATCATCGGCGTCGCCGGTTCCGGGCAGGAAATCAGCACCCGGCCGTTTCAACTGGTCACGGGGCGGTCGTGGCGCGGCACCGCGTTTGGCGGCACCAAGGGCCGCACCCAGGTACCGACAATCGTGGATTGGTACATGGACGGCAAGATCAACATCGATGACCTGATCACCCACACCATGCCGCTGGAACAAATCAACGATGCCTTCGATCTGATGCATGCAGGCAAGTCCATTCGCAGCGTGGTGACGTTTTAGTTTCCTGGTTCGGATTTTGCTGGCATTTGAAAAACCGCCGGTCTGCGGGCGTCCGCATTGATGCCGGCCCTCACGTAATGGTGCGCTTTCCTCGACCCACCGGAGTGCTTATGATCGCGTCGGGTCAGTAGCATTACATTGGCAATTTTGATCGATACGTCGCCCATGGGGGCGTGGCGATCACAAGCGGGGAAAAGGTCCAGGCATGAGTTCGGCATCTAATACGGCGGACGCGGCGATCACGACCGGGTCATTCAAATACCTCGCCCCACCGGTTGAGCAATCGCTGTACCGCAACGGCAAGGTGCTGACCCGCCGCGACAGGAACGGCAGCGATGCCGGCACCGAAGGCGTCGATCTGGAGGCGCGGAACATGGCCGTGCATGATGCCCGGCCCCTGGAAGCAACCGCCCGGCGGACCCTGGCCGCCAATGGCTTCGAACTGTTCCACCGTCCCCTGGACAACCCCGATCTCGACTTCTTCGATCACGGCCAGGTGGTGGGAAGCTACTACCCCGAATGCGCCGAAATTGTGCGGCAAGCCTGCGGCGCCCGTTTCGCGGCCGCGTTCGACCACAATATACGTTCGGCGGCCGGCAAGGAACGCGAGCGGCGGATCGAGGGCGGGCAACTGGTGCAAGGGCCCGCGCACCTGGTGCATGGCGATTATACCCTGACCAGCGCGCCGCAACGCCTGCGTGATCTGACCAAGCCGCCGGGCGCCAACGACACCTTGGCAACCCTGCTGTCGGCCGGCGACGCCCTGCTTGATGCGGGCGAAATCGAGGGCATATTGGCAGGGGGCCGTTACGCCATTATCAATGTCTGGCGCAACATCGCCCAGACGCCGGTCGCGACCCATCCACTGGCGCTCTGTGACGCGGCCAGCGTCTCGCCCGAGGATCTGGTGGTGTTTGAAATTCATTATCACGACCGCATCGGCGAGAACTACTTCGCCAAACACGCCGATGGCCATCGATGGTATTTCTACCCCGGCCTGACCCGGGACGAGGCCTTGTTGATCAAACAATGGGATTCCGCCGGCGAACTGGCCCGCTCCAACGGCGCCAAGGGCGATGCGGCGGACCCCGATGGCCCGTGTACGTTCAGTTTCCACAGCGCCTTTGAAGATCCCGCCACGCCAGAGGATGCGCCGGAGCGGTGGAGCATCGAGGTGCGCTGTATCGTGCTCTACGACTAAAATAGCGACTGAATTTACGACTGAATTTGCGACCAACCTGATCTCATTCGCCATGAAAGGCCCCCAGCCATGCTAGCACCCGACGGCCGCGTCATCATGATTTCCGGCGCCAACCGGGGCATCGGCCTGGCCGTTGCCCAGACATTGTATAAGGCCGGCTACTGCCTCAGCCTGGGCGCCCGCAACCCCGCCGCCCTGGCCGAAACGACTGACGGCTGGGCAACCGGGCGGGTGTTGACGGCCCGCTATGAGGCGGAGGACAAACAGAGCCACCGGGATTGGGTCACGGCCACCGTGGAACGGTTTGGCCGCCTGGACGGACTGATCAATAACGCCGGGATCGCCGAGGATGTCTCGGTCGAGGACGAGAATGACGACAATGACGAGGCCCTGGACCGCATGTGGGCGGTCAACGTGAAGGCGCCGCTTTCCATGACCCGCACCGCCCTGCCCCATTTGCGCCGCTGTGGCGCGGGCCGCATCATCAACGTGGCCTCGTTGGCCGGCAAGGCGGTCTATGGCAGCGGCGTCGGTTATTCCATGACCAAATTCGCCGCCGTCGCCCTGTCGCATGCCACCCGTCACGCCGGCTGGGAGGATGGTGTGCGCTGCACGGCACTTTGCCCCGGCTATGTGGCCACCGACATGACCGCCAACGTGGAGACCATGGCCACGGACCAGATGATAGAGCCCGACGACATCTCCGAAATGGTGCTGACCCTGCTGGCCCTCTCCAACAACGCTTCCATCGCCGAACTGGTGGTCAATTGCCGCGCCGACGTGATGATGTAGCCGCCCGCCCGCCCCGCGGAAATTGGTTCACTGCGCCACGTTGTGATAGCGTTCTCTCTGGTTAGAACGCCTTCTAATAGAACCCAGTTGGCGAGGAGAGGCCAATGCCCAACCGGACCGCATCCCGGAAACGTCGCATTTCCAATGTCTGGACCATCTGGGCGCTGGTCATCGTGCTGGCTTGGGGTGCCTCAATTTTCGCAACCGTCGCCTCGGCGGCGGATCCTAAAACCCCCCTGCTTAAACTGACGGAAGAAGAAAAAGCCTGGCTGGCGGCGCACAAGACAATACGCCTTGGCGTCAACCTGGCATGACCTGGGCGATCCCTTGATGATCCACACCCAGCCCGGAACGGGCGAGGGCGAACGGCCCTATGGCGTCAATACGGTCCTCATTCCGGCCTCGGGGACGCGTCTGGTGCTGGACGGCGTGCAAGCCGCCGGGCGGTCATGGGCGCGGGATCGCGACGGCCGGCCCTTTAGCACCTCCGCGCTCGCGTTCTGCGAAAGCTGGACGGAAGCGCGCTAAAGTTCGTACAGATCCAAGCGGGAGATAGACTGAATGGATGCCCAGGCGCTGCATCAAGACGCCATCGTCATCGACGCCACCTGTCCCCTGGCCCAGATGACCGATCATATCGATAGGTGGCGCAGCGGCGGCGCGACGGCCATCGCGCCCACGATCTCCGGCATGAGCGGCAACGCGCGCAGCGGCTTTGCCACGATTGGCGGCTGGCATCGTTATATCCGTCAACGGGACGACACCATACTCGTGGAGACGGCTGACGATATCGTCCGGGCCAAGCGGGACGGTAAACTGGGCCTTATCCTGCACTGCCAGGGAACGTCGCTGGTGGAGGATGAGCTGGATCTGCTTGATGCCTACCAGGCCGCCGGCTTGCGCATCGTGCAACTTTGTTACAACACCAAGAACCTGATTGGCGATGGCGCGGGCGAGCGGACGGATGGGGGTTTGAGCTATTTCGGCCTGCGTATTGTCACGCGG
>JAYGEA010000324.1:0-11134 GCA_046582635.1 Alphaproteobacteria bacterium
GACAATCGCGATGCAATCAATGCCCGGATCGAGGCCGTCACGGTTACCAAATCCAGCGACGACTGGGTTACCATCCTGAACGAAGCCGGCGTGCCCAGCGGCCCCATCTACACCATTAATGAAGTATTTGCTGATCCCCAGGTCCAACATCTTGGCATTGCCCAGGAGGTGGAAAACGCCGTGCTGGGACCGCAATGGGTGGTCGGCCAGGCGGTGGACTTGTCCCGGACGCCGTCGGCGATCCGCATGGCGACGCCGGAATTGGGCGAGCATACGGATGAAATTCTCGGCGCCCTGGGCTATGCGCGGGAGGAAATATCCGGCCTCCGCGACAGCGGTGCCATCTGAGGGAGGGGAGCATGAAACCTTTAGCGGAATTGGCGGCCGAACTGGCCTCCGCGCGGACCACCAGTGTGGCATTGACCGAGGCGGCCTTGGCCCGCATCGATGACCCGGCGGGGGAGGGGCAGAGGGCTTTCTTCAAGGTCTATCATGAGGCGGCCTTGGATAGTGCCAGGGCGTCGGATGGGGCGCGGGCCAACGGTGTTGTACCCTCGCCCCTGGCCGGTATTCCGGTATCCATCAAGGATCTGTGCGATGTGGCGGGGGAGGTCACCCATGCCGGCTCCATCGTGCGGCGGGATGCGGCGCCCGCGACGCAAGACGCACCCGTCGTGGCGCGTCTGCGGGCCGCCGGGGCGATTATCATGGGCCGCACCAACATGGTGGAATTCGCCATGGGCGGCCTCGGCACCAATGATCATCACGGCACGCCGAAGAACCCCTGGGATAGGAATACCGGCCGGGTGCCCGGCGGCTCCACCTCCGGCGGCGCGGTATCGGTCAGCGACGGCATGGCGGCCGCCGCCCTGGGCACGGATACCGCCGGCTCGGTCCGTATTCCCGCCGCCCTGTGCGGCATGGCCGGTTTCAAGCCCACGGCGCGCCGGGTGCCCACGGCGGGCATCTTTCCCCTGTCGCGAACCCTGGATTCGGTTGGGCCCCTGGCGCCCACCATTCAATGCTGCGCCCTGGTCGATGCCATCTTTGCCGGCGAGGCCCCAAGTGAATTATCCCCGATAGGCTTGCAAGGCCTGCGATTTGCGGTGCCCAAGCACCTGGTGCTTGACGATCTGGATCGGTCTGTTGCCGCCGGTTTCGAGCGCTCCCTTGGCAAGCTGTCGGCGGCGGGCGTCCAGATCAGTCATATTGATTTCCCCGAACTGGCCCGCATCCCGGTGATCAACCGCATCGGCGGGTTTTCCACAGCCGAGGCCTATGCCCTGCATCGAGATATCTTGGACAAGGCGGGCAATCAGTTCGACCAAAACGTCGCCGCGCGCATTCGTCTGGGGCAAACCTGGACGGCGGCGGAATATCTCGACCTGATCGATATCAGGGCCGAGATGATCGCCACGGCCCAGCAGCGCTCCGCCCCCTTCGATGCGGTTATCATGCCCACCACCCCCATTGTCGCCTGCTCCATCGACGAGGTGGCGGATGGCGAAGTTTGGGCTGATCGGAACCGTCAGTATCTGCGCAATACCATTCTTTCGAACTTCCTGGACCGTTGTTCGCTGACCGTGCCCTGCCATGATCGGGGGGAGGCGCCGGTCGGTTTCATGCTGGTGGGTGAAGCCATGGCGGACCAGAGGTTGCTGCAAATCGGCTCGGCGGTGGAGGGATGCATCGCCCCGGCGCTGGGATGAACAATGCCGGCGTGAACAATGCTGACGTGAACAATGCTGACGTGAACAATGACCGGGCGGCCTTTATCGCCGCCAACACGGAAATTCAAAGCCCCCGGCTGTTGCCCGAAATCCGCCTGCATCTGGCCTCCGAGAACATGGCGATCCGGCGGATGAACGACGAAGAGCGGGCAGCCGCCGGCGTGCCCTTGCCCTATTGGGCCTTTGCCTGGGCCGGCGGGCAGGCCCTGGCCCGATATATGCTTGATCATCCCACGGCCGTGGCGGGGCGCAGGCTGCTCGATATTGGGGCGGGCAGCGGGCTGGAGGCGATTGCCGCCGCCATGGCCGGGGCGGAGGTGGTGGCCGCCGACACGGATCCGTTCGCCATTGCCGCGACGGAAATGAACGCGGCCTTGAACGGCGTCGGGCTGACGGTAACATCCGATGATCTGATTGGCCAAACGGGTGATTGGGATGTGGTCATGGTGGGCGATTTGTTTTTCGAACAGCCCTTGGCGAAACATCTCGAGGCATGGCTGCGGGGATTGCACGGGGACGGCAGGGAAATTCTCATTGGCGATCCCCAACGAACCTATTTGCCGCGCGGGGGATTGGAAAAACTGGCGACCTACGCGGTGCCCACCACCGCCGCCCTGGAGGATAGTAATTTACGCAATGCCAGTGTCTGGCGAATGGTGGATAGATGAATTATGTTACCGGCAGTTCTGCAGTTGAGGTCCCCCGAACATGACGATGATCACCTCCAAGATCCAAACCCGATCCCCCGAATTTCAGGCCAACGCGGCCCACATGGAAGAAAAGCTGACGGCCCTGCGTGCCGCCGTCTCTCATGTTAAGCAAGGCGGCGGCGAACGTTCGCGCAAACGCCATATCGACCGGGGCAAATTGCTGCCACGGGAGCGCATCCGTTCCCTGCTGGATCCCGGCGCGCCATTTCTTGAATTGCAGCAGCTGGCCGCCTGGGAGCTGTATGACGAAGATATTCCCTCCGCCGGGGTGATCACAGGCATTGGCCGGGTTTCGGGCCGGGAGTGCCTGATCATCGCCAATGACGCCACGGTCAAGGGCGGGACCTATTATCCCATGACCGTGAAAAAACACGTCCGCGCCCAGGAAGTGGCGGAACAAAACCATCTGCCCTGCATCTATCTGGTGGACTCGGGCGGGGCCAACCTGCCCGAATGGCCGGATGTATTTCCCGACCGGGACCATTTCGGACGGATTTTCTATAATCAGGCCAACATGTCCGCCAAGGGCATTCCGCAAATCGCCGTGGTCATGGGGTCATGTACCGCCGGTGGCGCTTATGTCCCCGCCATGTCGGACGAAAGCATCATCGTAGCTGGGCAGGGCACGATTTTTCTGGGCGGCCCGCCCCTGGTCAAGGCGGCGACGGGGGAGGAAGTCTCGGCCGAAGATCTCGGCGGGGCGGATCTGCATTCACGCACCTCGGGCGTCACGGACCATTTTGCCTTGGACGATCGCCACGCCCTGGCCATCGCCCGGCAGATCGTTGCCAACCTGAACCGGGTCAAACATTGTACCTGGGATATCAAGACCCCGGGCCCGCCCGCCTATGATCCGGCCGAGCTGTACGGCGTTCTGCCCCAAGATGTGCGTCAACCCTATGACGTCCGCGAAGTCATCGCCCGCATGGTGGACGGCAGCGAATTTGACGAGTTCAAAAAGCTCTATGGCAGCACGCTGGTTTGTGGCTTCGCCCATATCTGGGGCTATCCCGTGGGCATCGTGGCCAATAACGGCATTCTGTTTTCGGAATCGGCCCTGAAAGGCACGCATTTCATCGAGCTGTGCAGCCAGCGCAATATTCCCTTGGTCTTTTTGCAAAATATCTCGGGCTTCATGGTGGGCCAGAAGTACGAGGCGGGCGGCATCGCCAAGGATGGCGCCAAGCTGGTGACGGCGGTCTCGACCACCAAGGTGCCGAAGTTCACCGTGATCATTGGCGGCTCCTACGGCGCCGGCAACTACGGTATGTGCGGCCGGGCCTTCAGCCCGCGCTTTTTGTGGATGTGGCCCTCGGCCTCCCTGGCCCTGATGGGCCCGGACCAGGCGGCGGGCGTCCTGGCCACGGTGAAGCGGGCTGGGCTGGAGCGGCAGGGAGAGGAATGGTCGGAAGAAGCGGAAGCGGAATTCAAGCAGCCGATCATCGATCAGTTTACCGAGCAAAGCTCCCCCTATTTTGCCACGGCGCGGGGCTGGGATGATGGTCTGATCGACCCGGCGGAGACCCGCAATGTTCTGGGCCTGGCCCTGTCCGCAACTTTGAACGCACCCGTGGAGGCGACCAATTTCGGCGTCTTCCGGATGTAGGGGGCTTAGATGTTTCGTAAAATACTGATTGCCAACCGGGGCGAAATCGCCTGCCGGGTCATGCGCACCGCGCACCGCCTTGGCGCTGCCACCGTTGCCGTTTATTCCGAGGCCGATGCCAACGCCATGCATGTGGCCATGGCCGATGAAGCGGTCCTGATCGGACCCCCGCCGGTGCAGGAAAGTTATCTGCTGATGGACCGGATTATCGCAGCCGCCAAGCGTACCGGGGCGGAGGCCATTCATCCCGGCTATGGTTTCCTCTCGGAGAACGCCGCCTTCTCGGAAGCCTGCGCGGCGGCGGATATCGTCTTTATTGGCCCGCCCCCGTCCGCCATCCGCGCCATGGGTGAAAAGGCGGCGGCTAAGGCCATTATGGTCGAGGCCCAGGTGCCGGTTGTGCTCGGCTATCACGGCGACGATCAGGACGATGATGTTCTGGCCAGGGCGGCGGACGATATCGGCTATCCGGTGTTGATCAAGGCGGTGATGGGTGGTGGCGGCAAGGGCATGCGCCAGGTTAACGAGGCGGGCAAATTCGCCACCGCCCTGAAAGGCGCGCGGCGGGAAGGGCTGTCGTCCTTCGGCGATGACAAGGTGTTGGTGGAAAAATACCTCGAACGCCCCCGCCATATTGAAATTCAGGTCTTCGCCGATCAGCAGGGAGAGGTTGTTCACCTGTTTGAGCGGGACTGTTCCGTCCAGCGGCGCCATCAGAAGGTTTTGGAAGAGGCCCCCGCGCCGGGCATGACGCCGGAGATGCGCCGCGCCATGGGTGATGCGGCGGTGGCCGCGGCCAAGGCCATTGGCTATGTGGGGGCGGGCACGGTGGAATTCATGGCCGATGTGAGCGCTAATTCCAATTATGGCCTGTCGGAGGATGCGTTTTATTTCATGGAGATGAACACCCGCCTGCAGGTGGAACATCCCGTGACCGAGATGATCACCGGCCAGGACCTGGTCGAATGGCAATTGCGCGTGGCGGCCGGCGAGCCGCTGCCCCTGAGCCAGGACGAATTGACCATCAACGGCCATGCGGTGGAAGCGCGGGTCTATTCGGAAAACCCGCAAAAGAAATTCCTGCCCGCCACCGGCACCCTGCACCGCCTGCGTCCACCGGCCGAAAGCGCCCATGTCCGGGTCGATACCGGCGTGCGCGAGGGCGACGAGGTCTCCATGTTCTATGATCCCATGATCGCCAAACTGATCGTCTGGGACCGGGACCGACCCTCGGCCCTGCGCCGGCTGGTGGACGCGCTGGAGCGTTACGAGATTGGTGGTGTTATCACCAACGTCAAATTTCTGGCCGCCGTTGCCGCCCACCCCGCCTTTGCCGCCGGTGATCTGGAAACCGGCTTCATCGACAAGTATCGTGATGACCTGATCCCCGCGCCGGGCCCGATCCCCGACCAGGCCCTGGCGCTCGCGTGTCTGGATATACTGTTGTCCCGTCAAGGCCACACCGTTCCCGCCGACCCGAATTCGCCCTGGGGCAGGGTGGACGGTTGGCGCCTGAACGACCGGGGCCACGATGAATTGTGCTTTTCGGGCGATGACGAAGCGGAGATCGTGGTCAAGGTGCATTATCCGGGAACGGGTGGCTACCTGCTTGATCTGCCCGGCGGCGAAATGCCCGCCAATGGTGAAATCGACGACGGCGGCACCCTATGGGCCGATCTGGACGGCTTGCGGGTCAGTGCGGCGGTGGTTCATGACGGTGACAAGGTAACCATCCTGAGCGGCGGCCGCGCCCACCGTATCGCGCGGGTGGACCGCATGGCCCTGCGCGATGTGGATATAGAAGCCGGCGGCAAGGTCACCGCCCCCCTGCCTGGCAAGATCGTGCAAGTCCAGGTGGAGGCGGGCGCGACGGTCAAAAAGGGCGATGCCCTGCTGATCCTGGAAGCCATGAAGATGGAACACACCATCACCGCCCCCCGTGACGCCGTCATCGCTGCCATCCCCTTTGGCCCCGGCGATCAGGTCGAGGAAGGCGTCGAACTGGTGCTGTTCGAGGCGGACGAAGATTGACCGTTACTGGGTGCTGATTTTGGCCTTGGTCGGGTTGCTCTCTCGGTCATAGAGCGCCAGGGTCTGGGTTTTCTTGCGCAGTTTTACCAGCAAGCCGGCGACCTGTCCGCCGGTGCTGCGGATCACCGTGGCGAATTCGGAGCGTTGCGCAAGCGCCATGGAGACCCCTTCGACCATGATGTCGACCACCCGCCATCCCGTCGCCCGGCGCCTCAGGCGCCAGTCCAGCTTGATGATTGTGCCGTTTTTCAGGCCGTTTTTGGGGCCGAATTGGCTGTGCACAATGGCGCCCTTGGGGCCATCGGCCCGGTGGCCGGTGATTTTCAAGGCGTTGTCGAGTTTGCTGCCCAGGCGCCGGCCGTAATTGGTGACGATGTAATCTTCGAATAGTTGAGAAAATTCAATGCGTTCGGGTTCGCTGGCCCGGCGCCAATAGCGGCCCAGGACAAAGCGGCTGACGGCGGCAACGTCAAATCCGCGCCGCAGCAGGCCGCGAAAGGCCGCTGCCCGCTCCGCCTGGTCCATACCGTCGTCGCTCAACAGGGTGGTGGCTTCTCGTGCCGGGGTACTGAGAAATTTCTGCGGATAGGATTCGCTGGCCTGCGCGGGCATGGCGAAAACGGCGCCGGACATAAAAAGTCCGAAGCCAAGACAGACCAGACGACGTGTAATCTGATAACCCATATCCAAATTCCCTCTACTTGCAGCATAATGGTCCGGCTTTTTCAGCCCGCACCAAATTCGAGCTACAAGTACTCATGCAATTTTGGGGCCAAATTGCGGCAAAAAATTGTCAGAGTGGCGCTAATATGTTGACGATATTCGGAAATTATTAAATTTGCGGGAACGGATACGGTTGAAATTTCTTAACATGTCTCTTATGAATGTAATATTTTTCGACAGTTTGGCCCAAAATCTGTCACGGACTTGTCCCAGTATGGGGCATATATTATGGAAAGAATAAACACTTCCTTAACTTCGCCCTGCCAGGGTTTGGTTGATGAAGGTGCCATCCAGCAATATTGGACAGACCGCCTTGAACGGTCTGAACCGCGCCCGTGAACAGGCGGACGCCGCATCCGGGCGCATTGTCGAAGGCCCCGTCAAAGCTGGGGACATTGTGGCGTTAAAGCTGTCGGAACATGCCTTCAAGGTCAACGCTGCTGTGCTGGGCGCAGAAAAACGCCTGCATGAGCGCCTGCTGGATATCTTTGCCTGAGAACTCGTACCTAGGCGGCGACGCCCGCTGTCATGAATCCTTTTGGCACCCCCGCCTTGGCGATGGCACCCAACAGCGGCTCGTTGGGCAGACCGGCGGCGACAATCTCGCGGACCGCCACCAGGGCATCCAGATCGACGCCGGTTTTCAAGCCCATTGCCTCCAACATGAAGACCAGATCATCCATGACAATGTTGCCCGAGGCGCCCGGCGCGAAGGGGCAGCCGCCCAGACCCGCCAATGAAGCATCGAAGCGGCGCACGCCTTCATCCAGGGCGGCATGAACGTTGGCCAGGCCCAGGCCGCGGGTGTCATGGAAATGGGCGCACAAAATGACGTCATCACCCAGATGCCGGCGCAACAGGCGGTAGGTATCGCGGACTTGCGTTGGATTGGCATAACCGACGGTATCGGACACGGAAAGCTCGTCGGCACCGTATTCCAGTGCTTTTTCGGCGATCCGGACGACTTCACCGGGGTCCACATTGCCCTCGATGGTGCAGCCCAGGGCCGTCGCCAGGCCCACGGCGAGGGTGACCTTCTTGTTTTCCGGTGTTGAATCCCGCAATTCCGAGATCTGCCGGAGGCGTTCGAGAGATATCTCCCGGCTGCAGCGCACATTGGCCTGATTGTGGCTTTCGGATATGGACAGCACGAAACTTAGTTTGTGCACACCCGTAGGAAAGCCCCGTTCCGCCCCGCGCAGGTTCGGCACCAGGGCGGAGACGGACAGGCCGTCATGGGTCAGGGCATCGGCGATGACCTCGTCGCAATCAACAAACTGGCCCGAGACGCTGGGCGGCACGAAAGAGCAGACTTCGATCTCGGGAACGCCGGCCGCCGCTTCCGCCGCGATCCAGGCTTTCTTTTTATCCGTGGGGAAGAACTGGTCGATCCCCTGAATGCCGTCACGCAGGCCGACTTCCGTCACTTTTACGTCAATGTCCGATCTCATATCCCTGGCCTTTCGTCAAAAATGTTTCACATATCCTTCATAACGCCTTTATGTAGTGAACCCAAATGAACATTGAAGGGAGCTTGCCGTGCGATTGGCTATTCTGACCGGCGGCGGCGATGTGCCGGGGCTGAATTCCTGCATCAAGGCGGTGGTCATGCGGGCGTCTGAAATCGGTTGGGAGGTGGTCGGCTTCCGCCGCGGCTGGGGCGGCCCGTTGCATTACAATCCCGACGACGACGGCCCCCAGGACCGTTGGCTGCAACCCCTCAACCCTGACATCGTCCGCACCATTGACCGTCCGGCGGGACCTTCCTGCATACCTCGCGCACCCATCCCGGCAAGGTCAAGGCGGATGATCTGCCTGGTTTTCTGGCGGGCTCCAAAAACGCCGTACCAAATGGGGAATTGTTTAATTGCACGCCCCATATCATGGCCGTGGTGGCTGACCTGGGTATTGATGCCCTGATCGCCATCGGCGGCGACGATACCTTGTCCTATGCGGCCCATTTTTCACGAACAGGGCTTGCGCGTCGTGTCCATTCCCAAGACCATGGACAATGATGTCTTCGGCACCGATTACTGCATCGGCTTCTCCACCGCGATTACCCGCAGCGTTGATGCCATCACCGCCCTGCGCACACCCACGGGCAGCCATGAACGCATTGCCGTGATCGAATTGTTCGGCCGTAGCAGCGGCCAGACCGCCCTGATCAGCGGCTATCTGGCGGATGCGGACCGGACCTTGATCTCCGAAGTGGCGGTGGACATGGATCGCCTCGGCGATCTGGTGATGGCGGACCGGAACCGTAATCCCAGCCATTATGCGGTCGTCGTGCTGTCGGAAGGCTGCACCATTGAAGGCGGCGAAATATTCGAGGGCGGGGAGGTGGATGCCTATGCCCATCGCAAACTGGGCGGGATCGGCCAGCATATGGGCAATATTCTGAGCCGCAAAACTGGCGTCGCCACGATCAACCAGAGCTTGGCCTACATGATGCGCGCCGGCCCACCGGATTCCCTTGACCGCATGGTGGCAACCAATTCCGCCAATCTGGCCATGCAGCAACTGGAGAATAGCAAATCCGGCGTCATGATGGCCTTGCGGAACGGCAATTACACCATCGTTCCCGTCGACACCTGCATCCAGGGCGAGAAACGGGTCGATGTGGGCGAGCTGTACGACGCGGCCAATTACCGCCCCAGCGTCCGCGGCGCCCTGGACAAACCGATGTTCCTGTATTGAGCCGGCGACACTTTATGGCCACAATAGGGTCAAAATTGGGTCTGTAAATCAGAGAGGAAACATCGTGAGAAAACTGGACATGGCCGCTGAAGTGGGCGCCATTTTGAAACAGCGCGGCGAAACCGTCGCGGTATCGGAATCATCGTCGGGCGGTTTGATATCGGCCAATCTGTTGAGCATTTCCGGTGCCTCGAAGTATTTCATGGGCGGTGGCGTGATTTATACCTATGACGCCCGGGAGCGCATACTGGGCGTGCCGACCGAGGCCATGAAAGGCCTGCGGTCATCTTCCGAGCCTTACGCGATGCTTTGCGCCCGCACGATCCGGGAAAAAATGGGCACGACGTGGGGCCTGGCCGAAACCGGTGCCTCCGGCCCCACGGGAAATCGCTATGGCGACGCGGCCGGTTACACCTGTCTGGCGGTCAGCGGCCCGGTTGAGAAGGTCATCACCCTGGAGACGGCGGACGATGACCGGGAGGCGAATATGTGGCGCTTCACCCAGGCGGCGCTGGATCTGCTGCAACAATGTATCGAAGAAAAGGCGTAAGTAATGGATTTCAATATTCCCCAGGTCATTCAGGACAAAATTGCGGAACTTGACGAATTTATCGAGCGGGAGATCAAGCCGCTTGAGGCCGAAAATATCAAATTCTTCGATTACCGCCGCGAGAATGAGCGGACGGATTGGGACAACGACGGCAAACCCACCAAGGAATGGGAAGCGCTGTTGAGGGAGATGAAGGACCGGGCCGATGCGGCGGGGCATTTGCGCTTTGCCCTGCCCAAGGAGATCGGCGGCCAGGAAGGTTCCAACTTGGCCATGGCCATGATCCGGGAACATCTGGCGCACAAGGGTCTGGGGCTGCATAACGATTTGCAGAACGAATCTTCCATCGTCGGGAATTTCCCCCTGGTTCACATGATGTGGAAATTCGGCACCGATGCCCAAAAGGAAGAGTTTCTGCCCGCTCTGATCACCGGCGGCCGCCGCGTTGGTTTCGGCCTGACGGAGCTGAAACATGGCTCGGACGCCACCTATATGGAGACCGCCACCGTCCGCCAGGGCGACGAATGGGTTATCAACGGCAACAAACGGTTCAACTCCGGTATTCACGAGGCGACCCACGATCTGGTCTTCGCCCGCACCTCCGGCAAGCCGGGCGAGGGCATGGGCATCACCGCCTTTTTGGTGCCCGTCACGGCGCCGGGCTTCAAGGTGGAGAAGATGGACTGGACCTTCAACATGCCCACGGACCACGGCATTGTGTCCATCAAGGATGTGCGCATGCCCATCAGCGACGAGAGCTATCTGGGCGATGAAGGCGACGGCCTGATCGTGGCGCAGACGTTTCTGCATGAAAACCGTATCCGCCAGGCCGCATCCTCCGTCGGCGCGGCGCAATTCTGCATCGACGAGGCGGTCAACTACGCCAAGCAGCGCATCACCTGGGGCAAGCCACTGGCCACCAACCAGGCCATCCAGTTCCCCCTCACCGAACTTCATACCGAAGCCGAAATGGTCCGCAATCTGGTTTATAAAACCGCCTGGAACCTTGACCAGCACAACCACATGGCGGTGACCGATCAGGTTTCCATGGCGAATTACCGCGCCAACCGCCTGGTCTGTGAAGCCT
>JAYGEA010000326.1:0-4115 GCA_046582635.1 Alphaproteobacteria bacterium
CGCCATTCGGCTCCGTATATGAGGCACATAGATTTTCAGGCCGACCGTCGTTAAGCTCCCCGGCAGGGACGCAGATTTACCGTTTTCAGGCCGAGAGCGAGCGTATGGTGTTAGCGCAACAGACTGGGCTCGATAGGAGCAGCCGGGCAGCCATGGTGGCGGCGTGTGTGCTGGTGATCTTTCTCTTGGCTATGACCGTAACCATCGCTAATGTGTCGCTGCCGCAAATCCAGGGCGCGATGTCGGCGACCCGAGACCAGGTCGCCTGGGTCGTGACCTCTTACCTTATCGCAAATGCAGTCGGCCTGCCGGCGACTGGCTGGCTGGGCGACCGGTTCGGTTCCCGCCGCGTTATTGTCTGGGGAACGATCGGTTTTTCTCTCGCTACCTTGGCCTGCGCGATGGCGCCGAATTTGGAAGTGCTGGTGCTAATGCGAGTTGCCCAAGGGTTGACCGGGGCGCCGGTAATGCCCCTGGCCATGTCCTTGGTAATGGCCTCCTATCCGCGCAGTCAGCACGGTACCGTAATCTCAATCTTCGGTATCGGCGTGACCATCGGACCAGTCGTAGCGCCTTGGCTGGGCGGTATTCTCGCGGAGGAATACGGCTGGCGTTCGGTGTTTTACTTTTGCCTGCCGTTCGCGGCCATGTCCAGCCTAGCGGTATTGGCGGTGATACCCCATGACCGCCCGGACGGGCGTCATCGCCTGGATCTGCGCGGCTTCGTCTTTTTCTCCATCGCCATCGCCTGTTTCCAATTGATGCTTGACCGCGGTGAGCGCAACGATTGGTTCGACTCGACAGAAATTATTCTCGAGTGCTTGGCTGGTGTCGTGTGCCTTTATCTATTTGTCGTGCACAGCCTGACCTGGCGTCAGCCATATATCGATTTGCACATCCTGGCCAACCGCGACCTCGCAATCGGGCTGTTGCTAGTCGCGGCGTTCGGCATGTTGAGCTATTCGCCGATCGTGCTGTTGCCGAACATGTTGCAGAATTTGCGCGGTTACCCGCAAGAGACGATCGGCGGCCTTTTGGCGATCCGGGGTATCGGCTCGACCGTCGGCTTTGTCGTTCTGCTTTGGGGTTCGCGTCACGACCCGCGCGTCTGGCTGTTTCTGGGCTTCGGCATGCAAGTTTGGTCTGGCTGGATGATGGCGAACTTCGATATAAACGTGACCTATTCCGAGCTCGCATGGACAGGGTTCATTTCCGGGTTGGGGATCGGTTTCGCTTGGGTGCCGCTGACCGTGATCATCCTAGGCGCCGTGCAACCAGCCCAATTCCCGATGGTTAACTCGATCTTCCATCTGCTGCGCCTGTTCGGCAGCTCGGTACACATCTCGCTGTCAGTCGCCTTGGCACTGCGCACCTCGAAGATGTCGTTCTCCGAGATCGCGGAGCGCCTGCAATCCGGCCACCCGGGGCTCTGGAACCTTGAAGCGGCGATGCCGGGCGCCCAGCAGAACCTACTAATCCTGCACGAGATCGGCCGTCAGGCGGCGCTGATTGGCTATATCAACGCCTTCATGTTTTTTGCCCTGACGGCGCTGGCGGCCATGCCATTAATTCTGGCAGTGCGTCCGCCGCGAACTTGAGATTTTCTGACCCTAAATTTTGTTGGCCATTGAATACTTAACGATCTTCGCTGCTGACGACGGTTCAGAATCACTTTGGTAGAGTAGGAGGGGCACTTCCGTGTGAACGTATGTAAATCCCGGAGCAATACTGGGCCACGGAAGCGGTCAGATAATCTGATTGTCGCGGAGTAAAATTCCGCCATTTTGACGTTTTTTGTTCAAAGCGAGCGGAAGGTGGGGCGTCTTGCAATCCAATACCCGGGACTTGACGGTCAAGGAGACGCCCAATATAGTTGACGTAAAGTAACATAAGCCATTGACACTAAGGGATATTTTATATTGGGACGATTGAGTTGGAATAGTGCCTGATGCGGATTTTCGTGAAAACTCTTAGATTTTGATTTTTGCCTCGTAATAGCGGTAGGATAACGTTGAGGTATATTCGGAGCACTTCGGGATGAAAAAAGTAACAAGAAAATTAACCACTATACTAGCAGCCGATTGCGCCGGTTATAGTGAATTAATGGACAAAAATGAAGAGTTAACACTCGAAAACCTAAAGATATGCCGATCTATTATTGACCCAATAATTGAAGAATATGGCGGACGAATTTTCAATACTGCAGGGGATTCGGTCGTTGCTGAGTTTAGTAGCACGGTAGAGAGCGTCAATGCTGGAATTATAATTCAAAAAACATTATTTGACAGAAACAAAAAATCCGACTCCATCTCACAACTTGTTTGGCGCATCGGCATACATTTGGACGATGTTATTATTGAGGGAGATAATATATATGGGACCGGTGTAAATATCGCCGCTCGATTAGAAGGCGAATGCAAACCGGGGGAAATATTAGTTTCTCGGATGGTATCGGAGCAGGTACGCAAAAGAATTGGTTTTGCCGTAAATGCAGAGGGCAAAAAGTCACTGAAAAACATTTCCGAACCGGTCGAGGTTTTTTCAATCACGCCGGAAACTTCTGAAAATTTAGAAGAAAAAATTGAAATAAATAAAGTTACTACGAATTTAAAAGCTAAGGCTGAGGTACCTAAAATCGCTTTAGTACCGTTTTCTAATTTGAATAACGACGAAGAAAGCGGTTACTTAGTGGACGGCATAGTTGAAGATTTGATTACTGAATTTTCAATGATAAAGGAACTAGAAGTTCTATCTCGTCAGTCATCCTTTGAATTCAGAGAATCTAATCAGGACATTGGTAAGTTTTCAAAAAAATTCGGATTGAATTTTATCGTTTCAGGTAGTGTAAGAACTTCTGGAAAACGCGTTCGCCTGTCAATTCAATTGAATGACCCAACCATAGATAAAATAATTTGGAGTAACCGTTATGATAGAATATTGGAAGATGTATTTGATTTGCAGGATGAAATTGTGCAAACAGTGACCATTGCGTTGGTCGGAGAAATTGAGATCACCAGTCTTAATCGAGCGAAGCGCAAACCAACCGAAAACATAAGTTCATATGAATTTTTATTGCGCGGAAAAGAACTTCATCACAAATTTGAAAAGAATGCTAATCACGATGCCCTTGATATGTTCGATAAAGCTATCGAGGCTGATCCAAATAATGCTCAGGCATATGCGTGGAAGGCGTGCACAGTAGCACAAGCAATGGCTCGTAACTATTCTGACAAGGACGCTGAGACCTTGCTACAAGAGGCCATGAAACTTGTCAAAAATGCACACGAATTGAATGAAAATGATTTTGAATGTCATAGAATGATGTCGGCCGTCTTCCTCTCTCAGCACAATTATCGTTTAGCAGAGGAACACGGTCGAAAATCTTACGACATCAATCCAAATGATCCAAGGGTTGTTTCTGGTTATGGCGAAGTTTTAGTGAGAGTAGGAAAATTTGATGAAGGAATTGCGCATTTACAAAAGGCATATGAATTAGATCCCGTGCCTCAGGGTCAAACCAATTCTGATAAACGCCTTAGCGACTTGGTTCTCGGGTATTTTATGAAATCAGATTTTGAGAATTGCATCGAAACTGGAGATTCAATGCAAACACTTGACACAAGATCTTGGATTTTTCGCTCGTTTTCTTTGGACAAAATCGGAGAATTTGGCGGTCAGTTAGAAGAGGCGAAAAAATGGAAGGTATCGCAAAACATTGATGATTGGGCAGGTGCAATAGATCGATTTCATATTCCCGATGAAAAGAGAGTGGAAGACATCAGACAATTTATAGAGAGCATTTAACGCAGCAGCCCCTTTGGGCCCCAGGCGCCACAAAATGCCAGAGATTGGGGATTTGAAACCGAGTAGAACCGCTACGGGCTTTGTCACAAACTGGAGTGCGTCAGCAGAGCTGATCCGGTTAAGCTTGCCGGATGAATGTAATCAGCTATCGAAATCTCCACTTCCCATCATCGATCATCCAGCGCGCTATCTGGATGTATGTTCGATTTAATCTGAGCCTCCGAGACGTCGAGGAGCTCATGGCTGAACGAGGTGTCGAGGTGTCGTACGAGACCGTTCGGCGATGGGTGAAGAGGTTCGGCCCGCCGATC
>JAYGEA010000364.1:0-16836 GCA_046582635.1 Alphaproteobacteria bacterium
AATACTCTAAAGATAATCCCGGTTTGAAATAAAATTCAGCAGACAAAGAAATGGCCGTGTCATTACCGACACGGCCATTCCTGTTGTTGAGGGCAGCGGATGGGCGCCGCGGCCCTCGGCGCGAGCAGGGGAATGCCGCGCCAGGGGACTGCATGGTGGCCGCCCAAAAGGACGCTCCACCTGCCGCCATTGCCGCCTTGCAAACAAGGTTGAACCAAGTAACAAGGCACATATCAGCGACATCTGCCCATAATATAGACCGTCACCACAAGCCGCGCATTGATCCAAATCAATGCGATTTCTCTAATGCATAAGGTGGACAGAAAGTTGGTTTTACGCCCGAAAACAGCCAAATATCACACGGAATTCTGGCAAGGACCGGATCAGGGTTCCTTGCGCCGTTCGCCGCGGCTGCGATCCTCGTCCGATTTCGCTTCGCTGTAGATGGCGCCCAAAAGACGGGCCAGATGGCTACGCCCCTGCTCCACCGCCCAGAAAATTTTGTCTGGTAAGCGGCGCACATAGCGATCCTGGCCGCTGGTTTGGCGCACGCATTGCCGCACTTTCAGCCAATGCAGCACCTCGTCCAGGGAGCCGTTGTCCAGCACCTCAATCATTTTTTCCGTGGTCGCATTTTCGACTTCCGCGCCATGCTGCACGATTAAAGCGTCCGCCGCCGCGCGGATTTCCTCGCCAAATTCTTCAGGCGGCATGTCGTCTTGCATCAAAGGCGCACTTTCAATACTTCAGTTATCCAGGGTAGCGGCTTTCCGCGCCAAGGTGTAGCCCGTCAACACACATTCGACCGAATAGGCCACTTTTCCGCCCCAAGGCAGTCCCCGATCACCCGCCTGACCGCCCGCCTGACCGACTGATCGCAAACCGCAAATTTCACATTTCGTTAAGCTATCGAAGGGTAAGCTTAAAGCTGTGAAAACAATATTCAATCATTGATTCCCCGCCGAAAAGCCGGCGCCCAGTACGAGAGAGTTTTCGATATGAGGGGCATGCTCGCAAAAGCCATTCATCCACCCGTCAGCGATTCCGAAGTGCGGGGGCTGTTCAAACTCGCTCAAGAGAAGTCGAAGGAAGGTCGGGAATCGCTGTACAACGCGATCGGCGATCTGTTCGAACGCCGGGCCGACGAATTGCAGGCCGGCGAGCGGACAATGATGATCGAGATTCTGGAACGGTTGAGCCGGGATGTTGAGATGTCGGTCCGTTCCGGTCTGGCCAACCGGTTGAGTGAAAACGGCGATGCGCCCTATGATTTGATCCGCATGCTGGCCAATGACGACGTCAAGGTGGCCTATAAAATTCTCGCTTCCAGCCCCATTCTGCGCGACAGCGACCTGATCGAGGTGGTGCGCCACCGCACCATGCAGCATCAATTGGCCGTCGCCATCCGCAAGGACGTCAGCGAAGAAGTTTCCGCCGCCCTGGTCGAGGCGGGAACGGAAGATGTCATCGTCACGCTGTTGAATAACCAGGACGCCCGCATTTCGGCGGATGTGCTGGACCATCTGGCGGAAGAATCCAAACGCGTCGACAGCTTTCAAAAACCACTCGTGCGCCGGCCCGATCTTCCGACCGAATTGGCGGAGCGGATGTATTACTGGGCCTCCGCCGCGGTGCGCAATTACATCGTCGATAACTTTGACGTCGACATTGATGACCTGGACGATCAGATGTCGGCCACCGTCACGGACGTACTGGAAGCCAAAAAGGCCGAGGGTGACAGCGGCGTTGCGGCCGAACGCCTGGTTAATCGTCTGTTTGACGGCGGCGGTCTGTCGGCCGAATTCGCCCTGAAATCCCTGCATCAGGGCCAGGTGTCCATATTTGAATTTTCCTTCGCCAAGATGGTTGGGATCAGACCCGTCCTCGCCCGGCGCATCGTCTATGAACCGGGTGGCGAGGCCCTGGGCATTGCCTGCCGGGCCATTGGCCTGGAACGCACGGTGTATTTGCAGATCTATCAATTGACCCGCAAGGCGCGCAGTAAAGAAAGCCGCCTTGGCAAGGACGAAGTGGTGCGGCTGACCAGGTTTTATGAATCAATTACCCGCGAATCCGCCTTCCTGGTACTGCGCAAATGGCAGCGCGACAAACGCTATTTGGATGCCGTCCGCGCCCTGAAGAACTAGCAGCGAATGCGCCAAATTCCGGCGGCAAAATAGCGCTGCCCTTTTTCCTCGCGACAATGCATAATTGCCCCTATATCCATGTCATATTACTGATGTATTGAAGGCGAGGCCGCGCATGATTGATCGTCTGATTGATGCCCCAACCGAACAGCTGATTGACCCACTTGGACGTACCGTTGACTATCTGCGTGTTTCGGTCACGGACCGTTGCGATTTCCGCTGCGCCTACTGTATGTCCGAGGACATGTCCTTCCTGCCCAAGGCCGAAGTATTGAGCCTGGAGGAATTGGAACGCCTGTGCCGCGCCTTTATCGATCTTGGCGTTCGCAAGTTGCGCATCACGGGTGGCGAGCCCCTTGTGCGGCGCAATGTGATGTGGCTGTTCCAACAACTGGGCCGGCACTTGGACACGGGTGCCCTGGACGAATTGACCCTGACCACCAATGGCTCTCAATTGTCGCGCCATGCCGCCGATCTGTATGCGGCTGGGGTGCGGCGGATCAATGTGTCCCTGGATACCTTGAACCCGGACAAATTTCTCGCCATTACCCGCTGGGGCAAATTCGACCGGGTGATGGCTGGCATTGATGCCGCCCAACAGGCCGGCCTGGCGGTCAAGATCAATGCCGTGGCGCTGAAAAATTTCAATGAGGACGAGTTTGACCGGATGCTTGCCTGGTGCGGCGAACGTGGCCTGGACATGACCCTAATCGAGGCCATGCCCATGGGCGACGTAGGCCAGAACAGGGCCGATCAACATCTGTCGTTGGCGGAAGTACGGACCAACCTGGAACGGAACTGGACTTTGCGAGACAACGATTACCAGACCGGTGGGCCGGCCCGCTATGTCACCGTGGCCGAAACGGGGCAAAGGCTCGGCTTTATCACGCCGTTGAGCCACAATTTCTGCGAGGCCTGCAACCGTGTCCGCCTAACCTGCACGGGCACCTTGTTCATGTGCCTGGGCCAGGACGATGCCGCCGACCTGCGCGCGCCATTGCGGGCTTCGGCGGATGACGAGGTTTTGCGTCAAGCCATCCACGAGGCCATCGCGCGCAAGCCCAAGGGCCATGATTTTATCATCGATCGGGACCACGCGGACCCCGCCGTGGCCCGCCATATGAGCGTCACCGGCGGCTAATCGGTTTGACGCGATGGATCGTCAGATGTCTCGTATTTGTATTTAGCGGCTATTTGGCGGGTTCCGCCTATTCAGCCGAACACCACAATACACCCCGTCGAGCCGTTCATCTAAGCGTACCGTACCTGGACGAGGCCGTCTCGCCGGCGGCGGCGGCTGTTATCCGTGCTGTGCGAAAGTATGAACCGCGTATGGTGCGCGAGGATTTTGGCCAGGTCGTGGCCCATGACAACCGCTATGCCCGGGCCGCCGTCAAGGCCGTGGCCCGTTATGAACGGGCCGCCGACCAAGGCTTCGTCATGGCGCACTACAATCTGGCCCGCACTTTCGCCGATGGCCGGGGCATCGACCGTGATTTCAGCCGCGCCCTGAGCAGTTTTTGCATTGCCGCCTTTCAGGGCAATGTACCGGCGATATTGCGCCTGGCTGAATTTTACCTAGCCGGCCTGGGCGTGCCCAAGAACCGGGTGGAGGCACAAGCCTATTACTATGTCGCCGCCAGCCTGCAAAACGAAGCGGCGGTCCGGGCCCATGGCCTCTTGGTGCCGCACCTCAATAATAATCAGTTGCAACAGGTGCGAAAACGGGCCCGCGAGATACGTGACGAAATGCCCCGCATCGACCTGATCCTGCAACGGGGTCAGGAGCGGGACTTGCTGACGGCGGCGGCGGAGGGAAATCTGCAGCGGATTGAGGCGTTGTTACGGGGCGGCGTCGATGCCAATGCCATCAATGCCCTGGGCCGAACGCCCATCATTACGGCGACCTGGCGCGGCCATGTCCATATTGTCCGCTCCCTGCTGAACGCCGGCGTGGAAATCGACGCCGCCGATAACCAGGGCCGGACCGCCCTGACATGGGCCGTCATCAATGGCTTCCCCAATATCGTCAATCTGCTGCTGGATGAAGCGGCCTTGGTCGACGTTCGCGACAACGAGGGGTTGACCCCCTTGATGCGGGCCGCCTGGAATGGTCATGAAGACATTGTCGCGGCATTGGTGGCGGGCGGCGCGGATATTCATGCTGTCGATGATCGCGGCATCACCGCGCTGCAACGGGCCGGAGCGGAGAACGAACAGAGTATCGTCCGGTTGTTGCGCCAGGGTCGCATGCACCGGGCGCAGGAAATCCTTGTGCTGTTGGCGAATGGCAACCGGGCTGTCGGCGCATTGGCATAGTTGAACCAACGGCCCGGCGGTCGGGAGGTCATTTTAGAAAAGGCGAACGCCATGCTCCGCGTCGATCAAAACGGCACATTCGGAACCGGTACGGCGAACGCGGAATTTCTGCGACAGGCCTTTGGCGACTTGTTGCAGGACCTGCCCGCCGAGGCCGCCCAAGGAAAAGTTGCCGCTACATCCAGTCCCCGCACATCAGGCCTCATGGCGCAACCCATGGCCTTTCTAGTCCAGGTCGGGCTGATAATCCTGGCAGTCATCGCGATCTTGGCATTGTTACTGTTCTTTAGACTTCGCAAGCGGTCCTAGCGCAAATTAACACGGTGGGCATAAGTCCGCCCATCGCTGATGGTGATCTGCGCGAAGCCAAGCATTCTGGCTAAATCAAAAAATGTGCACAAATCCTCCACCGCCAGATTGCGGAACAGGGCGGAGGCGCGGGCCTCCGCCGTCAATTGCGCCAACACGCCGCGGGCCCGGAACAGGGTCGCGAAACTATGCTGGTCCAACCCCACGATGATCAATTTTTCCGCCTCATCGCCCTTGGCGAACATGGCGTACCGGGGCGAATAGGCGCGTTTACTTTGCCCATTGGTCTGGACCACGATGAAACCGATCCGCACTTCGCGGCTGGCATTTTCCATGATGGGGGAACGGGCGCGGAATGTTTCCTCGCTGGTGATGGGCGGATAGTAATAACCGCCATGACGGTCGGCGGCCCGCGCGGTGTTCGGCAGTGCCAAGACAACCATCATGGACAAAAATATCCAAAAAATGCAGCGCGGCATAATTTCTTCCCCTAGGAATTACGTTTATCTGTCATTATGTGATCTCGACTGCGATTTGGCCAACCAATACCATGTGACGGTGATAAAGACCCATATAGACGCTTTACGAAGGTTTTCGGGTAGGAGCGGGTTGCGCCGCAGTATTTTGGTGTGCTGGTACCATAAGCAGCGCGGGACGCCGCCGAAAGCCTTCCTAAAGCGCCGAATTCGGTCGTTTCTGAGGTCCCTCTGCGGCGTCGTGAAAGCTTGACGGTACCAGTACCGCCGGCGCTTCCAATCCTACCCGAGGGACCTCTGAAACGATCTATATGAGTCTTTATCACCATCACTTGGTATAAGTCTAATTGCAACGACGCGGTGACAAAGACACGATGGATGGAACACGAACGGATGGCTGGCAAAAAAGTAACCTTCATGGCGAGCGAGACGCCACAGGCCGCGGCCGCCTTGGTGCAACTGCGAGACCGCTACGATGATGTGGGTCCGGAGGTAGCCGAAGTTATCGTCGTGCTGGGCGGCGATGGGTATATGTTGAGCGTTCTGCATGATACCCGGCATCTTGCCCTGCCCATTTACGGCATGAACCAGGGCACCGTTGGCTTCCTGATGAACGATTTTTCACTCATTGATTTGCCAGCCAGGCTTGCCGCCGCAGAGCTGGCGGTGCTCCACCCCCTGGCCATGGTCGCGCGGGACGCCAACGGTGAACAACACGAGGCCATGGCCATCAACGAGGTCTCGGTCTTTCGCGAAACCCGGCAGGCGGCCAAGATCCGGATTTCCATCGACGGCAATGTGCGCCTGGAAGAACTGGTATGCGATGGCGTGCTGGTCGCCACGCCCGCCGGCAGCACCGCCTATAATCTCTCCGCCCATGGCTCCATCATTCCCCTGGATGCGGAGATCCTGGCCCTGACGCCGATTTCCGCCTTTCGCCCACGGCGCTGGCGCGGGGCGCTGCTGCCGGGCACGGCGCGGGTCCGCTTCGATATTCTGGATCCCGATAAACGTCCGGTTTCCGTGGTCGCCGACAACCAGGAATTCCGCTCCGTGGTCGAGATCGAAGTGGTCGAGGACCATGACGCCGAGCTGCATTTAATGTTCGACCCGGAACATAATCTGGAAGAACGCATTTTGAACGAACAGTTTATTCCATGATACGGCAGACCAAGAAGCGTTTGGCCCATAACCGTCTGGCGGTGGGCGGTATTGTCCATGAAACCGTCAGTTTCCTGCCCGAGACAACCACCTTGGCGGATTTTGAACGGCGCGCCGTGCGGGGTGATGAAATTGCCGAGGCCTTCGCTGGCTCCAACACGGTTTTTGGCGGTTTCCTAAATATATGCCAGCAAAACGACGTGGCCGTGGAGGGGTTGATCTGCACCGAGTGCGCACCGTCCGGCCCGGTTTCAAAAGAGGCGGTACAAGCCTTGGCCGACGAATTGGTCTCGCGCGCCACATTGTGGCGGGACGAGACGGACGGGCTGTTGTTGCATTTGCACGGCGCCATGGTGGCCAGGGGTGACATGGACCCTGAACACACCATCCTGGTCCGCCTGCGCAAGGCCTTGGGCGATGATTATCCCATTGCCCTGGCCATGGATCTGCATGGCAACGTCGGGGCGGAAAAGGCCGCCCTGGCCGATATCGTCTGCAGCTTTCGCCACAGCCCCCATACGGACATGGCCGAAACCGGCGAACGGGCCGCCCGCCTGCTGCTGGGACAATTGGCCGGCGAGATCATGCCGGTCACGGCCACGGCCCGGCCGGGCCTGGTGCTGCCGTCGATCTTTACCGCCACGGAAATCTCGCCCTTGCGGGAGATCATGGCCGATGTTCGCGCCGCGGCAGCCCAACCGGGCATTTTGGATGTCACGCTGTTCACCGGGTTCGCCTACGCGGATGTGCCTGAGATCGGCGCCACCGTACTGGCCATCGCCGACGGCGACGAGGTCTTGGCCATACGCACCGCCGAACGCCTCAGCGCCCGTCTGGTGGAAGCGCGGGAAGCGCTGTATGGCGCGATGCCCGTCTATGACCCCATGACGGCGCTGGAAAAAACCGCCGAATTGCTGGCCAAGGGCAGCCGGCCCGTGGTGCTGTTGGAGCATGCGGATCGGGGTAACGATTCTACCCATTTGCTGCACGCCATGCTGGCCCGTGATGTGGGCCGGGCCGCCGTGCCCTACCTGCATGACCCGATCGCGGCCAAGGCCGCGGCCTCGGCCGGGCTGGGCGGGCAATTGATGACCACGGTGGGCGGCAAATCGTCGGAAATGGCGGGCGCGCAGGTATTATTTTCGGGTTTCGTCACATATACGGGTCACCTGCGCTATCGCATCACCGGGCCGGTCCGCACGGGCGAGGAACTGGATTTGGGTTTGAGCGCGGTGATCGACAATGGCCGTATTGCCGTGATCGTCACGTCCCACAGCGTCACCGCGCTGGATACCGATCCCTTTACCCAATGCGGCCTGGATTTCGAGGAGTTCGATATTATCGCTCTGCGCTCCAAGACCCATTTCAGGGCCGCCTATGAACCCATTGCCGGCGAAATCCTCATTGTCGACACACCTGATTGGGGGCCCGCCGATCTGCTTGGCCTACCCTATCGCAATGTACCGCCGGGCATCTATCCCATAACGATTGATGACGGCACGGATGCGGGAGTCTAAGGCCATGGAAACCTGGCGAAATATCACCGAACAGCGGCCGACATTTGTCAGCCATTTGGAATGCGGTCTGAGCGGTGAACAGGTGCCGGCCGATCAATTGCATGGTCTGTCATCCGTGGGCCGGCCTTTTCTGGTGCGTTACGACCTCGACAGCCTCGGCAAGGCGCTGGATAAGGAAACCCTGGCCGCCCGCCCCCCCGATATGTGGCGCTATCGTGAATTTCTGCCCGTGCGCCATAACGAAAATATCCTCAGCGTGGGCGAATGCATGACCCCCATCATGCCGGCACCGGGGGTGAATGGCGATTTGTGGATCAAGGATGAAGGCCGCCTGCCAACCGGTTCCTTCAAGGCGCGGGGCCTGTGCCTGGCCGTGTCCATGGCCAAGGAACTGGGCATCAAGCGCATGGCCATACCCACCAACGGCAACGCCGGCGCGGCCATGGCCGCCTATTGCCGCCTGGCCGGGATCGAGGCCTTTGTCTTTTGTCCCGACGACACGCCGCAAACCAATGTTCGGGAAATCGCCTTGCAGGGGGCCAAGGTTTACTGCGTCAACGGGCTGATCAATGACTGTGGCAAGATTGTCGGCGAGGGCAAGGAGGCCATGGGCTGGTTCGATCTTTCGACCTTGAAAGAGCCCTATCGGATCGAGGGTAAGAAGACCATGGGTCTGGAGCTGGCCGAACAATGTGGTTGGAAACTGCCCGATGCGATTTTTTATCCCACGGGGGGCGGCACCGGACTGATCGGCATGTGGAAGGCTTTTGATGAGTTGGAGGCCATTGGCTGGATCGGGCCGGAACGGCCAAGGATGATCGCCGTCCAGGCCACCGGTTGCGCGCCCATCGTCAAGGCGTTCGAGGATGGCGTCGAACATGCCGATCTGTGGCCCAATGCGCGCACCGAGGCCGCCGGCATCCGGGTGCCCGTCGCGGTAGGCGATTTTTTGATTTTACGCGCCGTGCGGCAATCGGGCGGTTTCGCCATCGCCGTGGATGACGAGACCATATTCCGGGCCCGGGACGACATGGCCCAAAAGGGCGGGCTGTTGCTGTGTCCCGAAGGGGCCGCGACCTATGCCGCCTGGCGGGCGGCGGTGGCCGATGGCCGGATCGACAAAAAGGACCGTTGCGTCCTGTTTAATTGCGCCACCGGTCTGAAATACCCCATGCCGGAGGCGGGCATCCCCCTCAATCGCCACCAACCCATCGACTATGGAGCCATGGCATGAGCGGCACGAGCGACCCCGCCCTGGAGCTGTTGCCGACCGATATTTCGGCCTATCGCAACGGCAATACCGGGATCGACTATGTCCACCGCTTTGACAGCAGTCAGCCGGGGCCGAATGTTCTGATCAATGCCCTGACCCATGGCAACGAGGTTTGCGGCGCCCACGCCCTCGGCGTGCTGTTCGAAAATGATGTCCGGCCCACGCGCGGCAGCCTGACCCTAAGTTTTGCCAACGTGGATGCCTATCATTCCTTCGATGTGGATAACCCCACTGCCTCCCGCTTCGTGGACGAAGATTTCAACCGCCTGTGGTCGGACGAAATATTGGATGGCGCGCGGCAATCGTCCGAGCTGACCCGGGCCCGGGCGATCCGGGGCGTGGTGGCGGGAGCCGATTTCCTGCTGGATCTGCATTCCATGCAACTGCCCTGCCCGGCCCTGATGTTGGCCGGTACCGCGCCCAAGGGCCGACGCCTGGCGCTCGCCATGGGAGTACCGGAACATGTGGTGTCCGACCCCGGCCATGCCGCCGGCCCTCGCATGCGGGATTACGGCCCCTTTGCCATGGTCGAACCGGCGCAAACGGCATTGTTGATCGAATGCGGCCAGCATTGGGCCGATAGCTCCCGGCAGGTGGCCATTCAGGCGGTGTTTCATTACCTCGACGCCCTGGGGATGATTGAAGGCGCCGCCGCGGCGCCCTATCTGGTGCCCAATCCCCCCGAACAGCGTCTGATCGAAGTCGTCGGCCCCATCACCATCCATACCGACGCCTTCAGCTTCGCCCAATCCTACACCGCCCTGGAAGTGATCCCCAAGGCCGGCACATTGATCGGCCATGACGGCCCGCAGCCCATCGTCACCCCCCATGACGATTGCATCCTGATCATGCCCACCCACAGGCCCCGCATGGGTCAAACAGCGGTACGCCTGGGGCGGTTTGTTGACTAGTATCCTGGTTCAGGAATACGTCATGTTTAGGTTCGTTTCGGCGGTCATACAAACCCCTCGGACGTCGTCGGGTGCTCCTTATGATGTCCCACATCACGTCGGACCACCCTCCTAGCCGAGGGGCTTGTATGACCGTCCTAAACACGACGTATTTCTGAACCAGGATACTAGCGCTCCATGAATTTATATTTCCGGTTGGTATTCTCGATTCTGTTGGGCGCGGTCGGCGGCGCGGTGTTCTACTATTTTGACATGCCCCTGGCCTGGATGCTGGGGGCCATGACCATCACCACCATTGCCGCCCTGGCCGGCGCGCCCGTGGCCCTGCACATGCCCTTGCGCCTGTCGATGACGGCCGTGTTGGGAACGTTGCTGGGCAGTGCCTTCACGCCGCAGATCCTGCAACAACTGCAGAATTGGAGTGCGGGCGCCCTGACCGTCGCCATATTCGTCACGGCGATGACGGGATTGTCGGTCTTCTTCCTTCACCGCATCGGCGGCATGGACCGGGCCACGGCCTTTTTCTCCGGCACTCCGGGCGGCCTTGGCGAAATGACCCTGGTTGGCGAACTGAATGGCGGCGACCCGCGCACCATTGCCCTGGTGCATGCCATCCGGATTTTCGTCGTGGTTTTCCTGCTGCCGCTGATCCTGGCCGGGATGGCGGACCTGGATATTCCCAACACGGCCCGGGTGCTGGCCGGACGCCCGGCGGCGGCGGGGAGTGAGTTGGCCATATTGGCGGCCTGCGCCGTGATCGGCTATATTCTGGGCCAGAAACTGCCCCTGCCGGGCAGCCAGGTTTTCCTTCCCATGATGGTCTCCGCCGCCGCCTATCTGGCCGGCTTGGTCGAAGGCCGGCCACCGGCGGAACTGATCTTCGTGGCGCAAGTCATCATCGGCTCGGCCATCGGGGCAAGGTTCGTGGGCCTGGACCTGCGCGCCACGGCCAGGCCCATTATACTTGGCGTCATCTCGGCCCTGGGCATGCTGGCCCTGGCGGCCGCCTTCGCCTACGTGGCCGCGCCCCTGCTGGGCCTGCCCATGTATGCCCTGTTGCTGGCGCTTTCACCGGGCGGTTTGGTGGAAATGAGCCTGATCGCCCTGGCACTGGACGTGGACACCGCCTTTGTTGCCACCATGCATTTGGTGCGGATCCTGCTGATCGTCACTCTGGCGCCGATGTTTTTCCGCGCCATGGGTAGGAAAACCACCAAAAACTAGATTATGCCTTAAGGCATTGGTTACCTCGGAAGTCCATTATGCCGTTGGGCACCACTTTGTTCGGATTACAGATGATTACCCAGGAAATTCAACTTACTCTGGCGCGGCACAGCCGTTGGCTAAAAGACCGGCCGGGCGGGGTGCGGGCAGATTTTTCGTTGCAGGAATTGGAGGGCATGGACTTCGGCGGTGCCGATCTGAGCCAAGCCAAATTAACCGGCGCGCAACTGTCTAAATCGATGTTGGTCGGGGTTAATTTTCATAAGGCGGACTTGTTTGTCGCCGACCTTCGAAATTCAAATCTGATCGGCGCTGATCTGTCCAACTGCGATTTACGGGGCACGCAACTGGGCGGCGCCGATTTGACGGACGCCAATCTGTTCGGCGTCGATCTGCGCGACGGTACCCTGATGACGGCCGCCGCCGACGGCGGCACCAAGGTGGTCAACGCCGAAAGCAGTAACCTGGAGATGGAGCGGGGCTCTCTCAAGGGGGCCAATCTGTCCGGTGCGCGGCTGGCCAGTTCCGTGCTGGCGCAAACGGATTTGTCCGGCGCCATTCTGACCAATGCAATTTTGACCGATGCCGATCTGAGCGGCGCCAACCTGGAGGGCGCCAACCTGAGCTCCGCCAAATTGAACGGCATCAAGGTCAAGGACACCAACATGCGCGGCGTGAAACTGTCCAACACCTCCATGGAGGGCGTGGATTTGTCCGGCGCGGACCTGACCGGGGCCGAAATCGTGATCTCCGTCGATAGTCTGCCCGATGATCTGCGCGATACCATTCGCGACCACGAAAAGTGGATGGCCTCGTTCGGGGCCAAAGGCAAACGCGCGGTGCTGGACGGCGCGGAACTGGACAATGTGGATTTCTCCGGCATCAATCTGTCCGGTGCTTTCCTGAAGGACGCCGCCCTGACCGGCGCGCGTTTCATGGGATCGTCCCTGAACATGGCTGATTTGTCCGGCGCTAATATTTACAAAGGCAAACTGGACAAGGCGGAAATGCACGGAATTAACCTATCGGGCGCCGATCTGACCGAAGCCAGTCTGATCGAGGCCGATATATCCGCCGCCGACATCAAGGTCCGCGAGGGCAATTCCACCGGCCGCTCCTGGCCGGCCAATTTGTCCGAGGCCAATTTGAGCCGCTGTAATCTGACCGCCGCCATCCTGCGCGGAGCCAATCTAACCAACAGCAATTTCAGCGGCGCCAATTTGCGCGGCGCGGATTTATCCAATGCCTCCATTGACGGGGCCCGCCTGCAAGGTGCCATAATCACGGAAGCTAAACTGCCGAAATAGAGGCCGTCTCCACCGGCCTGCAAGTTGGCCGACAGTGGTGAGTGACACCGTGACCAATCGTGACCAGAACGCCGCACAGCCGCAAACGGCATGGTTTACCCGACGCCGCGCCTTGGAAACATCGCCGCGTAAAGTTTCGCCGGATGGCCCGGTCGGGCATCGGTGGTGGCGCGGGCTGGAGCTGTCATTTTCACAGTTTGAAAATTTTCTGCATCTTTTCGGCCTGTATAGCCGTGGCCGGGCCAACGCCCTGGACATCTCCATCAAGGCGCTGTCCCTGACCCTGCCCTCGCTGCCAAAGGCTTTCGACGGCTACCGTATCCTCCAGATCAGTGACCCGCATTTGGATCTGCTGCCGGAACTGGCCGACCGTATTGTCCCCTTGGTCCGCGCGGCATCTTCCGACCTGTTGCTGCTGACCGGCGATTACCGCGATCGCCATCAAGACCCGCCGGAAACCGGGTTGGCACTATTGGCGCCCATTCTGGCGGCCGCCGATGCACCGGACGGACGCTATGCCCTGCTTGGCAACCATGATCCGGCGGCGGCCGTGCCGATCCTGGAAGGGCTTGGGTTGACCGGGCTGGACGATGTTCATTCCTTTTATACCCAGGCCGCTCGTGACGCCTTGCTGGAACCGCACGAGGGCTGCCGCATTGTCGCCGTGCATTCGGCGGAAATCGCCGACATCGCCGCCGCGGCGGGGTTCGAGCTGTATTTGTGCAGCCATACCCATGGCGGACAAATTTGTCTGCCCGGCGGCCGCCCCGTGATGAGTCATCTGCGCCGCTGCCGGGCGTATAACCGTGGTCTGTGGCGGCACGGGGGGATGATCGGCTATACCTCCCTGGGTGCCGGCGTCGCCAGCATGCCCATCCGCTTCAACTGCCCGCCCGAAATTGTCCTGATTACCTTGCGCGCGCCCAAAATAACTCGCGGCTAAAGGCCCCTATATGAAGACCATTGCTTCCCAGACCATTGACCCTAAATTAAGGTCACGGCGCGGCAAATGATCGGAGACAGGGCATGAGCGACATGGAGACGAACGAATTGAGCCAGCTTGGCCGCGCGGTGGAGGCCCCGCTTAGCCCGGAAGAGGCGGTGCTGGAACGGGTGGCGAACCCTCATCGCGACGATGACTATCTGATCCGCTTCACTTGCCCGGAATTCACCTCCCTCTGTCCCGTGACCGGGCAACCGGATTTCGCCCATCTGGTCATCGACTACCTGCCGGGCGATTGGATTGTCGAGAGTAAGTCCCTGAAGCTCTATCTGGCATCGCACCGCAATCATCCCGCCTTTCACGAAGGTTGCACCGTGGCCATCGGCAAACGGCTGGTGGAATTGCTGGCGCCAAAATGGCTACGTATCGGCGGCTATTGGTATCCCCGCGGCGGCATGCCCATCGACGTTTTCTACGCCACGGGCGACCCCCCCGCCGGCGTTTGGATACCCGATCAAGGCGTCGCACCCTACCGGGGACGCGGCTAGGGCTGATCATGACGGTCTACAATTCCATCATCGAGATGATCGGAAACACCCCCATGCTGGCCTTGCGGACCTTCGACACCGGCCCCTGCCGCCTGCTGTTGAAACTGGAAAACCAGAATCCGGGAGGCTCCATCAAGGACCGTATCGGCCTTTCCATGATCGAGGCGGCGGAGCGGGACGGCCAGATCAAACCCGGCGGCACGGTGATCGAGGCGACGGCGGGCAATACCGGTCTGGGCCTGGCCCTGGTGGCGGCGCAAAAGGGTTACAAGATGCTGGTCATCGTGCCCGACAAGATGAGCCAGGAGAAGATTTTCCATCTCCGTGCCTTGGGTGCCGAAGTCATGATGACCCGCTCGGACGTCACCAAGGGCCATCCGGATTATTACCAGGACGTCGCCGAGAGGCTGTCGGGCGAGATGGACAACAGTCTCTGGGTCAACCAGTTCGCCAATCCGGCCAACCCCGAGGCCCATGAGACGGGCACCGGCCCCGAAATCTGGGCCCAGACGGAAGGGCGGATCGATGCCATGGTCTGCGGCGTGGGTTCGGGCGGAACCATTACGGGCCTGGCGCGG
Source organism: Alphaproteobacteria bacterium (assembly GCA_046582635.1). GTDB lineage: Bacteria > Pseudomonadota > Alphaproteobacteria. Next base: position 14,714 of record JAYGEA010000364.1, read on the forward strand.
TTTTTCCGACAGGTTAAGCCCTCGGTGGAAATGATCCTGGCCGATCCGGAAGGCTCTATCCTGGCCGGCATGGTCAACGACGGCGTGGCGGGGGATCTCGGCTCCTGGCTGGTCGAGGGCATAGGCGAGGATTTCGTGCCGCCCAATTGCGACATCGACTTGATCAGCAAAGCCTACGCCATTCCCGATCACGAAAGCCTGGCCGCGGCGGGGGAATTGCTGGCCAGGGAAGGCGTCCTGGGCGGCTCGTCGGCGGGCACTTTACTGGCCGCCGCGCTGCGTTATTGCCGGGAGCAGACGGAGCCGAAGACCGTGGTCACCCTGATCCCGGATTCCGGCAACAAATATCTATCCAAGATGTACAATTCTCATTGGATGGCCGATCAGGGGTTCACTGATCGGCCCCAACACGGCGATCTGCGGGACCTGATTTCGCGCCCCTTTGACGACCGCGCCGTGGTCGCCGCCGCCCCGGACGATACCCTGATGGGGGCCTATGGCCGCATGCGCATGGCCGATGTCAGTCAATTGCCGGTGCTGGACGGCGACCGTATTCTGGGCATCATTGATGAAAGCGATCTGCTGCTGGCGCTGTATCAGAACCCGAAACGCTTTGGCGACCCTGTGTCGGGCCACATGATTGACCGATTGGAAATGCTGGCGCCGGGCGAGGCCATGGAGAGCCTGTTGCCCATCCTGCGCGCCGACCGGGTTGCCATCATCGTCGACGATGGCCATTTTCTCGGACTGATCACCAAGGTCGATCTATTGAATCATCTTCGGCGCAACGCGGTTGTCGCCAGCTAAACTTAGGAGCCTCCTCACATGTCACGCAACCGCCACGGCATCGCCACCCGCGCCATTCACGCCGGCCAGCCGCCCGACCCGACCACCGGCGCCATCATGGTGCCGATCTATGCCACCTCCACCTTCGTGCAGGACAGCCCCGGTGTGCACAAGGGCTATGAATATTCCCGCAGCCAGAACCCCACCCGCATGGCCTACGAAGCCTGCGTGGCGGATCTGGAAAACGGCGCCCAGGGCTATGCCTTCGCCTCCGGCCTGGCGGCCAGCGGCACCATATTGGAGCTGCTGGACAGCGGCGATCATGTCATTGCCATGGATGATCTGTACGGCGGCACCTATCGTTTGTTCCAGGACGTGCGCAGGCGCTCCGCCGGTCTGAATTTTAGCTATGTAGATCTTTCGGACCAAGCCGCCCTGGAGGCCGCGATCCGTCCCGAAACCAAGATGATCTGGGTTGAGAGCCCCACCAACCCCATGCTGCGCCTGGTGGATTTCGCCGCCATCGCCCGGGTGGCCGCGCCCCGGGGCATCCTGACCGTGGCCGACAACACCTTTGCCTCGCCCATATCTCAGCGGCCCCTTGATTTTGGTTTTGATATCGTCGTGCATTCGGCGACGAAATACCTCAACGGCCATTCCGACATGGTCGGCGGCGTGGTTGCGGTGCGCGACGATAGCGACCTTCGCGAACGTTTGGCCTATTTGCACAACGCAGTCGGTTCCATCGCCGGACCGTTCGACAGCTTTCTGGCCATGCGCGGCCTGAAGACCCTGCCCATCCGCATCCAGCGGCACAGTGAAAATGCCCTTGTCATCGCCGAATTCCTGGAAGCCCACGATGATGTGGAGGTGGTCTACTATCCCGGCCTGCCCAGCCATCCACAGCACCAATTGGCGGTGCGGCAGATGGATTATTCCGGCGGCATGGTGACGGCGATCCTGAAGGGCGGGCTGGAGCGAAGCCGCCGGTTCCTGGAACGTACCGAGCTGTTCGCCCTGGCCGAAAGTTTGGGCGGGGTGGAAAGCCTAATCGAACATCCCGCCATCATGACCCATGCCTCCATCCCGCCCGAAACCCGCGCGGAACTGGGCATCAGCGACGGCCTCGTCCGCCTGTCCTGCGGCATCGAAGACGGCGAAGACCTGATCGCGGACCTGGCATACGCTCTGAAATAGCGCCCTATTCCGTGACCACCACGGTCAATTTCATCTTCGGGTGCAGGGCGCATTTGATGACGGCGGTGCCGGCTGTCTTCAAGGTCACGGAATCTCGGTCGCCGGGTTTCTGTTTCTTAATCTTCAGATATTTGAAGCCT
>JAYGEA010000008.1:0-4394 GCA_046582635.1 Alphaproteobacteria bacterium
TGGCTTATTTCGGCTGGCCCCAGGCGCATGAAGACCAGGCCGAGCGCGCCGTCCGCGCCGGGCTGGCGGCGGCCGCCGCCGTCAGTGCGGTGACGGGGGGCATTGCCGTGACGGACCAGACCCTGCGTGCCCGCATTGGCACGTGGACAAGGGCTATGTGGGCCACAAGGCGCCGAAACCCATGCGGGTCTTCCGTTCCGGGCAGAAGCGTGGGGTGCATGGGCAAATCAAGAAGAAACTCCGGCGTCGATCGGCGATCGAACCGGTGATCGGCCATTGCAAGGAAGATGGCCATCTGGACCGCAACTATCTGAAAGGCCGCCACGGCGACCAGATCAACGCCGTCATGAGCCCCGTCGGTTACAACTTCCGACTCATCCTCAAGTGGTTCAGGGCATTGTTGTGCGAAATCATCGCAACAATATGGGCCGCCATGATGCCGTTCTCAGCCCTCTGAGCCACTTCTTAACAGACGACTCGAAAGCCTGCCAGCCGGCAATATCCTCTTGGCGGGTCGGGCTTATAGTTCCAATGCCCTCCGTGACTGGCTTATGGAACGCTGCGCCTGGGGAAACATCCGCGCCGTCGCCACCCACCATGACAAGCGCTATGACAACAATCCCGCCTGATATTTTGATCTATTTCAATGTGTTGGCGCACCAAATCCGCGTTCAAAAGAACGCGGATTTGGTGTGCTGGCACATTTAGCATCCTAATTTAGCGGCACAGCTTCCAGTTCGTGCTCGTAACAGGCGGCCATGGCGGCGGCGTAATTATCGAAGCCGGCCAGTTCCCTGCCGTTGGCGCCATGCACCACATAGATGGTCTGACCCTTCACCAGATGCGGGCGGATATAGGCCAGTTGGTCGGCGCCCAGCAAGGCCAGGCCTTCGCTGGACAGGTTGCGCAACCCTTCTTGATGGATATCCACGATCTAACCCTCCCCTGCCTCGGTACTGCCGTCGTTAACCGATAGTTTGCCATTTGCGCCATTCCTGCCGGGCGGGCCGGCATCGATGTCAATGATGCGGGAGATGACTTCCGGCTCGGGCCGCACCAATTCGATATTGAGCAGGCCGTTGTCCAGGGAGGCGCCGGAAATCTCGATCCCCTCGGCCAGGACAAAGCTGCGCTGGAACTGCCGCGCCGCGATGCCGCGATGGATATAGACCCGCTCTTCATCGTCCGTTTGCCGGCCACGGACGATCAACTGGTTGTCCTCGGTCGAAATTTGCAGATCCTCGCGGGCGAAACCGGCCACGGCCAGGGTAATGCGCAGGCCGTTTTCCGATACCCGTTCGATGTTGTAAGGGGGATAGCCGTCGTTGGCGGATTTCGCCACCCGGTCCAGCAATTGTTCGAAATGATCAAAGCCCAGGAGTAACGGGCTGTTAAAGGCGGTAATTCTGTTCATGACGCCATCTCCTCCATCTAGAGCGGGCATGGCGGTCCTACGATACGTTCCCATAGACGTTTACGGGGTACACGGGGTACATGGGCACATAGGTCCTACATCTTCACCGAACCCCAGGGCTCTACCAAAAAGCCAGCCAACGGGCGTCCGCGCGCGGCCCGGTACGGCACCGCGTGAAACATATGTAGGCATGCAATGGTGCCGGTGCAAGCTATACCAAGCTGGCATAGGCGGTTTGTTTCCTATATAGTCACTATTTGTTCTCAATCTATAACGATTATACGCATGAACGCAGAGGCTGGACCACGCCTGGATGATTTGGCCGGCCAGGATGTGCCCATCGCGGCCTGGTGCCTGCATTGCGGCCACCATAAGGTGCTGGCCATCGCCCCTTTGCTGGCCCGCCTCAACGGCCGCACGGCCGTGGCGGCCGTGGCCCGCCGCCTAAGCTGCGGCGCCTGCGGCGGCCGCGCAATCGAGACACGCCCCCATTACGCCGGCCTGGGTGTCGTTGCGGGACACCGGTGGGAGGGGGAGTAGAGCCGATACCGCCACAGTCCGCCGAATTTGGCCCCAATCCGCGGCAATCCGCCACAAACCGCTGTTGATCGCTTGCCAGCCATTGCCCCGAAGGCCGAAATCCCTATACTGCGCGCCGCATTCACGCATTCTCGAAAATCTGCAAGGCGGCGTCATGACAGGCGAAATCAACAAGGTCGTATTGGCCTATTCCGGCGGCTTGGATACATCCGTTATTCTGAAATGGCTGCAGGAAGCCTATGATTGCGAAGTGGTAACCTTCACCGCCGATCTGGGCCAGGGCGAAGAGGTGGAGCCGGCCGGCGCCAAGGCCGAATTGCTGGGCATCAAGGAAATCTATGTAGAAGACCTGCGCGAGGAGTTCACCGGCGATTTCGTCTTTCCCATGTTCCGCGCCAATGCCCTCTACGAAGGCCTGTATCTGTTGGGCACCTCCATTGCCCGGCCGCTGATCTCCAAACGGCAGATCGAGATTGCCGCCGAAACCGGGGCCGACGCGGTCTCCCACGGGGCCACGGGCAAGGGCAACGACCAGGTCCGGTTCGAATTGGCCTATTACGCCCTGAACCCGGATATCAAGGTCATCGCGCCGTGGCGGGAGTGGGATTTGCAGTCGCGCACCGACTTGATCGCCTTCGCCGAAAAGCACCAGATCCCCATTCCGAAAGACAAGCGCGGCGAGGCGCCGTTTTCCGTCGATGCCAACCTCCTCCACATCTCGGCCGAGGGCAAGGCCCTGGAAGATCCCTGGCACGAGCCGGGCGAATTCGTCTATTCCCGCTCCGTCTCGCCGGAAGCCGCCCCCGACAAACCGACCTACGTGGAAGTCGACTTCAAGGGGGGTGATGCCACCGCCATCGACGGCGTGGCCATGTCGCCAGCGGAACTATTGACCAAACTGAACGAGCTTGGCGGGGCCAACGGCGTCGGCCGCCTGGACCTGGTCGAGGGCCGCTACGTGGGCATGAAAAGCCGGGGCATCTACGAAACCCCCGGCGGCACCATTTTGCTGGCCGCCCACCGGGGCATCGAAAGCATCACCCTGGACCGAGGTGCGATGCACCTGAAGGACGAGATCATGCCCCGCTATGCGGAGCTGATCTACAACGGCTTCTGGTTCAGCCCGGAACGCCTGATGCTGCAGGCCCTGATCGACAAGAGCCAGGAATGCGTCGAGGGCACCGTGCGGGTGAAGCTGTACAAAGGCACGGCGGCGGTCGTCGGCCGCAAATCCCCCTACAGCCTGTACAGCCTTGAACACGTCACCTTCGAGGAAGACACCGTCTACGACCAGCGCGATGCGGAAGGGTTTATAAAGCTGAATGCCCTGCGCCTGCGGTTGTTGCACCGGCAGAAGGGGTAAGTGCGAGGTTTAGTCCCGACGATCCAGGCCCGCCCGCCGCGCGCTTCAGGTTCTTCGCAGCCGAGGATTAAGGTAGGACCGTCATCGTCGCTAATCCCAGCAAGTTCTTGTAGCAATGCAAGAAGGTAGGACCGTTGAAGTCCATGCCCAAATCGGGCTAGCTCGCCTTCAAAATCGCCCTCACCTGCCAGTATGTGGGCCCAAGGCTCATCGACCCGTACCGACTTGTCGGGGTCTTTGAGGTACTCCCCGGAAATCGGACAGTGACGCAAGCTACTATTTTGTTGTTTTCTGGTCTTCACACGGAGGAAGAACAGAGATGTCGAAATGCAAACAGTACCAGGCTGGTTTCAAGGCAAAAGTCGCGCTTGAAGCGATCAAGGGAGAGCGGACGGTTTCCGAGCTATCGAGCCGGTTCGGTGTCCATCCGACGATGATCCACCAATGGAAGAAGGCGCTTTTGGAAGGCGCGTCGGATGTTTTTGAACGCGGCGGTGCGGCGAAAGGTTCCGTCCAGGCGGATGAAACCCAGCTCAGGGACCTGCACGCCAAGATCGGGGAGTTGACGGTCGCCAACGATTTTTTGTCACGAAAGCTCAAGCCCTGGAGCGGCCAGTGAGGCGCGCCATGATTGAGCGGAACCACAAACACCTGTCGGTGGTCAAACAATGCGCATTGCTGTCGCTCAGCCGGTCGAGCTATTACCACGAACCTATGGGCGAAAGCGCCCGGAACCTGGAAATAATGGCCGAGATTGACCGGCAGTTTCTGGCAACGCCGTTTTATGGTGTCCAGCAAATGACCTGGCACCTGCAAGCCATGGGTTGGGCGGTGAACATCAAACGTGTCCGGCGCTTGATGCGTCTGATGGGTTTGATGCCCATATACCAGAAGCCGCGCACCTCCATTCCGGCCAAAGACCACAAAGTCTATCCCTATCTCCTGAAGGGGATGAGAATTGAACGTCCCAATCAGGTGTGGTGTGCCGACATTACCTATCTGCCGATGGCCAGGGGCTTTCTCTTTCTGGTGGCGATCATGGACTGGTACAGCCGCAAGGTTCTGGCGTGGCGGTTA
>JAYGEA010000087.1:0-36208 GCA_046582635.1 Alphaproteobacteria bacterium
GGTGTCCCCAAAGAGCACTTTGGGCTATTCTTGAAGGAATGTGAGTGGCATTTCAACAATCCAAAACCACAAGATCAATTACGGCAGATAAAACAGTGGGTTTAGCAGGAACAATCGTAGTTATCTGGGTCAGCCCCTAATTTTATATTATTCAACAATCCAAAGGAGGCGTCTCGCCATGCTTGCACAACAGCTGTCGCCGTATCGGTTGCGGCAGCATACCGCTATCGATTGCGTTTTTCAAAGGCCGCGAATTCGCCCATGAAGGGGGCGGCGATATCGGCATTGATTTTGCAATCAAGAAAGACCGGTCCCGATGGTTCCCGCAACAGGTGCGCCGCCGCCGCCAAATCGTCGAGCGAGCGAATGGTGGCGACTTCGAACCCGAAGGCCGCCGCCACGGGCGCCAGGTCCACATCGGGAAACAGGGATTTCGCGACGGGCTGTTGATGGGCGCGGAGCAGATGCAGTTCGGCGCCATAGGCGCAATCGTTCATGACGATGACCACGAGGGGCAGGTCTTCCCGCGCGGCGGTATCCAGTTCGCTCATGGTCATGACGAAACCGCCGTCGCCGATAAACAGGACGGTCGTGGTCTCCGGCGCCGCCTTGGCGACACCCAGCGCCGTGCCGAAACCAAGGCCGATGGAGGCGAACTCGTTGGTCATTTTGAAACGCCCGGGCCCGGGGTTGGAGACATAGGGCACCACGCCGAGGAAATTACCGGCGTCATAGACAAGGTTCCGGTCGGCGGGCAAGAGGCGGTCAAGCTCCAGCCCAAGCGAGCGCGGGTCGATGGTATGGGCGGTATGGGCGGCCTGGAAATCCTGAGCGATATCAAAGGCGGCGATGTCCTGGCGCACCGCCTCGTCGTGAAACGGCCTGTCCCCCGCCCCGCGTTCGGGGACGGCGGCCAGCAATTGTTCAGCGACCAGGCGGGCATCACCTACCACGGCCAGGTCGGCATGGGTATAGCGGCCGATGCTGTGGCGGGCCCGGTCCACGTGGATCAGGGGCACGGGCGGCAGTGATTCGCCGAAACTCATGGTCAGAAAGTTCAATCCGGCGCCAAAGACGATGACGCAATCGGCCTGCTGGGCATAACGCCGGGCCATGGAATGGGAGAACGAGCCGATAATGCCCAGGTTGTTGGGATTATCGCGAAACATATCCTTGCCCCGGGCCGAGGTCGCCAACAGGGCGCCGGTCTTTTCCGCCAATTGTTCCAGCACCGGCGCGGCGCCCGCCTTATGGGCGCCCAGGCCGGCCATGATCAGGGGCCGTTGACTTTTGGCCAATATTTCGGCCGCCGCCGCCACGGACTGCGCCCGCGCGGGGGCCGGGGCCAGGGGTTTTGGGAACACCGGCTGACTGCCATCGGAAACCCGCACATCGGACAATTGCACGTCGGTCGGCAAGTGCAGGGTAACCGCCTGGCCGCGCATGGCCGCCGCGATGGCGTCGGCCAGGGCGGCGCGGGCGCCCTGGGGCGATGTTGGGAAGAAGTTTTGCAGCCCGGCCGCCGCCATCACGCCACGGGAATTGAAGGCCTTGTAATCGGGGCCGATGGTATTAACCGCGCCGCCGCCCACCGGTGCCTCGCCATAGATAATCAGAACCTTCGAGCCCGTGCGCGAGGCGAAGATCGCGGCATGCAAACCATTGGCCGCCGCCGGGCCCCGGCCAATGACCGCAATGCCCAGGCGGTCCGAATTGGCGGCATAGCCTTCCGCCATGGCAATGGCATTGTTCTCATGCCTGGCACCGTGGAAGTCTATCCCGATGACATCCAGCTCGGTCGCGAACATGGCGGTGTCATCGCTCATCAAGCCAAAGACACACTCGATGCCCAGGCTTTTGATGTCATGGGCCAGGGCCCGGTAGGTGGGCATGGTTTGTTCGGTCATGGTTATCCTCCCTATATTGCCGCCGAGTATAGAATGCTCCGTCGCCCGCGCAAACTGTCCGCGCAAATCGTGGCGGTCCCTGTCTGGCGGGACTTGTCACCATGCGTTATGATTAGGTGGTAATCAGCAGGAGTGGCAGGATGACGGAAGCGGCAACGCGGAAACCAATCTATCCGGTGAATAAGTACCTGGAAGGCAACTATGCGCCGATCCAGGAAGAGCTGGTGGTCGAATTCGAGGACATGACCGTGATCGGCGAGATGCCGACCGACCTGGACGGCGTCTATGTGCGCAACGGACCGAACAACCAGCATCAACCCCTGGGCAAATACCACCGTTACGACGGCGACGGCATGTTGCATGGGGTTTACTTCAAGGACGGCCGGGCCACTTATCGCAACAAATGGATCCAAACCAGCTGTTTCGCCGAAGAAACCGCCGCCGGCGAGGCCCTGTGGGGCGGCATGCTGGATCCCCGCCGCGCCGACCGCGCCGACATGCCCCTCAAGGATACCTCCAACACCGATGTGGTCATGCACGCGGGCAAACTGCTGACCACCTGGTACATATCCGGCGATCCTTATTTGGCCGACCCCATAACCCTGGCCTCCCTGGGGCAGTCCGATTTCAACGGCCAGCGCACGACCAAGATTTCGGCCCATGCCAAGACCGATGAAAGTACCGACGATTTCATCTTTTTCGATTACAACCGCGACTTTCCCTACATGCACCAGGGCGTGATCAACAGTGCTGGCGAGATGACCGCCTTCACGCCGGTGGAACTGCCTGGCCCCCGCATGCCCCACGATATGTGGATCAGCCGCAAACACACCATTCTCCATGACCTGCCCCTGATCTGGGACGAAGAGGCCTATCGCCACGGCCGGGTGAAATTGAAGTTTGAAGAGAGCTGGCCCACCCGTTTCGGCGTTCTTCCGCGCCACGGCGAGGCAAGAGAGATCCGTTGGTATGAGTTCGAGCCCTGCTTCATCCTGCACACCATTAATGCCTGGGAGGACGGCGACTGGCTGCATATGACCGGCTGCCGCATTCACCCCCACCATGATGCCCAGGGCAATCCCGACTTTAGCTCCATCACCACCATCATGGGGCGCCACGGCCTGGACGCGCGGCTGTATTTTTGGTCGGCCAATCTGAAGACCGGTGCCACCAAGGAAGGCATGCTGGACGACAAATGGAATGCCGAGTTCCCCACCTGGAATAATTCCGCCATGGGCGGCCATATGAAATATGCCTATTGCGCCAAGATCAATCATGAGCCGGTGATCAACTTCCCCGGTCTGATCAAGTTCGACCTGGATACCGGTGCCTCGGAATATTATTCCGAAGGGCCGGGCTACAAATACAGCGAGGCGCCGTTCGCGCCGGCCACCTCCGCCACCTCCGAGGACCATGGCTATGTGGTGTCATTCGTTCGCAACGAAGCGGCCGCGCAATCGGAAGTGCATATTTTCGATGCGCAAAACTTCGCCGACGGCCCGGTCTGCAAACTGGTCCTGCCCTGCCGGGTGCCCGAAGGCTTCCACGCCACCTGGGCCAGGGGTGATATGCTGGGGACGCAATAAATCATGGAAGTCTGGACCACGGGCGCCGCCTCGCCGCGGGGCATTCTGAAACTGGCGCGCACGGTTGAGGAAAATGGCTGGGATGGTCTGGCCGTGGTCGACAGCCAGAATTTGTCTGGCGATCCCTATGTTGCCCTGGCCATGGCGGCGACGGTGACGGAACGCATCGGCCTGGCCACGGCGGTGACAAATTCGGTGACCCGCCAGGCGGCGGCCACCGCGACCGCCATCGCCTCCGTGCAGCGGGTGGCGGACGGCCGCGCCGTTCTGGGCATCGGCCGGGGCGACAGCGCCCTGGCGCATCTGGGCCGGGCGCCGGGCAAGGTGGGCCATTTCGAAACCTACATGCGGCACCTGCAGGCCTATCTGCGGGGCGAGGCGGTGCCCTTTGACGAAATCGATATCCCTCTGGACGTGGCCCCGCCAATGTCGGAACTGCATCTCCACGATGCACCGACCGACAGCCGCATCCGCTGGATGGCGGGCACCCAAAAGGTGCCGGTGGAGGTGGCGGCGACCGGGCCCCGGGTGATCGGCATCGGCGCCTGCCATGCGGAGCGGGTGATGTTCACCCTGGGCGCCGATCTCGACCGTCTGTCATGGGGTATTGACGTCGCACGGGATGCCCGCAAGGCGGCCGGCCTGGAGCCGGACGGCGTCGCCTATGGCGCCTATATCAACCTGGCCTGCCACGATGATATGACCGCCGCCCGTGATCTGGTGCGCGGCGGTCTGACCACCTTTGCCCGCTTCAACGTCATGCACGGCCGCACCATGGGCCCCTGGTCGGAAGCCGCCCAGGCCCATTTGCACACCCTGTTCAGCAACTACGACATGAACAAACATACCCAGGGCGACTCCCGCCAGGCCGGCACCTTGACCGACAGCTTCATCGATCATTTCGCCATTGTCGGCGGACCGGAACAATGCCTCGGGAGATTGCGCGGCCTGGCCGCTCTGGGCCTGGACAAGGTGGTGATCGGCGGCCGTATCGCGACGTCGGGAATCCCTGATGCCGCCCGGGCCCTGGAGCTGTTGGAAAAACAGGTGCTGCCCGCATTAAGGTGAACGTCGCAGCATGATGGCAGCCACCACCGCCGCCGGCAGCGCCACGGCCAGATAGGCCGCCTGATAACCCAGGGGAAAGTACAGCGCGCCAAACAGCAGGGGCGATGCCACTTGCCCGGCCGTGCCGAAGGCCAGAACCCCGCCGGTCAAACGCCCGACGGAGCCATCGAGCGCAAGGCGGGCGACCTCCGACAGCAAGACGCCGTGCCAGGACAGCGCCGTCATGGCGATCACCACGCAGACGGCGGCGACCTGCCACTGGCTCCAGGCCGGCGAAAAGGCCCCCATGGCGGCGGCGGCCACGGCCATCACCGCCGCCAGAATGCCCAGCAAGGGACGGGCCGGCAGAACGGTCGAGGCGACCACACCCCAGAAAATCCGTGCCGGTACCGCGACCAGCGTGGTCAGCCCCAGAACCGCGCCGGCCTGTACCGCCGTGTAGTGCAATTCCTCATACAAATAGACCACGGTAAAATTCGTGAAGATGGCCTGCAGGCCGACGAAAACAAAAGCCGCCAAGGCCATGGCGCGCAGGTCCGGTTGCCGCAGCACGGCGCGGACCGTTTCCTTCACATCGCCAAAGGCCAGCTTCTGGTCCGGTTTCCGGTCCCTGTCGAATTCACGGCGGCAAAGCTGTAATCCCAGGGCAATCACCAGGCAGATGCCGGCGGTCGTCAACACGGCCGCTTGCCAGCCGATCCAGACCGCCAAGGGCAGCACCAGCGCACCGGCGATGGCGATACCCGCTGGCACGCCGGTCTGTTTGATGGAAAATATCAACGGCGCGTATTTTGCCGGCGCGTATCGGGCCAGGATCTCCGAACTGGCCGGCGTGGCCGAAGTTGAACCCACGCTGATCAGCACGGCGGCCAGGGTCAGCGCCGCAATCCCGGTCCAGAACCCCAGTGTCGCCCCAAATGTCACGAGGGCGGCGCAACCCAGCCCCGCCGCCATGAGCAAGCCGCCGACCTGGCTTATGCGGATGGCGCCATAACGAATGATAAAGGTGCCGCAGCCCGCCATGACCAGGACGCCGACGACGGCGAAGATCCAGGTATAGGCCAACACCGCCTCGGAGGCCGCGCCAAGTTCAAGCGCGATGGCGGGAAACAGTACGGGAATGGCGGTTTTGGCCACGGTCGCCATGGTTTGCTGAACCAGCATGGCGATGACGGCAAGGATAAGAACAGGCACGGTGGCATCTTGTTTCAAGTTGCCCATGGGGTCAAGTATTGCAAGGATCAGCGCTTCACATCCCCCCGGCTTTGGTCTATATACGGCGGCAATTGGCTGGCGGTGCTTGGCAAAGGTTATTTGCGCCTTGCAACCGGTGTCCTGGAAATATCAATAGATCACTGGAATTCGGCATTAATTGGCGAAATTCCGCGGATTTTGAAGGAGAAGACCACTGGTACAGGTCAGTGTTCGCGACAATAACGTCGATCAGGCGCTCCGCGCCCTGAAGAAGAAATTGCAGCGCGAAGGCGTCTTCCGCGAAATGAAAATGCGGAAGTATTTTGAAAAGCCGTCCGAACGCCGGGCCCGTGAAAAGGCCGAAGCGGTGCGCCGCGCCCGTAAATTGGCGCGCAAGCGGGCCCAGAAGGAAGGCTTGCTTTAACCTAAAAGCGCCCCTCCGACCGGCCCGCCCAACCCGGTTTTTCATCCTCAGCAGATTGATAGTCCACCGCGCGTTGCCGCGCGCGGCGCGTTGCCGTGATCATGGCCCGGCATGCCGCGCCGATGCTCTCTCTGCATAAGTTTCCACTTTCCCGTCGTTATTTTTTGGTTGACCAATCGGATCAGCCAAGGGACCGTTTGGCCCGACCATGACCGCCATCGCCCAAGAACATATCGCACTTCCCCCGTGGCGCCGCTGGGCCATTCTATTCTCCATTACCTTGGCCACCACCCAATACGCCATGGCGATCCTGGTGGTTTCCGTGGTGCTGCCGCAAATGCAGGGCTCTCTGTCGGCAACCCAGGACGAGATTGCCTGGGTCATGACCTTCAATATTCTGGCCACGGCGGTGATGACGCCCATGTCGGGCTGGCTGGCGGCGCGGTTCGGCCGGCGCCGGGTCATGCTGGGCAGCATGTTGGGCTTTTCCGTGGCCACGTTGTTCTGCGGTCTGGCCACCAATCTGCCCGTGCTGGTGTTGTTCCGCATTGCTCAGGGGACCTTCGGCGCGCCGCTGATCCCGCTGGGCCAGGCCATCCTGCTGGATAGCTTCCCCAAGCATCAACACAGCATGGCAACATCGGTGTTCGGCATGGCGGTGGTGGTGGGGCCGGTGATCGGGCCGGTGCTGGGCGGCTGGCTGGCTGAGGATTATGGTTGGCAGGCGGCGTTTTTCATGTTCCTGCCCTTCGGCGCCATCGCCCTGGTCGGGCTCTATCTGTTTCTGACCGACAAGGGTAAACAGCCCGGCGTCGGCCTGGACTGGACCGGTTTTCTGACCTTGTCCGTTGCCGTAATCGGGCTGCAAATGCTGCTGTCGCGGGGTCAGCGGCAGGATTGGTTTGAAAGCCCCGAGATCATTATCGAGGCGGCGCTGGCCGTGATTGCCCTGCATTTGTTCATCGTCCACAGCCTGACCGCGCGGCGGCCTTTTCTGAACCCGGCCTTGTTGCTGGACCGAAACTTCGCCATCGGCCTGATCATCGTCACCATTTATGGCATGTTGAACTTCACCCCCATGGTGCTGCTGCCGCCCCTGCTGCAAGGTTTGCTGGGCTACCCGGACAGCATTATCGGCTTGCTGCTGGGCCTGCGCGGCGCCGGCGCCATTTTGGGTTTTTTCGTCGCCATGATCGTTTCCAGGCTGGACCCCAGGATCGGCATGAGCCTCGGCTTCCTGATCCAGGTCGCCTCGGGACTGCACATGTCCAGCTTCGACATCAACACCACGGTCTTTGACGTGGGCCTAAACTCGGTCATGCAGGGACTGGCCATCGGCATCATCTGGGTGCCCTTGACTGTGGCCGCCTTCGCCACCCTGGATTACAAGCACCTGGCGGAAGCCTCCGCCGTCTATCACCTGCTGCGCAATCTGGGCAGCGCCGCCTTCATCTCGCTGTCGGTGACCGTGGTGATCATTTCCACCGCATCGAACTATGCCGGCATGACCGAATTCATCTCGAACTATAACAAGACCCTGACCCTGCCCTGGGCTCTTGGCGCCTGGAGCACGGACAGCGCCGCGGGCCTGGCGGCCGTCAGCAATGAAATGGGGCGGCAAGCCGCCCTGATCGGCTATATCAACGCCTTCAAGCTCTATACGATCGCCTCTCTGGCGGTATTGCCTCTGATTGCCCTGGTGCGTATACCAAAACCGTGAGATTTCTGCCATGATGTCGGCCTTCTTGCAAAAAACGGCGGAGCGGAAAAATGGTTATGGAACGAGGCGCACAAAGGCGCACGGGGGAACGCCGGGGTCATGATCGGAGGCAAAGCCAGCAAAATTCGCCCGATGGCGGGCCGGGCGGCATTGAACGGCGGCTGAATGACCGGCGAACCAGACAACGCCGCGCCGCATCGGAACGGCGCGCCTAGGCCGGCGGCTTTTCCCCAAGGAAACACCCCAAGTGAACCTCATGACTCTGCAAGACAAGGTTGCCATCATCACCGGCGCCGGCCAGACCGAACCCGACGGCATGGGCAACGGCCGGGCCACGGCACTAACGTTTGCCCGCGCCGGCGCCAGGCTGATGCTGGCCAACCGGTCCGCGCCCTCCCTCGACGAGACCGCCCGGCAGGTGCGGGCGGAAGGGTTCGAAGTCGAAACCATGTTGATGGATATCACGGACGAGGATGACTGCCGCAAACTGATGGCCGCAACCATTGCCGCCTTCGGCCGCATCGATATCCTGCACAACAACGTGGGCGCCGGGATCGTGGATTGGGATACGGCGGAGATCGAGCTGGCCCAATGGCGGGACGTTCTGGACCGCAATCTGACCGGTGCCATGCTGCTGTCGAAACACGTGCTGCCGATTATGCGCGAACAAGGGGCGGGCTGTATTTTGCACACTTCTTCCATCGCCTCCGTCGCCATGTATCCCCTGATTGCCTACAAGGTGGCCAAGGCCGCCCTGAACGAGTTCTGCCGCTGGCTGGCCTATGAAAACGGCCCCCACGGCATCCGCTGCAATGTCCTGATGCTGGGCCTGATGGATACCCCCACGGCGCTGGAGCTGTATCACCGGACCAGCGGCGATTCAAAAGACCTGATCCGCGAACAACGCAATCAATTGCCGCGATTGGGCCGCATGGGCAGCCCCTGGGACGGCGCCAACACGGCCCTGTTCCTGGCCTCGGGCGCGGGCGCCTACATCACCGGCGCCACCATCCCCATCGACGGCGGCCTGGCCATCAAGGTGGGGTTATGAGCGCTACCGAGGATCTGTCGGAACGCCTGACGGCGCTGGAAAGCCACATCGCCCACCAGGACGGCACCATTGATGATCTGAACGAAATGGTGAACAAACAATGGACCGAGATTGAGGCTCTGCGCCGTGACCTGGCCGAACTGCGCGCGCGACTGGCCCGCGTCGAAGGCGATATGGGCCCCAACCAGCCGGACGACCAGCCGCCGCCGCATTATTGATGCTCACTCCACCGGAATAAAAATGCAATGCCGGATTTTCTCATCCACCGCTTTCGACAGATGCCCCTTGCCGCTGATGTCCTCGACCAAAATCACTTCGCCGGCGCCGATGATGCGGGCTTCGCCGTCGGAGGCGGTGATTTGCACGCCGGCGTCCAGGTTGATGATGTATTGCCGGCGCGGGGCGGCATGCCAGTCCAGTTCGTAATCGGGCTGCACCTGGCGGAAGATGATCCCCGTGGCGGGCAGGCGGTCCGATAGTTTGCCGCCCCGGCCTTCCGAGGTCCATTCCACCTCGATATCGCGAAAATGGGATTGGCCGTCCTCGTCTTCGTACAGATTATGGATGCGCATGGTGGTGTTTCCTCCTCAAAAACTTCTCAGATCTTTTGACAATCGGTTCATGATCTCCAGGCCGAAATCAGTCGGTTGTTGCGCCGGCGTCCGGTCATGTACCGCGCCCCCGTTTTGACAGATACCCAGACGGCGGGCGGTCAGGCGCCTGCCGTAGCACAGCAGATGGTCGATGGAATGCATCAGGAATAACAGCAGGGGCAGGATGTCGGCGAAGGCGCGGTCGGCCTCCACTTCGTCTCCCCGCACAAAGGCCTCGTAAATCGCCACCTGGCGGTCGCAGGCATCGACGCCGGGAATGATGCCATGGCAGCCGGCTCGCAGGCTGTCCACCAGCTCCATGCCGTTGCGGCCGTTGAACAACGTGAAGGTATCGCTGGTGTCCTGGCGTAGGGCGTCGATATAGGTGGCCGGCCCCTCGGCCTTGATGATCGAGATGTTGGGGTGGCGGCGGCGCAGTTCGGCGAAGCCGGCGTTGGACAGCCCGATGCCGATATAGTCCGGCGCATTCTGGATGCCCACGGGCAGGGGCGATTGGTCGGCGACGGCGCCATAGAAACGGATCAATTCAGCCTCCGACGCGCCCCGCACGGGGGGTGGCTGCAGGACCACCCAGGCCGCGCCCAGATCGGCCGCCAGTTGCGCCATTGCCGCCTGTCCGGGGACATTGTTTTCCGCAATGGTGATGGATAGGGGTACCCGGCCAGCTACATCTTCCGCCGCCCAGCTCATCAGGGAACGGCGTTCCTCCGTGGACAACTTGTTGGTTTCCGTGGCCAGGCCGCCCACCGCGATGCCATGCACGCCCTGGGCCAGGGCGCCCTGCACCTGGGCCCGCATGGCGCCCCGGTCCAGCTGGCCCGCCTGATCAAAGAATGCATACAGCATGGGATAGATGCCCGTGAATTGTCCCCTGATTTGTCCGGTGCTCATGTGGTGTTTCCTAATTTGCGGGCCAGTACTTTCAGGCCCGGTTTAAAGGCCCATTGGCGATGATAGATCTCCAGCCCATGACGGCGGAATAGCTGCGTCAGGTTACCGATGGAGAAAAACAGGCAATGATGGGGCGGGGTGAAGACGTCCCAATCCGCCAGCTTCCGGGGCCGGCGCCAATGGCCAATGTCCGGCGTGGTCAGATACAACACGCCCCCCGTCGCCATAACCCCGGCAATGGCCGCGACAAAGGCATTGGCGTCCGCCACATGCTCCAGCACCTCGGAACAATAGACCGCGTCAAAATCTTCACTAAACTTTGCGGCAACATCGGCCAGACCCCCAACCAGATAATCGGCACCGGGGTAATTTTCCCGGGCATGGGCCACGGCGTCCCCGTCAAGGTCGATGCCGGTTGCGGTAAATCCGGCCTCCATCATGGCCTGGGTCATGAAGCCGCCTGAACAACCCACATCCAGAAACCGCCGGCCCGCAGTTCCGCCGGCAACCGCCTTGGCCAAATGCCGCACCCGGCCCCGGGCCCGGCGCAGCTTGGAGGCTTCCTTGCGGAAATAGGCCCGCGTGCCGCCGCTGTCGGGATTGGCGTAGAGGGCGGCCAGGGCGGCATCGTCGAGCATGGGTGAGAGAAATACCAGACCGCACTGGGCGCAGCGCCGATAGTGCCATTCGCCCCGCGCGGCATGGGGCGGGCAGTCGGTACCCCCACAAACCTGGCATTGCGGTTTTTCCATGTTGCTGCGTCCTGACGCGCGGATTCGTGCTATTTCCAATTGACTGGTGGGACTGTACCATTCCCCCTGGTGTCGGCACCACGCCGGCGCCGTCTTTTTTTGTCCCTTGGGTCCTCATTTCCACGGCAATGTCCATATCGAAAGCACAGTCTATCGAATCGCCGTACGGGTGGTGGGTGGCCATTGCCTCGACCTTGATGATCACGGTCGCCTTCGGCTCCACCTATTTGGTGGTGGTCGGATTGAAACCCATCGCCGCCGATTTCGGCTGGCCAAGGCAGGTCCCCTCCGCCGGTTATTCCGCCGCCCTGTTCGGAGCCGGCGTGGGCGGCATCCTCATGGGCCTGTGGTCGGATCGCAAGGGCATGTTGGGCCCGGCCTTTTGCGGTGCCATTTTCGTCGGCGTGGGCATGGTGGTGATCTCGCAATCGCAAACGGCGGTAGTGTTTCTGGGCGCCCATCTGCTGATCCTGGGCGTACTGGGCAACGGTGCGATGTTCTCGCCGCTGCTGACCAACGTGACCCATTGGTTCGACCGGCGCATGGGGCTGGCCGTCGCCGTGGTGACCGGCGGGCAAAGCCTGGCCGGCGCCGTCTGGCCGCCGGTGTTCGGCTATTTCATCGAGATATACGGTTGGCGCGACACCATGCTGGGCTACGCCCTGTTCAGCTTCGTGACCCTGACCCCCCTGGCCTTGGTCATGCGCCGGCCCAGCCCACGCATGTTGCGGGGCGGGGCGGCGGCGGACAAGCTGGCGCGGGCCTCGGGGGCAAATGGCGGCGAAGATCTGGTACTGGGCATGCGGGCCAACACAACTTTCGCCTTGTTGTGCATCGCCATCGTCGGCTGTTGCGTGGCCATGTCCATGCCCATGGTACATATCGTGGCCTATTGTTCCGACCTGGGCTTCGCCACGGCGCGGGGCACGGAAATGCTTTCGATCCTGTTGTTCTCCGCCTTTCTCTCCCGCCTGGGCTATGGCTGGTTGGCGGACCACATCGGCGGCTTGCCGACCCTGTTGTTGGGTTCCGCCCTGCAGCTGTTGGGTCTGGCTTGTTTCATGTATGCCGATACCTTGGAGGGCCTGTATTTAGTGTCGGTGTTCTATGGTCTGGGCTATGGCGGCATCGTGCCCATGTACGCCATCATCATACGAGAGCTGTTTCACGACAGTCAGGCCGGCTGGCGCATAGGCGTGATACTGTTTTTCGGCACCTTGGGCATGGCGATAGGCGGCTATGTGGGCGGCTTTATTTATGACCTGACCGCAGCCTACAGCCTGGCGTTTTTGACCGGCATCGGCTTCAACCTGATCAATTTGGTGCTGGTGGCCTTCATGGTCCTGCGTGACAACAGGGACGGCGGGCGGGCCGGGCGGCGCGGACAATTGATTTCAACGCCACCGACCGAGGGGGCGGCGGCCTGATCAACGTGATGAACGCTCAGGTCCGGCGGAATATATCCCAGGAATACTTGCCCGCCAGGAAACAAATCGCGGCGCCCAAAATGGGCGTCATGACGGCGCCATGGGGGCTCCAGAACGGGATGCTTGGGAACATGGTGATCCAGAGGGCCCAATAGATATCGAACGTAAAACTGATACTGGACAGCATTGCAACACTCCTTCGGTAACCCCGCTGCCTGTCCCTCGTAATGCCCTCAGGACAGGCCGGTGGCTTTGCGTCCCGCCGTCGCCGACGGTTTGCCATTTCGTGGATGCAGCTTCATGCTTCACACCCATGAGCGGCAGTGTGTCCCATCGGAGGTTACGAATTCCTTAATGAAACGGGGCGGCAGGTTCTGTTATGCTGCTCACAACCATAGCCCCATGAGAAGGAAACCGCCGCCATGGATGAACTGCCGATCTTGGACGTCCGCCGCATCGAGGCCAACATCATCAAGCCGATTTACGAGGAAATGGTCATCGCACTGGGTGAAGAGCGCGCCCGGGAAATTCTCACCACGGCGATCAACAAGGATGCCGTGCGCCAGGGCGCCGAGCTGGCCGCCAGCACCGACCAACCCAATGATCTGGAAACCTTCACCATCTTGATGGGCCGCTGGTCAAAGGGCGATGCCCTGACCAAGGAAATGTTGCATTCCAGCAAAAACCAACTCGATTTCAACGTCACCCGCTGCCGCTATGCCGAAACCTATGCGGAGATGGGCCTCTCCCACATCGGCAGCATTCTCTCCTGCGGCCGGGATGGCTCGCTCTGCACGGGCTATAACCCCGACGTCACCCTGACCCGCACCCAAACCATCATGGGCGGCGCCGCGCACTGCGATTTCCGTTTCAAGATCGAAAAAGAAACCTGAAGGCGCAGCCGGGCGCAATGAGTGATTTCAAGTTTCTGCACGCAGCCGACATTCATCTCGATAGCCCCATGCTCGGCCTGTCGAACTACGACGACGCCCCGGCGGAGGCCATGCGCGGGGCAACGCGGCAGGCACTGAAAAATCTTGTCGCCCTGGCCATTGACGAGGCGTGCGCCTTTGTCCTGATTGCCGGCGATCTGTTTGACGGCAGTCAGCGGGATGTGAGCACGGCGTTATTTTTTGCCAAGGAAATGTCCCGCCTCGGAAAGCATGATATCCGGGTCTATCTGATCTATGGCAATCACGATGCAGAGACCCAGCTGAAATCCATGCCGTGGCCCGACAATGTCAAGCTGCTCGGCAACCGCAAGGCGGAATCCGTACCGGTGCCGGGGCTGGAAGTCACCATTCATGGCCGCAGTTTCGCCAAACGCGACGAGGACCGGAACCTGGCGGCGGATTATCCCGCCGCCACGGCGGATCGTTTCAACATCGGCATATTGCATACCGCCCTGACCGGCCATGCGGGCCATGCATATTACGCGCCGTGCACATTGGATGATCTGCTGGGCAAGAACTACGACTATTGGGCGTTGGGTCATGTGCATGACTTCAGCCGCCGCCATGAAGATCCACCGATCATCTATTGCGGCAATTTGCAGGGCCGCAACGTCCGGGAAACCGGACCCAAGGGCGCCGTCCTGGTCACCGTGGTGGACGGCGGGGTTAGCGTTGCCCATCGGGTCCTGGATGCCGCCCGCTGGGAGGACCGGCAAGTGGACCTGACGGCGACAACCAGTCTGGAGCAGATGATGGGATTGGTGCGCACACATCTCGATAGCGCCGCCGACCTTGCCGACGGGCGGGTCGTCGCCGTGCGCCTGACCTTGACGGGCCGCACCCCCCTGCATGGCGAGATATCCCGGCAAGAGCGGAGTTTGGTTGAAGATATCCATGTCATGGCCTCGGGCCTGGGGCGGGATGTCTGGGTTGAAAAGATCCAATTCCAGACCGAGGCAATGTTCACCATTGACGAAATTGCGGCCCGCGACGATGCCATCGGCGATCTGGCCGCGCGTCTGGGGAGCGCCGGGCAGGATGAGGATCTGATGGCCTTGATCGGCAACGATGCCAAGGCTTTGGTGAACAAGCTGCCCGCTGATCTGTCTGCTGTTCTTTCAGGCGATGGCGCACGACTGCTGCAAGCCGTGGGCAATGACGACCTGGACCAGCTTGTCAAGGCGGCCGGCATCGACCTGGTCGCGCAATTGACCGAGGCTGAGTAATGCGTCTGCGCCGTTTCGAGCTGCTGCGCTATGGCCACTTCACCGACCGCGTCATTGATTTTGGTGAAATTGCCAAAGGTGTTGGCAATCGTCCGGACCGGGACCTGCATTTGATTATCGGGCCCAACGAGGCCGGAAAATCGACCATGCTGAATGGTCTGGGCGACCTTTTGTTCGGCATCGAGGCGACTTCGCCCTACAATTTTTTACACGATTATCAGGCCATGCGTCTTGGCGGCGTGGTTCAGAACGCCTCCGGTGAGCTGGCTTTTGTCCGGCGCAAGGGCAGTAAGGCCACCTTGCTGGATGATCAGGGTAACGCCCTTGACGGCGATGCCTTGGCGCCGTTCACGGGCGGTGCGGACCGGACATTGTTCGAACGCATGTTCGGTCTGGATCATGTTCGCCTGCGTCAGGGCGGCCAGGCGATCCTGGAAGCCCGTGATGATGTGGGCAAGACGCTGTTCGAGGCCAGCAGCGGCATTGCCAATCTTGGTGGCGAAATGCAGCGCCTGGACCAAGAGGCCGATGCCATCTTCCGACCCCGCGGCAGCAACCAAACCTTAGCCCTTGCCGTGAAGGACTATCGGGCGGCGGCTGGTGCGGCCAAAGTAGCGGCCCATTCCACCAAGGACTGGAAAGATCTGGCCGATGACCTGGCCACTATCGCAAAGGAAAAAGACCAGCTCACCGCGCAAATGCGTGACCTGATTGCCGAAACCTCACGGCTGGAACGCATCCGGCGGGCCAAGCCGCTGCTTTTGAAACTGGATCAGGTTCAGGATGAATTGGCCGCCCTGGGCGAAACGCCCCCCCTGCCAGCTGATTTTGAGGTTCAAGTCCGGGCGGCTGGCGAGGCCTTGTCCGCCGCCCAAGGCAGTGAAATGGCGGCGCGGGAACATCTGTCCCGGCTGCAAAACAGCCGCGCCGCGATCACCGTGGACAGTGCCATTTTGGCCCTAAGCGAATCCCGGGAAAACCTGGTCACTTTGCAGGACCGGGCCAGCACGGCCCGCATGGATATCCACCGGCGCCGGGGCGAATACCAGGAACTTACCGGCGAAGCAAAGGCCGAAATGGCGCGCATCGGGTTGCTGGGAGAGCCGGCGGCATTGGATCCGGGGCAGCTTCCGCCCAGCCTGGACATATCCAGGGCCAGGACGATGATCGCCACCTACCGGGATATCAGGACCAGCCTTGCAGCTGCCCAGGCCCAACGCGATGATGCCCAAACCGCCCTGCGCCGGATCGACGGGCGGATCACGCAAATGGGATCTTTGGCCGATCCGTCCGGTCTGCGGCGGATCCTCGCCAATCTCGAACCCCATCGCGGTATCGAGGCGGCGTGGGAGAAGGCGGCCGGGGAACAGACCAGTCTGGAAGACGCGTTATCCACGCGATTGCCGCATTTAGAACTGGACCGGGACGGGGCGGACGGATTGAACGATCGGGTCTTTCCCACTCTTGATCAAATCACTGCGGCGCGCGCGGAACGGGCCGCCTTCGACCGCCACAGCGAGGATCACGAACGCCGCTATGGGGAATTGGAAGCCGATTTGTCGCTGGCACAACAATCGCTGGCCCGAACAAAGGCCGGTGATGATCTGCCCATGCCCGATGATCTTGCCGCTGCCCGCGACACACGGGATGCCGCCTGGCGGGATATCACCGGGCATATTCAGGCCGGCGAACTGCCGCCCGCTGATACATTGAGGACAATGGGCGAACAGGCACAACGGGCCGACCACATCGCGGACCGCATGATCGGCGACGCCGCGCGCTATGAAGAGATCATCTCGCAAAGCCGGCGGATCGATGCCGATACCGACAAACTATCGGTGCTTGGTGCCCAATATGAAACCATCCTGGGACAGATTAAGGACTGGCAACAACGCTGGTGTGACTTGTGGCCGGCCAGCGGCATGGCCGCACCGGCGCCGGACCGGGCGCAGGCAGTTTTGCAACATCGGGATGCCGTGCTGGAGGCTCATGCGGAGATCCGCCGGGTGCGGCGGGATTTGGCCGCCATGGAAACGACGATCAGCAATGGCCGCCAACAATTGGTTGCCACCCTTGGAGATGGGGGTGACACAGGCTGGGACCGGATGTCCTTGGCGGAACTGCTGATCGTCGCCGGTGAACAAGTGTCCGCCATGGAGGCCCGGCAGGGCGCCTTAAATGGTCTGATCAGCCAGCAGGAACAATGCCGAGAAACCCTGACGGATGCACAAAATGCCGTCAGTCTATGGCAGGACCGCGAAATCCAGGCGCAGACCGATTGGTCCGGGTTGGCCGCCGCCATCACGGTGCTGGGCAAGGACCTCGCCATCGAAGAAGCGGAGGCGGTCTTGGAACCTATCGAAGCCCTGCGCGGCAAGCTTGGCGAAATTGCCGGGCTGGGGCATCGGATCAATTCCATGACAGACGATATCGCAGCCTTCGACACCTTGGCCGGAGACCTATCGGAGATCTTTGGCCTGGCGGATCTGGCCGGTTCCCCTGCCGAAATCGCCGGCGCAATTGGGGCGAAATTCGACGCCGAAGTTGAAAACCGAACACAGGCGGAATTGCTTGATCAGCAGATCAAAAAGGCCGATGCCGATGGCGAAGCCGCCCACTTGGCCCTGCAAAGCCGTGCCAATGCCATTGATGCCCTGTGCCGAACCGCCTCAGTTGCGGCGGCTGCCGATATTGCCGCCGTGGTGACGTGCTGCGCGCAAGCCGGGAAATTGCGCAATGACAAAGCAGAGATCATGGACACCCTCGCCAATCACGGCGACGGGATCGACTTGGCCGGCTTGCGGGCAGCCTGCGATGGCGTCGACCCCGACCAGATCCCCGGCATGTTGGCGGAAATTGAACAGGAACGGCCCGGCGTGAATGAACGCCTGGAAGACGTCATTCGCCGCGAGCGGGATCTGCAACAAAGGGAAAGTGAAATCAGAACGGCCCAGGGTGCCGCCGATCCGGAACAGGAAGCGGCGCAAAAAATGGCCTTGATTGTAGAGCAGGCGGAGCGATACCTGCGCCTGAAAACCTCGGCCCGGCTGTTGCGCTGGGCGGTTGAACAGCACCGCAAGGAGATGCAGGGACCGTTACTCCGCCGCGCCTCGACCCTGTTTCAACTGCTCACGACCGGCCGTTTCAAACGGCTGTTCGCCGATTTCGGGGACAATGACCAGACCCGCCTCATGGGCGAAAACGCCGCCGGCGATAGCCTGTTAATCGATCAGATGAGCGATGGCACCCGCGACCAGCTGTATCTGTCCCTGCGCCTGGCGGCGGTCGCCAATTACGGCGAGAATGCCGCCGTCACGGTGTTACCCTTCGTGGCCGACGACTTGCTGGTCAATTTCGACGATGCCCGCACCGCCGCCGGGTTCAAGGCACTACGGGATTTGAGCCAAACCGTGCAGGTCATCGTCTTCACCCACCACCAGCATCTGGCGGATGTTGCCAAAGGGGCGCTGGGTGAAGACGGATTGACCATCCATCGACTGAATTAATACCAAGGTACGGTGATAGATTACTTCGGCGACCAGGCTTCCAGGGCTTGGTGTTTCATTTGCCGGCGTTCGGCGCCGGGTTTGCGCCAGTTGTGGCCGAAGGCGGCCGATTCCCAACTGCCGTAGGACGGATTGGCGATCATGTACCATTTACGGCCCCACATGGCGTCGTTCTTCTCGTACAGTGCCCGACGCTCGGCGATGGAGCCCTTGTAGCCGTCGACGAAATCACCGAAGTTGTCGCCGAACACCATCAAAACCCGATAGTTCGCCGCCACATGGCTGCGCCGGGGGCTTTTCTTGGACGATTTCCATTCGTCCTTTTCGCCCCGGGTCAGAACCGTGTCTTCATCGCTATCCACGGGATAGCCGAATTTCGCCAGGTTCTTGCGGGTGCCGTCTTCCAAGGGCGCCTTGCGGTTGGTGACATAGAAGATCTTCACGCCCTTGCCGTGGGCCATCTTGATGAAGGCAAGAGAGCCGGGAATGGGGCGGGAGAGGACATCGTTCACGAACGGGCCCCAGGTCTTGCCGCTGTAGTATTTGTACTGGGTCACCACCCAGGCCTGATAGACCGAATTGTCCAGCACGGTCTCGTCCACGTCCAGGATAATGGCCGGCGGTTTGGCCATGTAATCACCCATCTGTTCGCCGGGCACGGCGGTCCAGGACTTGTCCGCCAGGGCGGCATCCAACTGCAGGCCCGCCAGGCGATAGGTCGAAAGGGCATTGGCCTTGAATTCGACCGAGGTTTGCAGCCACATGGTGCCGTTCAGGCCGTCGTTCTCGGCCAGGCCATCAGCCTGGGCGCCGGCGGCCAGGCCCAGGGCCAGGGCCGCAACAGCCAACCCCTGCAAAGTTTGTCGCATTATAGTTTTCATCATTCGCCTCCATTTAGTTGGTTTAACAGTTGCGGTAATTGATCAATACGCGCGAGCCGGTGATAGCGCGGGCTATCGGGCTCATTATCATGTCGTTCGAAACTGGCGGTAACATGATAGGGGATAAAGGTTCCGTGCCCGCCCAGTTCCAGGATTGGTAAAATATCAGAGGGAACGGAATTTCCCACCATCATGACCTCCCCCGGCGCGACCTCGTGGCGGGCGAACACCTCGCCATAGCTGGCCGCGTCCTTGTTCACCAGCACGTCAATATTCTTGAAATGGCCGGCCAGGCCGGATTTTTCAATCTTGTTGTACTGGTCCATATGGTCGCCCTTGGTGATCATCATCAAGGGATAGGCTTGCGTCAGTTCCGCAAGCGTCTCCCCGACGCCAGCCAGCAATTCCATGGGGCCGTCCAGCATGGCCTTGCCCAGCATGACGATTTCGTGGATTTCGTCCGCCGTAATCTTGCTATCCGATATCTCAATGGCCGCCTCGATCATGGATAGGGTGAAACCCTTGATGCCGAAGCCGAAAAGTTTGCGGTTACGGACTTCCAGTTCGTGCAAATGCGCCTGCACCTGGTCATGCGGGGCGTGCCGGTCGAGGATTTCCGACAGCCGGGCCTGGGTCGCTTGAAAGTGGCTTTCGCTGTGCCACAGGGTATCGTCAGCGTCCAGGGCAATGACTTTGATCATGACAGGCAATCCACCCCGTGGTCCAGGGGCGCCAGGCCCAGATGACGGGCCATGGTCTGGCCCATGTCGGCAAAGCCATCCCGTTGGCCCAATTCCCGTACCGTGACGTCCGGTCCAAAAAACAGCACCGGCACATGCTCCCGCGTATGATCGCTGCCTGGAAAGGTGGGGTCGCAGCCATGATCGGCGGTGATCAGGGCCAGATCGCCGGGCCGCAGGCGGCGTTCAAATTCCGGCAGGCGGGCATCGAAGGCTTGCAGGGCGGCGGCATAGCCGGGCACATCCCGGCGATGGCCGTACAGCATGTCGAAATCGACGAAATTGGTGAAGACCAGGCTGTTGTCCGGCGCCGCCCCGGTCTGGTCCAGCAGGACATCGAACAGCGCCATGTTGTCCGCCGCCTTGATGCTGCGGGTGATGCCCCGATGGGCAAAGATATCGGCGATCTTGCCGACCGATACCACCGTGCCGCCGGCCGCCGTCAGGCGGTCCAGCAAGGTCTCGCCGGGCGGCGGCGTGGTCAAATCCCGGCGGTTGGCGGTACGCTGAAAACCTGGCCCATCGGCGCCAACGAACGGCCGGGCAATGACCCGGGAGATATTTAGGGCCTCCACCTCCTGCTTGGCGATGGCACACAGCTCGTAAAGGCGCTGCAGGCCGAAATGCTCCTCGTGGGCGGCGATCTGAAAAACGGAATCGGCGGAAGTGTAGCAAATTGGCTTGCCCGTTCGAATATGCGCCGCGCCCAATTCGGCAATGATCTCCGTACCCGAGGCATGGCAATTGCCCAGAATGCCCGGCAGATCGAATCGCTCCACCAGCCGCTCGATCAAGGCCTCTGGAAAGCATTTTTCCACATCCGGAAAGAGACCCCATTCGAACGACACCGGCAGTCCGGCCATTTCCCAATGGCCGCTGGGGGTATCCTTGCTCCGGCTTTGTTCCACCCCATAACCCCAGGCGCCCTCGGGCTCGCCGTCAAAGCCCAGATCAAGGGGTGGTTGGTGGGTGGAAGATCCGGCGGCATGGCCCAGGCCCAGGCGCCCCAGGTTGGGCAATTTCAGTCCCCCGGCGGCGGCGATGTGGCCCAGGGTATCGGCGCCGTCGTCGCCAAAGGACGGCGCATCGGCACTGGCGCCGATGCCGAGGGAATCCATCACCAGGATAAAGGCCCGGCTCATGTCCGGCTCATGACTGCTGTATCCCCGGAATTCGGGCTAAGATCATTTCGCCCGGCCGGCCTGCATCGCCGATGGTGATGGCGGCGCGAACGGCGGCGACGGCGGCCTCGGCATCGTCGTTGCTGGCCGCGTGCACCAGGGCCAACGGCTGCCCCACCTCGACCCGGTCGCCTAGGGCGCAGACCTCGCTGAGGCCGACGCTGGGGTCGATGGTATCGGCGGTATTGCGCCGGCCGCCGCCCATGGCCAGCACGGCGACGCCAATGGCCCGGGTCGCAATGGCGCTGACCACGCCCGCCCGGGTCGCAACACAGGCCGTGCAAACCGGCGCCCCGGGCAGATACAGAACCGGGTTGGTGATCAGATCCGCCGGGCCGCCCAATTGGTGGACCATGCGGGCGAAGGTTTCCAAGGCCCGGCCGCTGTTCAGGGCGGCTTCCGGATCGGCGTCCAGACCGGCCAGGTCCAGCATCTCGCGGGCCAGGGTCATGACAATTTCGTACAGGCGGGGATCAGGTTTGTCGTTTTGCAGAAACTCCAAGGCCTCGGCCACTTCCAGGGCATTGCCCACGTTGCGGCCCAGAACCTGGTTCATGTCGGTGATCAGGGCCCGCGTGGGCAACCCGGCGCCGTTGGCCACCGTGACGATGCTTTCCGCCAGCTCCACCGCCATGTCCATATGGGCGGCGAAGGCGCCGCTACCCACCTTCACGTCCATGACCAGGCCATCCACACCGGAGGCGAGCTTTTTCGATAGGATGGAGGCGGTGATCAGGGCAACAGATTCCACTGTTGCCGTGACATCGCGAATGGCGTACAGCCGCCCATCGGCCGGCGCCAGATCAGCGGTCTGGCCGATGATGGCGCAGCCGATATCCTTCACGGTTTTCTGAAACAGGGCCCGATCCGGCGTGCTGTTGTAGCCCGGAATGGCGTCCAGCTTGTCCAGGGTACCGCCCGTATGGCCCAGGCCCCGGCCCGAAATCATCGGCACGAAAGCACCGCAGGCCGCCACGATGGGGGCCAGCATCAGGGATACCTTGTCGCCCACCCCGCCGGTGGAATGCTTGTCCACCACCGGGCCGGGCAGGTTCTGGGCGGACCAGTCGATCACCTGGCCCGACTGGGTCATGGCCCAGGTCAGGGTGACCCGTTCCGCCATGTTCAGCCCCTGGAAATACACCGCCATGGCAAAGGCGGCGATCTGGCCGTCGCCAATGGCGCCGCTGGTCAGGCCCGCAACCATGAATTCGATCTCCGCCTCCGACAGGGTGGCCCCGTCCCGCTTGCGGCGGATAATTTCCTGGGGCAGCAGGCTCATGCGCCCTTGCCCTGGCCATTCTTGTGGTCCTTGAGGAATGCCAGCAGCAATTGCTGCACCTTGTCGGTGGCCAGGGCGGTGTGGCGTTTGGTCTGCTTATGGCTGAGGGTAAATTCGCTCATCCCCGCCGCCTTGTTGGTGATGATGGACAGGCCCGCGACCCGCATGCGGGCGTGGCGGGCCAGGATGACCTCCGGCACCGTGGACATGCCCACCGCATTGGCGCCCAAAATGCCCGCCGCCCGCACCTCGGCCACGGTTTCGAACTGCGGTCCGGCGAACCAAGCATAGACGCCCTGGTGCAGATGCAAATCCATGCCGGCCGCCAACACCAACAACTGCTGACGCAGGTCCGGATCATAAGCATCCACCAAATCCACGAAACGGTCATCGCCGGGTTCGTTGAACAACGGCGATTGGCCGGTGAAATTCAAATGGTCGGTCAGCACCATGACGGAGCCGGGCTCCATGTCCGCATCCAGGCCGCCCGCCGCATTGGTCGCCACCAGGGTCTCGCAGCCCAACGCGGCCAGGCTGCGCACGGCCACCTTCATGGCGTCGGCCTTGCCGGTCTCGTACAAATGCGCCCGGCCTTGCAGCAGCGCCACGCAGGTGTCGCCGGCCTTGGCCAGGACCAATTGCCCCTGGTGGCCGCTGACCCCGGGCATGGGAAAGCCATCCAGATCCGCGTAGGGAATGGCCATCGCCTCATCCATGTGCGCGGCCAGACCGCCCAGGCCCGACCCCAAAATCACCGCCACGGTAGGCCTAAAATCCGGCCGCCGGGCACGGATCACGTCCAGGGCGGTCATGACAGATTGTCCGGACCGAAGGATTGCGGCAGCAGCGCCTCCAGGGTCAGGGTCATCTGCACGCCCTCGGCGCCGGCGATATGTATGGGCGCATCGGGGGCGGCAAATTCCCGGATCTTTTGCCGGCAACCGCCGCACGGCGTGACCGGTTCGTTACTGATGCCGAGCACCAGGACCTCGACGATTTTGCTCTCGCCCGCCATCACCATGGCCGCGATGGCCGAGGCTTCAGCGCAAAGGCCTTCCGGATAGGCGGCGTTTTCCACATTGCAGCCGCCATAGACCCGGCCACTTGCCCCCCGCACGGCGGCGCCCACCTTGAAGTTGGAATAGGGCGCATGGGCCTTTTCCCGCGCGGCGCGGGCGGCCTGCAACAGATCGTCGCTCAAATCTAATGCTCCTTTACGTATGCGATGCCGGCGGCCTTGGGCGCGATGGCCCGGCCGATGAAGCCGGCCAGCAGCACCACGGTTAAGATATAGGGCAGGGCCTGGATGAATTGTACCGACATTTCGCCAATTATGGGTAGCTCCACGCCTTGCAGGCGAATAGAGATGGCGTCCAAGAATCCAAACAGCAGGCAGGCGAACAGCACGGGCACGGGGCGCCATTTGCCGAAGATCATGGCGGCCAGGGCGATGAAACCCTTGCCGGCGGTCATCTCGCGCAGGAAGCCGGCGCCGTGCGCGGTGGAGAGATAGGCACCGGCGACGCCGCACAGGATGCCGCAGATGATCAGGGCCAGATAGCGCATGCGGACCACGGAAATACCCGCCGTGTCCACCGCCGCCGGGTTCTCCCCCGTGGCCCGCAGGCGCAGGCCAAAGCGGGTGCGGTAGACCAGCCACCAGACCGCCGGCACTGTTAGAAAGGCCAGATAGACCAGAACGTTATGGCCGCTGAGCAATTCCGAATAGAGGTGCCCCAGCAGGGGCACATCGGCGACGGCGTCGGCGCCGGGCAAGCTGAGAGAGGAAAACCGGGCGTCCCCGGTCAGGGGCGGCGTCTGCCCGCCCATCTGGAACCAGGAGATGCCCAGCAGAACCGTCAGGCCCGAGGCCAATATATTAATCGCCACGCCGCTGACGATCTGGTTGCCCCGATGGGTGATGGTGGCAAAGCCGTGCAGCATGGCCAGCAGAGTGGAAACGCCAATACCGCCCAGCAAGCCGAGCCAGGCCGAGCCGCTCAACGCCGCGACCGTGGCGGCGCCAAAGGCGCCGGCCAGCATCTTGCCCTCCAGCCCGATGTCGATGACGCCGGAGCGTTCCACCACCAAACCGGCCAGGGCGCACAGGATCAGCGGCACCGAGACCCGGATGGTGGCATC
Organism: Alphaproteobacteria bacterium; assembly: GCA_046582635.1. Classification (GTDB taxonomy): domain Bacteria; phylum Pseudomonadota; class Alphaproteobacteria. The sequence goes on from JAYGEA010000087.1 coordinate 24,546, forward strand.
CAGGGTCAGGATCATCAGCAGGAAATCCTCCGCCATGGCTTACGCCTCCACCGGCTTGGGCGCGGCCAGGGCGAAGTAGAGGCGTTCCGCCGGGCCGCGCAGCATATAGCTCAAGGCGCCGGAGAACAGCACCACCAGGCCCTGGATCACCACGATCAGGTCCGGCGTAAAGGCCGAATTCTCGAACGCCAGTTCCGCCCCGCCCTGATACAGCGCCCCGAACAGCAAACCGGCCAGGACGATGCCCACGGGATGATTGCGCCCCATCAGGGACACCGCGATGCCGGTAAAGCCATAGCCGGCGGCGAAATCCAGCAATAATTTATGATGCACGCCCATGATCTCGTTAATGGCGACAAAGCCCGACAGGGCGCCGGAAATACACATGGTGACGATGATGATGCGGGCGGGCGGCATGCCGGCATACACGGCGGCCGACATATTCGCGCCGACGGCCCGGATCTCGTAGCCCCAGCGGGTATGCCAGATCAAACCCCAGACCAGGACGCAGCAGATCAGGGCCCAGATGATGGACAGGTTCAGGGGCGACTGCGCCACCTCAACCCCGAACCAGGCAAAGGCTTCATGCATATAGGGCAGCCAGGCGGCGGAGTTGAATTCCCGCGTCTCGGGCGACATTTGGCCCGGCTGGATCATCACGTTGACCAGCAGATAAACCATCAGCGAGGCGGCGATGAAATTGAACATGATGGTGGTGATGACGATGTGGCTGCCGCGCTTGGCCTGCAGATAGGCCGGAATATAGGCCCAGCCGGCGCCAAACAGCGCGGCGGCGATGATGCAGATGGGCAGCAGCAGGGCGAACGGCAGATATTGATCCAACGCCAGACAGGCCAACCCCACGCCCAGGCCGCCGATATAGGCCTGGCCCTCGCCGCCGATGTTGAACAGGCCGGCATGAAAGGCCACGGCCACGGCCAGGCCGGTAAAGACGAAGTTGGTGGTGTAATAAAAAGTATAGCCCAGGCTTTCCTCGTAGCCGAAGGCGCCGCGGATCATCACCCATGTCGCCTCGAACGGATCCTGCCCTAGGGCGGCGATCAACAGGCCCGAGACCATGAAGGCCAAGGCCACGTTGATCACCGGTAACAGGCCGATATCGACCCAGGCCGGCAGTTTGGCGGGGGCGCTAGCCATGGGCGGAGGCCAACCACGTTGTCATTCCCGCATCATAGCCCACACCGTCATCCCCGGGCGCAGCGTAGCGGAGACCCAGGGATCCAGAGACGCAAGCGCCTGTGTTCGTTGCCCTGGATTGCCGGGTCAAGCCCGGCAAGGACGGTATTGATATGGCATGTCCCGCCGCGTGGAAATCTGATGTCAAAGCTTTCGCCATCAAACCATCTCTGTTTCATGCGCATTGGCCATCATCAGGCCGATGGTCCGCGCATCGGCGTCGGCGCCAGCCACCTCGCCGACGATCCGCCCCTCGAACATCACCAGGATGCGATCGCTCAACGACAGAATTTCCTCCAACTCCACCGAGACCAGCAGCACGCCGCAGCCGCCATCGCGCATCTGGATCAATTGGCGGTGGATAAACTCGATGGCGCCGATATCCACGCCGCGCGTGGGCTGGCCGACCAGCAGAATTTCCGGCCGTCTTTCGATCTCCCGCGCCAACACCAGTTTCTGTTGGTTGCCGCCGGAAAAACTGTCCGAGGTCAATTGCGGGTTCGGCGGGCGGACATCAAAGCGGGCCATTTTGCCCGCCGTTTCGGCGATGATGGCATCGGTCTTCAACAACACCGCGCCGGTATAGGCGGGGTCGTGGTGATAGCCCAGGATGGTGGTTTCCCACGCCGCGAATGGCGCGATGATGCCCATGCGCTGGCGGTCCTCGGGCACGTGGGCCAGGTTCAACTGCCGCATTTCCGCCGGATCGCAGGGATGGGCGGCGTCCACCACGCGGCCGTGAACCACCAACCTGCCATCGTCGGGGGCCTGGATGCCCGACAGCACTTCCAGCAATTCGCTTTGCCCGTTGCCGGTGACGCCCGCGACGCCGACGATCTCGCCGGCCCGCAATTGAAAGCTCACATGATCCAGGCGCATGACGCCGGCATCGTCAATCCGGGTCAGACCGTCCGCCGCCAACACCACGGCGCCGGGCCGGCGGGCGGTTTTTTCGATCCGCAGCAAAACCTGGCGGCCGACCATCAGTTCCGCCAATTCCTCCCGCGTGGTCTGGGCGGTTTCCCGGTGCGCCACCATCCCGCCCGCCCGCATCACCGAGACATTGTCGGTGATGGCCATGATCTCCTGCAATTTGTGGGTGATTAGGATGACCGTGACCCCCTGGGCCCGCATGGCGCGCAGTATTTCGAACAGCCGGTCGGCCTCTTGCGGCGTCAGCACGCCGGTGGGTTCATCCAGGATCAGGATATTGGCGCCGCGATACAGCGCCTTGAGCAATTCCACCCGTTGGCGCAGGCCCACCGCCAGCCCGCCCACGACCGCGTCCGGGTCCACTTCCAGGCCGTATTCCGTTTCCAGCCGGCTCACCTCCGCCCGCGCCGCCGCCATGCCGCCGGCCAGTAACGCGCCGCCCTCGGCGCCGAGCAATATGTTCTCTAAAACCGTAAAATTATCCACCAGCATGAAATGCTGATGCACCATGCCGATGCCGGCGGCAAGGGCATCTTCCGGGCCGTGAATGGCCGTCGGCGTCCCGGCAATCTCGATTTGGCCGCTGTCGGCCTGATAGAAGCCGTACAGGATGCTCATCAGGGTGGACTTGCCGGCGCCGTTCTCGCCGACGATACCGTGGATGGTGCCGGCGGGAACGGACAGGTTTACATCCCGATTGGCATGCACCGGGCCGAAATGCTTGTTGATGCCGCGCAGTTCAAGAGCCGGAGCTTGAGCAACGGGGCCGGGAGCGGCCATCAAGACCGCTCCCGAAACACATCAGCTGCTACAGCGGTTCTTACGGCGGTCCTTATTTGGGACACTTATTGTCGGACATATAGTCGTGCACGGTGATCTTGCCGGCGATGATATCGGCCTTGGCCGCATCCACCGCCGCCTTCATGGCGGGGGTGATCAGGTGCTTGTTGTGCTCGTCCAGGGCCCAATCAATGCCGCCCTCTTTCAGACCCAGGACCTGAATGCCGGACTTCCAGTTGCCGTCAGTGGCGCCCTTGAAGACGTTGTAGGCCGCCACGTCCACCCGCTTCAGCATGGAGGTCAGCATGGTGCCCGGATGCAGATGGTTCTGGTTGCTGTCGACGCCAATGGCATACTTGCCGTTGTCCTTGGCCGCCTGATAGACGCCAATGCCGGTGCCGCCAGCCGCCGCGAAGACCACGTCGGCGCCCCGGTCAAACTGGCTCTTGGCCAATTCCGCGCCCTTGGTGGGATCGTTCCAGGCGGACGGCGTGGTGCCGGTCATGTTGGCATAAACCGTGGCCGAACTGTTGGCATGCTTGACGCCATGATAATAGCCGCATTCGAAACGCCGGATCAGGGGGATGTCCATGCCGCCCACGAAGCCGACCTTGCCGGTTTTCGACGCCATGGCGGCCAGGATGCCGACCAGGAAAGAACCTTCCTGCTCCTTGAATACGATGGATTGCACGTTGGGCAGCATCACCACCATGTCGATGATGGCAAAACGGGTCTTGGGAAAGGCCTTGGCGCCCTTTTCAATGGCCGAGGCCTGGGCGAAGCCGACGCCCAGAACCGGGTCGGAACCGCGCTGGGCCATTTTCTTCACGGCCTGTTCCCGTTGGGTCGGGTTCTTGACCTCGAACTCCCGGTATTTAATGCCGGTTTCCTTGCGGAATTTCTCGACGCCGTCATAGACGCCCTGGTTAAAGCTCTTGTCGAACTTGCCGCCCATGTCGAAGATCACGGCGGGCATTTTTTCCGCGGCAAACGCGGTGCCGGCAGCCAGCAGGACCGCGCCGGCCCCAAACATGGCGAGTGTGGTGCGTAGCTTTGTCATATCGCCTCCAGAATTTTTGTTGGACATCGGGTTAAGTTCCCGCCGGACCGATGTTTTCCCGGCCAATAACCATCTCTTCAAGGAAAAGTACCAAGTGATCATGCTGCCTATGATGCCGATGTGGGTCAAGGTGGAAGTCCGGCCATTTCCCGCGCCCGCCATTTGATGGTATCAGGAGTTTAGAAACAAAAAAATTCAGACCGGAGGAACGACCAGATGAACGACGATGCCATGATTTTGGACGGCATCAAGGTGCTGGACGTGGCCAGCTTTATCGCCGGGCCCGTGGCGACCACGGTGATGGCCGATTTCGGCGCCCAGGTGATCAAGGTGGAGCCCCCCGTGGGCGACGGCTACCGGCATTTGGCCAGTCTGGCCGGCATGCCCCAGGCGCCCGAACCCTTTCACATGCTGGTGGACAATCGCTCCAAACGGGGCCTGTGCCTGGATCTGGCGACGGAAGCCGGGCGCGAGGTTCTGTACGGCCTGGTCAAGGACACGGATGTTCTGGTCACCAATTACATGCCCCATGTGCGCGAAAAGCTTGGCCTGCGGTACGAGGATCTGGCGCCGCTGAACCCAGCGCTGATCTACGGCTCCATGTCGGCCTATGGCGAAAGAGGACCGGAAGCCGGGCAAACCGGCTTTGACACCACGGCCTATTGGGCCCGCAGCGGCCTGATGGATCTGGTGCGCCCGGACCCGGACGGCGACCCGGCCCGCTCCATGCCCGGCATGGGGGACCATCCCACCGGCGTGGCGCTGTTGTCCGCCATCCTTCTGGCCCTGTACCGGCGCGAGCGCACGGGCAAGGGCGGCATGGTGCATTCCTCCCTGCTGGCGAACGGCTATTGGTCGAACGCCTATATGGCGCAGGCGGCGCTTTGCGGCGCGGCCATTCCCCAACGGCCCCGGCGCGAAAAGGCGGCGAACGCGCTATCGAACTATTACTGCTGCAAGGATGGCCGCTGGTTCGTCCTGACCGCCGCCAACGAAGCTAAGGAATGGTCCCGCCTGCCCGGCGCCCTGGGCCACCCCGAATGGGCCGACGACCCCCGTTTCGCGACCCAGGAGACCCGGCAGCAAAACGCCATGGCCCTAATCGCCCTGCTGGATGAGGTCGTGGCGCAAAGGGATCTGGAGCATTGGCGCGTCGCCTTCCGGCAGCATCAGGTCACGGTTGGCATCGTCGCCAAGACCGAGGATATTCAAGACAACGAACAAGCCATCGCCTCGGGCGCGGTGATGCCCGGCCAATCCGCCGGCGCGGGGGTTGATTACATCATCGACAGCCCCCTGTGGGTCGAGGGCTCGCCGAAACGGGCGCCCCTGCCGCCGCCCGAACATGGCGAACACACCATGGAAATTCTGGCCGAGGCCGGCTACGACGAAGCTGGCATTGCGGACCTGCGGGCCCGCGGCGGCCTTGGCCCGCAGCAATAGCACCAATAAACAGGAGAGCAAGAATGGTACGACTGGCGGATCTTGACGAGCCGGAACGCTCGCATTTGGGCACCATACCGTGCCCCGAGTTTGCAACCCGTCCCTGGGTCAGCGGACCCGCGATGGCGGCGCGGCGGGTGGCCATGGTGTCCACCGCCGCCCTGCAGCATCGCGATGACCGTCCCTTGCTGGCGGGGGCCGGTGACTACCGTGTCATTGCCGATGACGTGCCCGACGGGGATCTGGTGATGGCCCATGTTTTCACCAACTTTGACCGCTCCGGGTTCGAACAGGATCTGAACGTGGTATTGCCCCGTGACCGCCTGCGCGAATTGGCCGCGGCGGGCGAGATCGGCTCGGTGGGCACATATCACTATGCCTTCATGGGCTCCACCGAGCCGGCGGGAATGGAAACGGCGGCGCGGGAATTGGCCGGGCATCTGAAGGCGGACGGCGTCGATACGGTTTTTCTGCTGCCCGTTTGACCCTTGTGTACGCGCGCCGTGGGCGGGCTGGCACATTTTTTGGAAGACGAAGGCCTGGCAACGACGCAGATCAGCCTGATCCGGCCGCAGACCGAAAACACCAAACCGCCCCGTGCCCTGTGGGTGCCGTTCGAGCTGGGCCGCCCCATGGGCGCGCCGAACGATGCGGCGTTTCAATTGCGGGTGCTGCGCGCCGCCCTGGCCTTGCTTGACCGCGATGACGGCCCGGTTGTGCTTGAGGACTTTCCCGACGATGCCCCTGCCGATACTGCCGCGCGGAATGATGAAGGCTGGTTCTGTCCCATCAGCCTGCCGCCCCTACCGGCGGACCTGGCGGCGGGCGGCGGCTTCAAGGCGGCCATGACGGCGGAGATCGCCGGTTTGTCCACCTGGTACGATATTGCCCGGCGCGAGCGCGGGCGCACCACGATGGGGTTGAGCACCCTGTCGATCGACCAAATCGTGGATTTCGTCTGCGCCTTTCTCGATGGCGAGGTGCCGGAAAATCCCAACGGCGAATTGAGCCTGGGGCAAAATCTGAAGTTCGCGGTGGACGACCTGAAAGCCTATTATCGCGAGGCCGCCCTGGCCCAGCCCGGCCACAACACCGGCAAGCAGATGAATAACTGGTTCTATGGCCGGACGGCGGCGGGCAAGGCCTTGTACGCTCTGTGGCCCATTGCCGCGGAACTGGCAACGCAACGGGACGATGGTTTCATGAAGACTTTTGCCAACCTGTTGCTGATCCCCGCCACGCAGAAGTTCCGGGCGGAGACAGCGGAGAAAGAGGAGGCCTGATCATGGCAACCAAATTAGCTATCCTGGATGACTACCAGCGCGTTGCCCTGGAAATGGCGGACTGGTCCGGTCTGCCGGGTGATATCGAGATCACCGTGTTTGACGATAATCTGGCGGACCTGGATGCGGTGGCCGCCCGCCTGCAACCGTTCGAGATTATTGCCGCCATGCGGGAGCGCACGCCCTTTCCCCGGGCGCTGTTCGAAAAACTGCCCAATCTGAAACTTTTGGTCACTTCGGGCATGCGCAACGGTGCCTTCGACATGGCGGCGGCGGCGGAACATGGCGTTACGGTCTGCGGCACGGGCGGCGTGTCGGCGGCCACGGAAGAGATGATCTGGGCCCTGATCCAGGCCGTGGTGCGCCAGATTCCAGCCGAGGATCGCGCCACCCGCGCCGGCCGCTGGCAGACCACCGTGGGCTGGAATTTGGCCGGGCGGACCCTGGGGCTAGTCGGTTTGGGCCGGTTGGGCGGGCGCACGGCGGAGATTGCCAATTTCTTCAACATGCGGGTGATCGCCTGGAGCGAGAACCTGACCGCCGAACGGGCCCGGGAATGCGGCGCCGAGCTGGTTTCGAAAGAGGCATTATTCACCCAGGCTGATGTGGTCTCGATCCACCTGATCCTGTCCAGGCGGACCCGCGGTCTGATCGGCGCCGATGATCTGGCCCGCATGAAGCCGGAGGCCTATTTCGTCAACACATCGCGCGGCCCCATCGTGGACGAGGCGGCGCTGGTGGATGTTCTGCGTCGGGGCGGTATCGGCGGCGCGGCATTGGATGTCTTTGACCAGGAGCCCTTGCCGACGGACCATCCATTTTTGCGCCTGGAAAACACCATCATCTCGCCGCACATGGCCTATGTGACGGAAGAGAACCTGATCAAATTCCACCGGGAAACCGTGGAAGATATCGCTGCCTGGCTGAAGGGAAGCCCGGTCCGCGTACTGGAAAAATAGCTACCAGGTAATGTCAGAGAAATCCGCGTGGCCCGCGCCCAGGTCGATGCTCTCGATCGCATGCAGGCCCTGGACAACGGCTGCCTCATTCGTTTCCATTTTCGCGTCGCGCTCAAGTATGGCGACATGGGAAATTTGCTGTGCCGGCGTAACGCCGGAAAAGGGAAAGGAAACGTATTCCAATAGAGCCGTCCGCCCGGTCTGGTCGGCAAAAGACGTCACGCAGCGCAGGCCGCAGGGGTGTTCCATTATCCGGTTCATGGAAACTTGCAAGGGACCCGCCGCGCGGTCACCGACACCGCTCGCCACCAATTTTCCCGTTGGGTCGTGGCCCATGTAGGATTGCAGTCCGGTGCCAAGCAGCTGATAGCGGAAGGTGCCGTCGGCCTCGCGGTCGCGGAGGATGATACGGGGCAGCAATTCCGGAATATGGAGAGGATCGAAGGCGCTGCGCAGGGGGCAGAAATCCTGCCGCGGCAATGCCATCATATGGGCGGCGAACTGCCTGGATTGTTCGTGACGAAAGAGCACCCCGCCGAATACGTCGCCGCCAGTCTGATCAGTCATGTTGCCCCCAATATGTTCCTGGAATGGCGAATTAATCACGCAATCAAGAACAATGGCGGCAACATATCGGCAATCTATAAATATTCAACTAAATTTTGCACCAAATTTGGGAATATTGTTGTTAAAATTCATCGTTTCTTTGTAATAACGCTACAATTTAGATAGAACAATTACTTTAAATTACAATTCTCGGATATATATTGGATTTCCCCTGTCTCTATTCAGGAAAACACTTAGTTAATGATTGATCGAATTTCGCCCCAATTTCCAGATGACTGGGCACGGCGGCCTCGGACTGCTATGTAGTTTGCATGAAGAGGGGACAGGAGAACGGCGCCAACCATGGCCCGCCCAAGCCATCCGGGCCATCCGAAAGGCTTTTGGCGCGGCGGGACGAGTTGCGGGCTTTGTCCGCCCGCGCCCGGGACAGCCGCCAGCCGGTGGAATTGGATCAAAGCAAGGTCGGCCGTCTCTCGCGCATGGACGCCTTGCAGGCACAGGCCATGGCGCAGGAATCCGAACGGCGCCGGGGGGCCGAATTACAACGGATCGAGGCCGCCCTGGCACGCCTGAAAAGCGGCGACTACGGCTTCTGCGTCCGCTGTGATGAAGAGATCGCGCCGGCCCGCCTGCATTTGGATCCGGCCGTCGCGACCTGCATCAAATGTGCCGGCGGCGGGCGTTGACGAAATCCATGGGCTATTTTCAATTTGTCCACCGGAACAAACGGTTCTTGAGCTTCGGTATCCTGGTGGCGTTTTTCTCGGCTTTTGGACAGACCTTTTTCATTGCCGTATTTGGTCCAGATATTCGGGCGGAGTTCGACCTGAGCCATGGAGAATTTGGCGGCTATTATGCCATCGGCACCGCCGTCAGCGGCGTCACGCTGATCTGGGCGGGCAAGCTGATCGACCGCTTTGATCTGCGCTGGCTCACGGCCGGGGTCGCCTCCCTATTGATCCTGGCCTGCGCCTTCATGTCCATCGTGCCCGTGGCCTGGGCCTTGGCACCGGCTATCTTTGCCCTGCGCCTCAGCGGCCAGGGGCTGATGAGCCATACCGCCATGACGGCCATGGGCCGCTATTTCGAGGCCGAACGCGGCCGCGCCGTTTCCATCGCCATTCTGGGCTTTCCCCTGGGCGTGGCGGTGTTCCCGGGCCTGGCGGTCTGGTTGTCGGGCCAGTTCGGCTGGCGCATGGCCTGGGCCCTGGTTGCCCTGGCGCTGACCCTGTTCCTGATCCCCGTGCTGTTGTGGTTGTTGAAGGGCCACGGCGCCCGGCACCGGTTTTTCCTGGCGCAGACCACCGGTAGTTCCGACCCTGGCACGGCGGCGCTGGCGCACCCACCGGGCCGAAGGCGGCAATGGACCCGGGCGGAGGTTTTGCGCGACCCGCGCTTTTACCTGCTCTGTTTTGCCATTACAGCGCCGTCGTTTATCTCTACGGGATTGTTTTTCCATCAGGCCCATCTGGCCGCCGCCAAGGGCTGGAGCCTGGCCTGGCTGGCCTCGGCCTTTGTCGCCTACACGGTTGGCGCCATTGGCGCCAATCTGGCGTTCGGTCCGTTGATCGATAAATATGGGGCACGGCGGTTGCTGCCCTACTACCTCTATCCCCTGGTCCTGGCCTGCCTGACCATCGTTTATTTCAACCACCCCCTGTCCGCCGTCGCCCTGACCCTGTTCCTGGGCCTGACCAGCGGCAGCGGGCAAACCCTTGTGGCGGCCGCCTGGCCGGAATTTTACGGCGCCCTGAACCTGGGCGCCATCCGGGCCATGGTGATGTCCATGAGCGTCGGCGCCTCGGCCCTGTCGCCCTTTGTCCTGGGCTGGCTAATCGATCGCGGGGCCTCCATGGAAAGCATGGCCGTGGGCTTTCTAATCTATTTGGCACTGGCCATTGCCGGCATCATGGCGGCCCTGGCCCTCCCCGTGCCGGACAAAATGAAGGAAACAAGAGCATGACAGATTATGCCGGCGGCAAGATCCTCAGCCAGACCGAAGGTCCGGTCACCACCATAACCATCAACCGGCCGCAGGTGCGCAACGCCCTTGATAATGACGCCGCCCGGGGTTTGGGCCGGGCCCTGGCCGATTTTGATGCCGATGACGGCCAACTGGTCGCCGTGCTGACCGGCGCGGAAGGGGCCTTTTGCGCCGGCGCGGATTTGAAGCAGGTGGCGGGCAGTTCCGAATATGTTGCCTGGGCCGGCGACGCGGAGGGCCCGACCCACGTGACCCTATCGAAGCCGGTAATCGGCGCGGTGGCGGGCCATGCGGTGGCGGGCGGTCTGGGCATCGCCCTGTTTTGTGATATTCGCGTGGTGGATGACAGCAGCGTGTTCGGCGTGTTCTGCCGCCGCTGGGGCGTGCCCATGAGCGATGGCACCACGGTGCGTCTGCCGCGTTTGATCGGCCAGGCGCGGGCCCTGGACATGCTGATCACCGGCCGGGGCGTTGGCGCCGATGAAGCCATCGACTGGGGCCTGGCCACGCGCAAGGCCCCTTTGGGGCAAACTCTTGACGTGGCTCGGGAACTGGCCCGTCAGATCGCCGCCTTTCCGCAAATCGCCATGCGCACGGACCGCCAATCGGCCTACCTTCAATCGGGCCTGAGCCTGGAAGATGCCGTGCGCGAGGAAAAGCGCCTCTCGCAAGAGGCCAAGGCCGCCGAAGCCTCGCTGGGAGCTGCCCGCTTCGCCGCCGGTGAAGGCCGTCATGGGGCATTTTCCGGCGATTAGCGCATTTCAGGGTGTCGCCCGGTCAATCAAGTCCGGCCATGGAGACATATCCCTCCAACGCCTTAATGCGTTCGAACCAGGCCGCCAGGGCGGCAAACGGGGCCAGGGATATCTCACCTTCCCCGGCCAGGGCCGAATAAGGATAGCAGGCCAGATCGGCGATGGTCGGGCGGTCCAGGGCAAGCCAGTCGTTTTCCTTTAAATGGCGGTCCATGACCGCCAGGGATACATGCGCCGCCGCCTGGGCGCGGGCGAGGTCGATATCCCGCCCGAACAGCAAGTTGGCCCGCGCCAGGGCCGGGCCGTTCCACAGCTCGTTGACTGCGAAGGACAGCCATTGCTGCACTTTTGCCCGGCCGACCGGGTCTTCCGGCAACCAGGCTTCGCCAACCTGCCTGGATGCCAGATAGACCAGGATGGCCTGGGAATCGTAGATCGTGACCGCGCCATCTTCCAGCACGGGGACCGAACCGATTGGATTGCGGGCCATATGCTCCGGCGTTTTCTGTTCCATATCCGGCAGGCTGACCGGCACCACCTCGTGGTCAAGCGTCAACATGGACAGGAACATGCGGACCTTGTGGCAATTTCCCGACACAGCGGCATCATAGAGTTTCATCTTTCCCTCCCGGCTTTGTTATAACCCTTGCAGATTAAGGGAGCGGCTTACAATGAAGCAATGGCAGATAACGGACGAATGGA
>JAYGEA010000273.1:0-3238 GCA_046582635.1 Alphaproteobacteria bacterium
CGAAACCACGGTGCGGGATGCCAGCCAGCGGGACTACAAAACCTTTGTCGTCGCCGACGCGACCGGGGAATTGGAACAGGAACGCCACGATTTCGCCCTCAACACCATGGGCTTCCTGTTTGCGGAAGTCGTCACCGTCGACGATGTATTACAGCTCTGGCAACAGCAACGGTCGTCGGCAGCGTAATATTCAGCGGTCCAGGCTGGCCTGGTGCAGTCCGAAACTGCCCTATAGCCGCAGCATTTTTCCGGGGTTCATGATGTCGCCGGGGTCCAGGGCGCGTTTGACGGCGCGCATGACATCGACGGCGGCGCCGAGCTCTTCTTCCAGATAATCAATCTTGCCCGAACCGATGCCGTGTTCACCGGTACACGTCCCCTCCATGTCCTGCGCCCGGTGCACCAGGCGGTCGTGGATATCGTGGGCCAGCTTGTTTTCGGCCGCATCGCCATAATTGGCGATGATGGACATATGAAAATTGCCGTCGCCCGCATGGCCGATGAAGGGCGAGATCAGGCCGCAAGCCTCGATATCGGCCTTGGTTTCCATGATGCATTCCGCCAGGCGCGAGACCGGGACGCAGACGTCCGTGGCCATGACATGCTGGTCCGGCTTGGCGGTGGCCAGGATGGCATAATGGGCGTTGTGGCGGGCCTCCCACAATTTGTTGCGGTCTTCCAGTTTGGTGGCCCATTTGAATTCACCGGCGCCATAATCACCGGCGATGGCCTGAACCATTTCCGCCTGCTCGGCGACGCCGGCCTCGCTGCCGTGGAACTCCATGAACAACGTGTCGCCGATGGTATATTCGTCCAGCTTGCCATAATCGCAGATCATCTTCATGCCGGTCTTGTCCAGCAATTCACAGCGCGCGATGGGGATGCCGCATTGCACGACGGTGATCACCGTATTCACCGCTGCTTCCAGATCGGGGAAGGAACAGACCGCCGCCCGGGTTGCCTCGGGAATGCCGTACAGACGCAGGGTTACTTCCGTGATCACGCCCAAGGTCCCTTCCGAGCCCACGAACAGCCGCGTCAGGTCATAGCCGGCGGCCGACTTGCGCGCCCGCCGCGCCGTTTGAATGACCCGGCCGTCGGCCAGCACCACGGTCAGGGCCAGGACATTTTCGCGCATGGCGCCATAGCGCACGGTGGTGGTGCCGCTGGCCCGTGTCGCCGCCATGCCGCCAAGCGAGGCATCGGCGCCGGGGTCAACGGTAAAGAACAGCCCCGTATCGCGCAGATATTCGTTCAGCTGGTTGCGGGTCACACCGGCCTGCACGGTGCAGTCCATATCTTCCGGGTTGACCCGGATGACCTGGTCCATGCCGCTGAGATCGAGGGTGATGCCGCCGCGCAGGGCCAGGGTATGCCCCTCCAGCGCGGTGCCGGTGCCGTAGGGGATGACGGGAATGCCATGCGCGGCGCAGGCCTTGACCACGGCCGCGGTTTCCTCGGTGCTGTTGGCGTAGGCCACCCCGTCCGGCGGGGCGGCGGTATGATAAGCCTCGCCCTTGCCGTGGTGTTCGCGCACGGAAATGGCCGTGGTGAAGCGGTCGCCCAGCAATTCAGTCAGGGCCGCCTTCAATGCATCGGGCAGCGGTTGTTCCTTGGCGGGTTCGGCGGCGAGGCTCATGACAAATATCCTTTATGCTTAGCAGGGCAAAATGACATAACCGCCCCCCCAATACCAGCACGACGGTTGGAATTTGTGCTACAAGGCGGGAACAACGACCCTATGATAAAAATTGCGAGTAACCGTGAGCGAAGCTAGAAAACCTGATATTTCCGCCTCTACCGTGCTGTTGATCCGTAATGGCGCCCATGGCCTGGAGGTCTTCATGGTGGTGCGCCATCATGAAATCGACTCCTTCTCGGGCGCCCTGGTCTTCCCCGGTGGCAAGGTCGACCCCGAAGATGCCGACGCGCGCCCGTTCTGCCGCGGCGCCGAGGGTCTGGATGAAAATGCCCTCTCCCACCGGGTGGCCGCCGTGCGCGAAGCGTTCGAGGAGTGCGGCGTGCTTCTGGCCAGGAACGAAGGCAGCGACGATTTGATCGACGCCGCGCGCCTGAAGGGTGTCGAGGATCGTTGGCGGGCCGACCTGACGGCTGGAAACATCACCATCGCCGATGTCTGCCGCACCGAGGGTTTGGTGCTGGCCCTGGACAAGATGGTCAACTACGCCCACTGGATCACGCCCCGGATCGTGCCCAAGGTGTTCGACACGCAATTCTTCGTGGCCCGGGCGCCGGTGGATCATGTGGCCTTGCATGACGGCTCTGAATCCACGGACAGCGAATGGCTGCGGCCGGTGGCGGCGGTGGCGGACGCGGATTCGGGTAAGCGCACGGTCGTATTTCCCACCCGCATGAATCTTTTGAAGCTGTCACAATACAAAGATGTCGATGAAGCCATGGCCACCTCCCGCGCCACCACGGTGGTCACCGTGCAGCCGGAATCCGAGACGCATCCAAAGGGCCGCATCCTGCGCATACCGGCGGCGGCGGGCTATCCCGGCAGCCGTTTCCTGGTCGAAGAGGAAGGCGCCAAGGTGACGGCCCTTGAGTAAACGTGGGCAAATATGAGTAAACAGAGTTTTAGTTTGCCCCGCCGCCTGGCGGCGGAATTCATCGGCACGGCGTTCTTGCTGGCCACGGTGGTCGGCTCCGGCATCATGGGGGAAAACCTGGCGGGGGGCAACGTGGCCCTGGCATTGTTGGGCAACACAATCGCCACCGGCGCCATACTGGTGGTACTGATCCTGATTTTCGGACCCCTATCGGGGGCCCATTTCAACCCGGCCGTGACATTGTCATTCCTGTTGCGTAAGGAAATTACCTCGGGCGAGGCGCTGGTTTATGTCGGCGTGCAGGTGGCCGCCGCCATTTGCGGCGCCATGGCCGCCCATATCATGTTTGCCGAGCCGGTATTGATGATCTCGACCAACGCACGCACGGGCGTGGGGCAGTGGTTCGCCGAGTTCATCGCGACCTTTGGCCTGGTCGCGACCATACTGGGCTGCGTGCGCTTCCGGCCCGACGCCGTGCCTTATGCGGTGGGGTTGTTTATCACCGCCGGTTATTGGTTTACCGCCTCGACCTCGTTCGCCAATCCGGCGGTGACGATCGCCAGGGGTTTGACCGACACGTTCTCGGGCATCGATCCCGCTCACGTCGTGGCCTTCATCGCGGTACAACTGCTCGGCGCAGCCGCCGCGACAGTATCGTTCCGATG
>JAYGEA010000298.1:0-44707 GCA_046582635.1 Alphaproteobacteria bacterium
TCGATAAACTCAGTGCGGTTGTCGCCGGCGCCGTTCCGGATCAACTGGCGCAGTTCCTCGCCATGAAATTCCGTGTCCGGGTTCAGAGTGAAATCCGCCGTGGGGGCGAGGTGGCTGTTGACGATGGCCTGGGTGCCGCCACGGGAAAACTTGCGCAGGGCATCGGGGGAAGCGGCCACCACCATATCGGCGCCCAGCAGCAGATCGGCGCCGCCGGCGGCGATGCGCACGGCGTGCAGATCCTCCGGCTTCGGCGCGATGCGGATATGGCTCATCACGGCGCCGTTTTTTTGGGCGATGCCGGTGAAATCCAGGACCGTCACGCCCTTGCCCTCGATATGGGCCGCCATGCCCAACAGGGCGCCGACGGTAATCACGCCGGTGCCGCCGATGCCGGTGACCAGGATGTTGTAGCCGCCAACCGACGCGGCGGTTTGGGGGCTGGGCAGGGCGGCGATGGCATCGTCCAGGCCAAGGGCGGCGGCGGCCGGCGCCCGGCGCTGCGTGGCGCCCGAGACAGTCACGAAACTGGGGCAGAAACCGTTGACGCAGGAGAAATCCTTGTTGCAGGCGGATTGGTTGATCTTCCGCTTGCGCCCAAACGCCGTCTCCAGCGGCTCCACCGAAACGCAGTTGGAGGCCACGGAGCAATCGCCGCAGCCCTCGCACACCGCCTCGTTGATGAAGGCCCGCTTGTCGGGATCGGGAAAGGTGCCGCGCTTGCGCCGGCGGCGTTTCTCGGCCGCGCAGGTCTGGTCATAGATCAGTACAGAGGTACCCTTGGTCTCCCGCAATTCCTTTTGCACATGGTCCAGTTCGTCCCGATGGCGGATGGTGACGCCCGGCGCCCAATCGGTGCCAACGGCATACTTGTCCGGCTCGTCACTGACCACGATGATCTTGGAGACCCCCTCGTGATGCACCTGCTGGCTAATTTGCCAAGGCGAGAGTGGCCCGTCGTGGGGCTGGCCACCGGTCATGGCGACGGCGTCGTTGTACAGAATTTTGTAGGTGATGTTGACGCCCGAGGCGACGGCCGCGCGGATGCCGGTGATGCCGGAATGGTAATATGTGCCGTCGCCCAGATTGGCGAAGATATGCTCTTCGTCCGTGAACGCCGCCTGTCCCAGCCACGGCACCCCTTCGCCGCCCATCTGGGTGAATGTCTCGGTGGAGCGGTCCATGAACAGGGCCATGAAATGACAGCCGATGCCGCCCATGGCACGGCTGCCCTCCGGCACTTTGGTGGATGTGTTATGGGGGCAGCCGGAACAGAAATAGGCCGTCCGCTCAATCGGCGCCGAGGCCGCTTTGGCGGCGGCTTCCTTGCGGTCCAGCTGCGCCATGCGCTCCTCGATGGTAGGCGAGGTGACGTAGGAGCCGATGCGCGAGACGATGATGCGGGCGATTTGACCCGGCGACAGCTCGCCGTCGGACGGACACAATAACTGTCCCCCTTCGTCGAATTTTCCCACCACCCGTGG
Organism: Alphaproteobacteria bacterium; assembly: GCA_046582635.1. Classification (GTDB taxonomy): domain Bacteria; phylum Pseudomonadota; class Alphaproteobacteria. Next base: position 1,485 of record JAYGEA010000298.1, read on the forward strand.
GCGCACATCGGCGCGCCAGTTGTAGAGCTGTTCCTTGAGCTGGTTTTCGATAACGGCGCGCTTTTCCTCGATCACCAAAACTTCGTCCAGACCCTCGGCGAAGGCGCGGATGCCCTCCCACTCCAGGGGCCAGGGCATGCCGACCTTGTACAGGCGCAAGCCGATGTCGGCGGCCATTTTTTCGTCGATGCCCAGATCTTCCAGGGCCTGGCGGGTGTCCAGGTAGGACTTGCCGGCGGCGACAATGCCGATGCGCGGTTGCGGCGCATCCAAGACCAGCCGGTCGATGCCGTTGGCCCGGGCGAAAGCCAGGGCGGCATAGACCTTGTATCGTTGCAGGCGTTCTTCCTGGCTCCACCGGTCATCGGGCCAGCGAATATTCAGGCCGCCGGGGGGCATCTCGAAATCAGGATAATTGATCTCCAGGCGATGGGCATCCACATGTACGGAAGCGGCGCTTTCCACCACCTCCGAGACGCATTTGAAACCAACCCAGACACCGGCAAAACGCGACATGGCCCAGCCCAGCAAGCCGAAATCGAGATATTCCTGCACGCCGGCCGGATACAGCATGGGCACCATCCAGGAGGCCAGGTTATGTTCGCTCTGTCCCGGCACGGTGGACGAGACGGCGGCGTGATCGTCGCCGCACATCATCAGGACACCGCCATTGGGGTCGGTGCCGGCGCTGTTGGCGTGGCGGACCACATCGCCGCAACGGTCCACGCCGGGCGCCTTGCCGTACCAGATGCCGTAGACGCCGTCATAGTTGGATTTCGGGCCCAGGTTCAGTTGCTGGCTGCCCCACAGGGCGGTGGCGGCCATGTCCTCGTTGACGCCGGGCTGAAAGACAATGTGGTTTTTTTCCAGGAAGCGCGGGGCCTGCCAAAGCTGTTGATCAAAACCGCCCAAGGGGCTGCCGCGATAGCCCGAGATGTAACAGCCCGTATTCAGGCCCGCCGCCTGATCCCGCTGGCGCTGCAGCATGGGCAGGCGCACCAAAGCCTGGGTGCCCGTGAGGTAGACCCGGCCCTGTTCCAAGGCATATTTGTCGTCCAGCGATACATTAGCAAGCGGCGTCGTGGCAGTTGTCATGCCCAATCCCCAATTTTAAGACGACCCCAACCCATCGGCCCCATATAGGCAAGGATAAATGACCTAGTTTGCAACAAACTCACCGCTCCCCTTCATCGGCCCGCATCAATGCCGAACTCGCTGACCTTGCGATACAGGGTCGAGCGGCCAATGCCAAGGCGGCGGGCAACTTTGGTCATTTGCCCTTCGTACTTGTCGATGGCCAGTCTGATCATGTCCGCTTCCATGGCGTCGAGAGTGCGGATTTCCCCCACCGCATTCAGCACCGACAGGCCGCCGTTGGCGCCGCCGTTATGAGCCATGGGCGTATCCATGCCCATGCTTTGGGCGATTTGGGGGAAATCCTTCAGGGTCAGTTCGTCGCCGTCGCACAATACCACGGCGCGGAAAATGGCGTTCTCCAACTGGCGCACATTGCCGGGCCAATCGAAACCCATGAGCAGATCCAGGGCATCGGCAGACAGGCCGCGCACCGCCTTGCCCTCGGTTGCCGCCAGTTTGGCGACGAAATGTTCCGACAGGGGCGGGATATCATCCAGGCGGTCCCGCAAGGGCGGGATTTGAATGGGAAAGACGTTCAGGCGGTAAAACAGATCCTCGCGAAATTTCCCTTCGCTGACCTGTCGCTGCAGCTCGCGGTTGGTGGCGGAGATCAGGCGGATGTCCACCTTTACCGGCTTGGAGGAGCCGACCGGGTCAACCTCGCCCTCCTGCAGGGCGCGCAACAGCTTGACCTGCATGTCCTGGCGCAGCTCGCCAATCTCGTCGAGGAAAAGCGTGCCGCCGTCGGCTTCCTGAAATTTGCCGGCGTGGCGCTCGGTGGCGCCGGTGAAGGCGCCTTTTTCGTGGCCGAACAACATGCTTTCGACCAGTTTTTCGGGAATGGCGCCGCAGTTGACGGCGATAAAGGGTTTGCCGGCTCGCTCGGACGATCCCTGTACCGCGCGCGCGACCATCTCCTTGCCGACGCCGCTTTCACCCTCGATCAAAATAGGGATGTTGGAGGATGCCGCGCGCCGCGCCAGATCCAGGGCCATGTTCATGGTGTCGCTGCCAGTGATCAGGTCTTCGAACTGCATGCGGCCCTCGACCTGGCGGCTCAGGCGGGAGACCTGGCCCGTCAAGACGTTCATTTTCAGGGCGTTTTCCATGGAGACCAATAGCCGTTCCGGGCTGGCCGGTTTGGGAATGAAATCGGCGGCGCCGGCCTGCATCACCCTAACGATGATCTCAATACTGCTTTGCGCCGTCAGCACGATGGTGGGCAGGTCGGGGCGCCGGGATTTGACCTGCTGGAGGACCTCGAACCCATCCAGATCCGGCATCACCAGATCCAGCAGAATCAGGTCCACGGCGGCCGCCTTGTCCGACTGCATGAAGGCTATCGCGTCCTCGCCGCCCTTGGCGATTTCCACGTCATAGCCGTGCCGGCTGACCACCGCTTCCAAAAGGCGTCGCTGAGTGGGATCATCATCGACCACCAACACGGTTTGCACCATTGCTCTTGTCCTAGTCCCTCATTACTTATGACCTGGACATTCTACAGCCTGTGCCAATTCGGGACAAGCGGTGTTTGAGGGAAAATATCAGATGAATCTTGGAAACTTGCCGCAATGGGATCTGGGCGATTTTTACAGTGGTCCGGAGGCGCCGGAGCTAGCCGCCGATCTGGACCGGGCGGAGGTTGCGGCGGATCGTTTCAACGGTGACTACAGCGGCAAGGTCACTGGCCTGTCCGCCGCTGATCTGGCAGCCGCCATTCGCCGTTTCGAGGCGGACGAGGACCTGTTGGGCCGCATTGCCAGCTACGCCCAGCTGTACCATGCCGCGAAGGTGTCCGACCGGGAGGTGGGCCGTTTCTATCAAACCACCATGGAGCGTTTGAGCACCATTACCACCAAGCTGATTTTCTTTAATTTGGAATTGAACCGTATCGAAGACGACGCCTTGGATGGGCTGTTGGCGGCGGACAATGACCTGGCCCATTATGCGCCCTGGCTGCGGGATGTGCGCGCTAGCCGTCCGCACCAATTGCCGGACGAGCAGGAGCAGTTGCTGCATGAAAAACAGGTGACGGGGCGGTCATCCTGGGTACGGCTGTTTGACGAAACCATGGCCGATATGCGGTTCTCCCCAGATGGAGTTGGCGATGAGTTATCCCTGGAGCAGACCTTGCATCTGTTGTCCGAGCCGGACGGCGCCAAGCGCAAGGCGGCGGCCCTTGCTCTTGGCGCCGGCTTCGAAGAACAGAAGAACCTGTTTGCCCTGATCACCAATACCCTGGCCAAGGACAAGGAGATCGAGGACAAATGGCGCCGCTTTGCCCGGCCCGACAGCGCCCGGCATCTCTCCAACCTGGTGGAGGACGAGGTGGTCGATGCCCTGGCGGATGCCGTCACCGCCGCCTATCCGCGCCTCTCGCACCGCTATTATGCCCTGAAGGCGAAATGGTTCGGTCAGGACAGCCTGGATTACTGGGACCGTAACGCACCCCTGCCCGACGATGACCAGCAGGGATTTACCTTTCAGGCCGCCCAGGCCCAGGTGCTGGATGCCTACCGCCGCTTCTCGCCGGCCATGGCGGATGTGGGGCAGCGGTTCTTTGATAATGCCTGGATCGATGCGCCCGCTTCGCCCGGCAAGTCGTCGGGCGCTTTCTCTCATCCCACCGTGCCCTCGGCCCACCCCTATTTGCTGTTGAACTATCAGGGCCGGACACGGGACGTGATGACCCTGGCCCACGAACTGGGCCATGGGGTGCATCAGGTCCTGGCCGCCGGGCAGGGCACCCTGATGGCGGATACGCCGCTAACGTTGGCGGAAACCGCCAGTGTCTTTGGTGAACAACTGACCTTCCGATCACTGTTGGATCAGGAAACCGCGCCCCCCCGGCGCAAGGCCATGCTGGCGGGCAAGACCGAGGATATGCTGAACACGGTGGTGCGTCAGATCGCTTTCTATGAGTTCGAGAAGCGCCTGCATGACGAGCGGTGCCAGGGCGAACTATCGGTGGAGCGGATCGGCGAGATCTGGATGGCGGTGCAGGGGGAAAGCCTGGGCCCGGCCATTCGCCTCTCGGACGAATACGCCAATTTCTGGTGCTATATTCCCCACTTCATCCATTCGCCCTTCTACGTTTATGCCTACGCCTTCGGCGATTGCCTGGTAAACTCACTTTATGCGGTCTACCAGAACGCCACTGAAGGATTTGCCGAAAAGTATCTGGACATGCTGCGGGCGGGCGGTACCTTGCGTCACAAGGAATTGTTGGCGCCCTTCGGGCTGGATGCGTCGGACCCGCAATTCTGGCAACAGGGCCTGGGCGTGATCGAGGGTTTCGTGGACGAGTTGGAAGACCTCTCTTAATGGTGGATGACAGGGAAGGCGACAGCCTCGCCGGCCGGGTGAAGCGCTATGCCAAGGTCGGCACGGCGGTGGGCGGGCTGGCGGCCCGTCTGGCTGGCGACAAGGTTTTTGGCCTGAGCCTGGACAAGCCCGCTCATGCCAAGGATCTGAAGAATGCCTTGGGCGGACTGAAAGGTCCGTTAATGAAAGTGGCGCAGATACTGGCCACCATCCCCGAGGCGCTGCCCCAGGAATATGTCCAGGAGTTGATCCAGTTGCAGGCCAACGCCCCGGCCATGGGCTGGCTGTTCGTCAAGCGGCGCATGGCGGCCGAATTGGGCCCCGACTGGCCGGACCGCTTTGATCATTTCGAACATCAGGCCGCCGCTGCCGCCTCGTTGGGGCAGGTGCACCGCGCCGAACTGGACGGCCGGGTGCTGGCCTGCAAGCTGCAGTATCCCGACATGAATTCGGCCGTGGAAGCGGATTTGGCGCAGCTGAAATTGATATTTTCCATTTACGGCCGCTATGACCGCACCATCGATACCTCCAATGTTCACAAGGAAATCGGCGATCGCCTGCGCGAGGAACTGGACTATGACCGGGAAGCCCGGCACATGGCCCTGTTCGCCGAGATCCACAAGGGTGAGAAGAATATCCACATTCCTGGCGTGCTGCCGGAACTGTCGACCCGCCGCCTGTTGACCATGAACTGGCTGGACGGCAAGCCGCTGCTGGATTTCCGCGAGGCGGATCTGGAAACCCGCAACACCATCGCCCTGAACATGTTCCGAACCTGGTATGTGCCGTTTTACAACGCCGGCGTCATCCACGGCGATCCGCACTTGGGCAATTACACCGTGCGGGACAATCTGGATATCAACCTGCTGGATTTCGGCTGTGTCCGGGTGTTCGACGCCAAATTCGTGCAAGGGGTGATCGACCTCTATTGCGCTATCCGTGATGACGACCAGGCCCTGGCGGTGCATGCCTACGAGACCTGGGGCTTCACGGACCTGACGAAGGAAATGATCGAAACCCTGAACCTGTGGGCCAAATTCGTCTATGGCCCGTTGCTGGAAGATCGCAGCCGGCGCATTCGGGAAGATAGCGAGCAGGGCGTTTACGGCCGTGACGTGGCGGAAAAAGTGCATCGCGGCCTGCGCGAATTGGGCGGCGTGCGTCCGCCCCGGGAATTTGTTTTCATGGACCGCGCCGCCATCGGCCTGGGCGGCGTCTTCATGCATCTGAACGCGGAAGTGAACTGGTACAGCCATTTCCATGATCTGATCGACGGCTTCGACGCCGCAAAAATGCGGGCCAAGCAAAAACGTCTGCTGAAAAAGTTCGATCTGGACCCGCCGGCGCCGTAATCCCCACATTAATATGCGTTTAGGGGCAAAGGATGCGTTGATTGCCGCCCCGGTTTTGCTATATTCCGCCCGTTCCCCAAAACGGATACCAGTTGACGATCCCTACTCCCTATCAGGAATTCATAGATGAAGATTGCCGTATTGAAAGAGCGGCGGGCCGACGAGCGGCGAGTGGCGGCAACGCCCGAGACCGCGAAGAAATTCGTTGGACTTGGCGTCGAGGTGATGGTCGAGGCCGGCGCCGGCGCCGCCGCCCATTATCCCGACCGTGATTTTCAAGCCGCCGGTGCCGTCATTGCCACCGATCCCGCCGCCACCCTAGCCGGGGCCGATGTTGTTTTAAAAGTCCGCCGGCCCATCATGGCCGATGAAGATGGCGAGAACGAGCTGGTCCATCTATCCAAGGGGCAGGCCCTGATCGCCATGTTGAACCCGCTTATCCGCCGCACCGATTGTGACGCCTATGCCCAGGCTGGCGTCAATGCCTATGCCATGGAGCTGATGCCGCGCATCTCCCGGGCCCAAGGCATGGATGTCCTATCCAGCCAGGCCAATCTGGCGGGCTATAAATCAGTGCTTGATGCGACGGAGGAATACGGCCGGGCCATGCCCATGATGATGACCGCCGCCGGCACCATCGCGCCCGCCAAGGTCTTTGTCATGGGGGCCGGCGTCGCGGGCTTGCAGGCCATTGCCACGGCCCGGCGGCTGGGCGCCGTGGTCTCCGCCACCGATGTGCGCCCCGTGGCCAAGGAACAGGTGGAAAGCCTCGGCGCGAATTTCGTCATGGTGGAGGACGCCGAAAGCGCCCAGGCCGAAACCGAAGCCGGCTACGCCAAGGAAATGAGTGACGAATACAAACAGAAACAGGCCGCCTTGATCGCTGAAACCATTGCCAAACAGGACATTGTCATTTGCACCGCGCTTATTCCCGGACGCGCCGCGCCGATCCTGGTGGACGAAGACATGGTCGCCTCCATGAAGCCGGGTTCGGTCATCGTTGATTTGGCGGTGGAGAATGGCGGCAATTGCGCCCTATCGGAAATGGGCGCGGTCAGGGATATCAATGGCGTCAAGATTATCGGCCATTCCAACTTTCCGGCCCGCCTGGCGGTGGATGCCTCCAACCTGTATGCGCGCAACCTGTTCAATTTTCTCTCGCCGCATATTGATGGCGAGAATGGCAGTTTGTCTTTTGATTTTGAGGACGAAACGGTTTCTGGTGTTTGCCTGACCAGGGACGGCGTCATCGTCCATCCCATGTTGACCGTACAGGAGTGATCGTCAATGGACGTGGCGAACAGCATTGACCCTTTCATTTATCGCCTGGCGATATTCGTGCTGGCGATTTTTGTCGGCTACTACGTGGTCTGGTCCGTGACCGCCGCCTTGCATACGCCGCTGATGAGTGTGACCAACGCCATTTCATCGGTCATCATCGTCGGCGCCCTGATCGCCGCCGGCCCGGTGGATATGTCACTTTCCAAGATCCTCGGCATCGTTGCCATCGGCTTGGCGGCGGTGAATATTTTCGGCGGCTTTCTGGTCACCCAGCGCATGCTGGCCATGTATAAGAAAAAACAGTAGGGGCTTCGAAGAATGTCCGCAAATCTTACGGCCCTGGCCTATTTGATTGCTTCCGTGCTGTTCATCATGGCCCTGCGCGGGCTGTCGTCGCCGGAATCCGCGCGCAGCGGCAACGTCTACGGCATGATCGGCATGGCTATCGCCATTGTGACCACGGTGATCAACCCCAATGTGGTTTCCTACGAATGGATCCTCGGCGCCCTGGTTATCGGCGGTGGCATTGGCGCCTTTATTGCCCGGCGTATCGCCATGACCGACATGCCGGAACTGGTCGCCGCCTTCCACAGCCTGGTTGGGTTGGCGGCCGTGTTGGTCGCGGCCGCCGCATTTTATAATCCCAGCGCTTACGGCATCGCCGATGCGGATGGATTGCTGAAACTGGCCAGCCGCATCGAAATGGGTATCGGCGTGGTAATCGGCGCCATCACTTTCTCGGGCTCCATCATCGCCTTTGGCAAGTTGAAGGGGCTGGTGACCGGCAACCCCATCACCTTCCCCGGTCAACACGCCCTGAACGCCGCCATGGGCGCGGTGATCGTCGTACTGGTGGTCTTGTTCACTATTGGTCCCGACCCGCAATGGTTCTGGGCCATGGCCGCGCTGGCCTTCGTACTGGGTTTTCTGCTGATCATTCCCATTGGCGGCGCCGACATGCCGGTCATCGTTTCCATGCTGAACAGCTATTCCGGCTGGGCCGCCGCCGGCATAGGGTTCACTTTGGAAAATACGGCGCTGATCATCACCGGCGCCTTGGTGGGATCATCGGGGGCCATTCTATCCTATATCATGTGCAAGGCCATGAACCGCTCCTTCATCTCGGTTCTGCTGGGCGGCTTCGGCGGCGACACCGTTGTCGCTGGCACACGCAGCGACAAGCCGGTGAAGGCGGGCAGTGCCGACGATGCGGCCTTTATCATGAAGAACGCCTCCTCCGTGATTATCGTCCCCGGATACGGCATGGCCGTGGCCCAGGCCCAGCATTCGGTACGCGAAATGGGCGATATGCTGAAGGAACATGGGGTCAAGGTAACCTATGCCATTCATCCCGTGGCGGGCCGCATGCCGGGCCATATGAACGTGCTGCTGGCCGAAGCGAACGTCTCCTATGACGAGGTGTTCGAGCTGGAGGCGATCAATTCCGATTTCTCCAACACCGACGTGGCCTTTGTCATCGGCGCCAACGATGTCACCAACCCCGCCGCCCACGAGCCCGGCTCCCCCATCGCCGGCATGCCGATCCTGGACGTGGAGAGGGCCCGGACCTGTCTGTTCGTCAAGCGCAGCCTGTCGCCCGGCTATGCCGGCATCGACAACGAATTGTTTTACGCCGACAGCACCATGATGTTGTTCGCGGATGCCAAAAAAATGGTCGAGGATATCGTCAAGGCACTATAAAGTTCGGCCGCATGCACCGAATTTTTAAATTCATATGTATCTTGCTCCTGTTTCCCTTGAGCGTTGCATCCGCCAACGCCTTAAAGGACTTCGAATTCGCTAAAGTGCTGATCGACGAAGAGGAATGGGCCGCCGCCATGAATTTCTTCGGCCTGGCCCTGGGCGAGGGCGTGCTCAACAAACAGCAAACGGCGGAGGCCTACCATTTGCGCGGTGTCAGCCGCGGCAGATTGAACAAACACCGCCTGGCCCTGCGGGACCATCAACGGGCGGTGCGGCTGTTGCCTGACTATGTCTCCGCCTGGTCTTCCATTTGCTATCAGCATGTCGCCAACACCAAGCAGCTTGAGACGGCCATGGAGGCCTGCAATCTGGGGCCCTGACCCTGGACCCCAAGCACGCCCCCAGCTATGCCCTGCGGGCCGAGGTCTGGCACGGCAAGGGCGACAACCAGCGGGCCGAGGTCGATTTTGCCCAGGCATTGCAATTGGATCCGAAAAATTGAGGCGTCTATTTCAACCGGGGCATTTTCTATCACAATCTGAAACGCCCCGACGACGCCAGGACCAACCTGGCCCGCGCCTATCGCCTGGCCCCGGTTTGGGAGCAGATGAAAATGGTCAAAATGGACATCATCCAGCAGTACGGCGCCGCGAAATAGGCTGTATTTCCGCTAACCTTCAGTCGCTTCCAGAACCACCAGTAATTCGCCGTTGTCGACCTGATCGCCGACCGAGACGCGCATTTGCTTGATTGTGCCCGCCACGGGTGCGGTGATGCGGTGTTCCATTTTCATGGCTTCCAGGATCAACAGCAATTGGCCCAGTTCGACCACCGCGCCTTCCTCCACATGGGTTGCGGTGACGTTTCCGGGCATGGGTGCGACCAGGCCGCCGGTGAATTCCGCCTGGGCGCTGGCGGGGAAGCGAGGCAATTCACGCAGTTCCATACCGCCGCCCGCACCATGAAGAAGCCACAAATCGTCTTTTCTGGTGACCGACAGCTTGACCCGGCGGCCGTCGATTTCCAGATCAATGTTATCCGGGCTGATTGCCTGGACCGTGACCAAATAGTCGTGCTCGTCCACCGCCGCCGTGAAGCTGCCGTTTCGTTGCGCCCGGTAACTGACCGCGAGTTCCCCCTCGCCATGGCGGAAGTTGACCCGCTCCGGCGGCATGATGGAATTTCGCCAACCGCTTGCAATACTGCCCAAAACCCGCGCCCCGCCCCGCCGCCCCGCCTGGGCGTGGATCGCGGCGGCGATGGCGCCCTGGTGCAAAGCCAGCGGTTCAACCGCCCGGGTTCGGTCCGGTCTGATCCGTTCGATGAAATCCGTCGCGGTGTCGCCGGCCATGAAGGCGGGCGTGCGCAAAGTGGCGACCAGGAAGTCGCGGTTGTTGGTGATGCCTTGCAGGCGGGTGTTCTCCAACACACGGGCCAGCCTCCGTGCCGCCTCCGCGCGGCTTTGGGCATGCACGATGACCTTGGCGATCATGGGATCGAAGGCCACGCCGATTTCGCTGCCCGCCTCGATGCCGTCGTCAAAACGGGCGTTGGTGGTGGTGTCGGGCTGCCAGGCGATGACCGTGCCGGGGCTGGGCAGAAAATCATTGCCGGGATCTTCGGCATAGATCCGTGCCTCGATGGCGTGGCCATTAATTGACAGATCCTTCTGGCCGTAGCCGAGAGCCTCGCCCTCGGCGATCCGCAGCTGTTCGCGCACCAGATCCAGGCCGGTAATCTCCTCTGTTACCGGATGTTCGACCTGCAGGCGGGTGTTGACTTCCAGAAACCAGAAATCGTCGCCGTCGAGGAGGAATTCAACGGTGCCTGCCGAGGCATAGGCCAGCTTCCGCGCCGCTGACAGTGCCGCTTCGCCCATGCGGGCACGGAGATCCGCATTCACCGCCGGCGAGGGTGCTTCCTCGATAATTTTCTGATGCCGCCGCTGAATGGAACATTCCCGTTCAAACAAATGCACCAGATTGCCGTGCAGATCGCCCAAGATCTGGATTTCCACATGCCGCGACGAGGTCAGCCAGCGTTCCAGAAACAACGTGTCATCCCCGAACGCAGCAGCGGCCTCGCGCCGGGCACCGTCGACGGCGTCGGCCAATTCGGCCTCCGCCTCGACCACGCGCATGCCGCGCCCGCCGCCACCCGCGGAGGCTTTGACCAGAACGGGATAGCCGATCTCATCGGCGGCGGCGGCGATATCGTCGCCTTTGCTCAATTCGCGGGCCGGCAGGGTCGGTACGCCGGCGTCCTGCATCAGGCGCTTGGCGGATAGCTTGTCGCCCATGGCGCTGATCGCCTCGGCCGATGGTCCAACCCAGGCCATGCCGGCGGCGGTGACGGCTTTGGCAAAGGCGGCGTTTTCGGACAGGAAGCCATAGCCCGGATGCACCCCGTCGGCGCCCGTGCGCTTGCAGGCATCCAACACCTTGTCCATGTCCAGATAGGTCTGGGCGGATGTCGTCCCGCCCAGGGCCATGGCCTCGTCCGCCTCGCGCACGAACGGTGCGTTGGCATCGCCGTCGGCATAGATGGCGACGGTGCCGATGCCCATTGCATGGGCGGTACGGATGATACGCCGGGCAATCTCGCCCCGGTTGGCGATCAACAGCTTGGTAATCGGCTTCATTACTACATCCGCCATGTGCCGAACTCCTTGGTACCCTTGATCTCTTGGTTGTGGCAGATGGACAGCGCGATGGCGATGGCGGTGCGGGTATCGCGCGGATCGATCATGCCGTCGTCGGATACGCGGGAGGTGGCAAAGAGGCCTTTCGAGCGCTCCTCCGCCCAATGCTCCACCACGGCGGCGCGTTTGCCATCGGCCTCCTCGTCGAATTCGATGCCGCGCCGTTCCGAGGACTTGCGCTGCACGATGGACATCACGCCGGCCATCTGTTTCGGCCCCATGACGGCGATCTTGGCGGTGGGCCAGATGAAGGTGAAGCGCGTGCCATAGGCCCGCCCGCTCATGCCGTAGTTGCCGGCGCCATAGGATGCCCCAACGATGATGGAGATGTGCGGCACGGTGGAGTTGGCCACCGCATTGATCATTTTCGAGCCATTCTTGGTAATGCCGCCCTGTTCAAAATCCGTGCCGACGATGTAGCCGGTGATGTTGTGCAGAAACAGCAGGGGCACGTCGATCTGATTACACAGTTGGATAAACTGCGCCGCCTTTTCCGATGATTCCGACATCAGCGGCCCGTTGTTGGCGACAATACCCATCGGATAGCCATGTACCGAGGCCCAGCCGGTGACCAGGGTGGGGCCGTACAGCGGCTTGAATTCCTCAAAGCGGGAGCCGTCCACGATGCGGGCGATGACGTCGCGAATATCAAAGGGCACGCGCAGGTCTTCGTTGACGATGCCCAGCAACTCCTCTTCGTCGAACAGCGGTGCATCGTTGGGCAGGCTGGGGCCGGGGCCCTGCTTGCGCCAGTTCAGGTGCGAGACCACTTCGCGGCAAATGCGAATGCCGTCCACCTCGTCCTCTGCCAGGTAATCTCCCAGACCGGAGGTGCGGGTGTGCATCTCGGCCCCGCCCAGGCTTTCCTCGTCTGCGTCTTCGCCCGTGGCCATTTTCACCAGGGGCGGGCCACCCAGAAAGACCTTGGACTGTTTTTTGATGAAGATGTTGTAGTCGCTCATGCCCGGCTGATAGGCCCCGCCGGCGGTGGAGGCGCCGAACACCACGGATATGGTCGGGATGCGCATTTTCGACAATTCGGTAATCTCGTAAAACAGCCGGCCGGATTCGGCGAAGTGACCGCCTTCCCGTCGGATCGCCGCCTCCGGATCGCCGCCGTCCTCGCCGCGAAGATCAGCGCCTGCGGATTCGACGAATTGCACATAGGGCAGGCGGTTGACCCGGGCGATTTCCAGGCCCCGCATCAGCTTCTTGGCGTTGAATTGGTTAAAGGCGCCGGCCCGGACCGAGGGATCATGGCCCAGGATCAGGCATTCCGTGCCCTCGATCACGCCCAAGCCAACAACGAAGCCGGAGCCGACATTGAAGTTGGAGCGCCAGGCCGCCAGCGGACTGATTTCCATGAACGGGCTGTCGCGGTCCAGCACCAGGGCAATACGCTCCCGGATCGGCATCTTGTCACGGGCGGCCAGGCGGGCCATGGCCTCTTCGCCGCCGCCCTGTGCGACCTCCCCGTGGAGCTCGTCCAAAGTGGCGAGCATTTCCAGCATCTTGCCGCGGTTGGCCCGGTATTCGTCCGAGCGCGCGTCAAGGGTCGAGTCCAAAATGGGCATGAAGTTACTCCAGAACTATGAACTGATTAAGTCAGCGGCTGAGCGCGTCGCCATCCCGCCAGGGAGACAGCTGGCCGGCGTAAACCTCGGGCCCCTTACGGAAATGCGCGGCTTCCTCCAGGGTTTCGACGAACGGCATGTTGGCGGGGTAAAGACGGTCGCCCCGGGGCCGGGCGCCGGATTTCGAGACATGGCCCCACAAGGGATGGCCGACAACGTCCTCGGCGATGGCGGCGGCCTCGATCAATTTGTCCAGGTCATAGCCGCTTTCGATGCCCATTTCGTGGCACAGATTGACGAAATCCTCGGTCGGGACATGACCCGCCGCCCGGCCATTGCCGCAATAGGGGCAACCCCCCATGCCGCCGATGGAGGTGTCGAATTCACGCACGCCCAGCTGCAAGGCTTCATAATAGCTGGTCAGGGTGGAGCCGCGGCTGTCGTGCAGGTGCAGGTGGAAATCAGTGATCTCAGGATATTTGTCCTTGATCGCCGTCAAGGTCTCGCGCACCTCGTGGGGCATGTTCCAGCCCATGGCGTCCAGGAAGGAACACTTGTTCACTTTGATCCCCGCGCTATGCCACTTGTCCATCATCAGGTCCAACAGCTCCATGCGTTGGGCCAGGGTGAACGGCCCTTCAAAGTTGGAGCCGAAGGGATTGCCCAGGCCCACGGCGCCGAATTCCGCGTCCGCCTCCTTGGCGGCGGCGACGGCGGCATCCAGCCCGGCGATCTGTTGGGCCTGGGTGCGGTTGTAGTTGCGCCGCGCGAAGGTGTCGCACAGTTCCACATTGGTGCGGAAGCGGCGGCCACGCACGTCGAGCTTGGGATAATAGGCGTCCGCCCGCTCAAAACCGCGCTTGTTAAAAACCGCGGCGGTGTATTTGATGCCTGGCTTGGGCACGAAACGCTCGGCAATCTCGTCAATGCAGGCCATCGAAGGTGTCCATTTGGGATGCGCGAAGGAGCCGATGGAGATGACCTTGGCACCGGTCTCGCCCAAGGCGTCCAGCAGGCGCAACTTTTCATCCACGGAAATATCGGCGCTTTCGATTTGCAGACCTTCGCGCATGGTGTCGTCGGTGATCACCACGGATTTCGGCAGCATGGACATTATGGTTCCTTCCAGAAAATGTGTTCCGTCTTTCTAGCAAGTGATGGCGTTGTCATTCAAGGTAGTCCGCCACGGCCTGGCATTGCGCGGGATTAAGGTGCAGGCCGCATTTACTGCGCCGCCACAAAATATCCTCCGCCGTCACCGCCCATTCGTTGGCCACCATATAATCGATTTCCCGCGCCGTCAGGCCGGCGCCGAAGTCTTGACCCAGGTCGGCGGCTGTTTCGGCCTCGCCAAGAATTTCCCTGGCCAAGGTCCCGTGCCGTGCCGCCAGTTGTCTGATCAGGTTGGTGGAGATATTTGGATAGTCCGTGGACAGGCCGGACAAGCTGCCTTCGCCACCTGGCAAGGGCGATGCGGCCGTCCAGTTTGGCTTCAAATCTGGGAAATAGGTTGCAAGGCGGCCCATAGCGGCCTCCGCCAGGCGGCGATAGGTGGTGATCTTACCGCCATATATGGAAAGCAGGGGCGCGCCGCCCTCATCCAATTCCAGAACATAATCCCGAGTGACCGCCGCGGGGTCTTCACCACCTTCACCGAACAGGGGTCGGACACCGGCGAAAGACCAGCAGACGTGTTCGGGCGTGACCCGGCGGTCAAAATAAGCGTTCACCGCGTGACACAGGTAGTCGATCTCCGCCGTGGAAATTTGCACCGCGCCCGGGTCGCCATCGAAGGGGACGTCGGTGGTCCCGATCAGTGAATAGGCGTCCTCGTATGGAATAACGAAAATCACCCGGCCGTCGGTGTGTTGCAGAATATAGGCATGCGCGCCCTGAAATAGGCGCGGGACAACAATGTGGCTGCCTTTGATCAGGACCGTCCGTCCCTTCGGAGTTGATCGGGGCGGGGTTGACGGGGAGGCGCCGCCGAGGCGCGGCAGAACCTGTTCCACCCAGGGTCCGGCGGCGTTGACCAGGACCTTGGCCCGAATTTCAGTTTCCCGGCCATCGCCGTCAAGCAGTTTGGCGTGCCAGATGCCGTCTTTCCGCTGGGCGGAAACCAGTTCCGTGCGGGTCATGATGCGCGCGCCGCGACGGGCCGTATCCAGGGCATTCAGCACCACTAGGCGGGCATCATCGACCCAGCAGTCGTAATAGGCAAACCCCTTGCGCATGTGGCCGCGCAACGGTTCGCCAACGGCCTCCCGGCGCAGGTTCAGGGACCTGGAATTGGGCAGCGAGGGATGCGGACCCAGATGGTCATAAATGAACAGGCCCAGGCGTACCATCCAGGCCGGCCGGATGGTGTTGACCAGGGGCAGGACAAAACGCAACGGTCGGACCAGATGCGGTGCGATGTGAAGCAGGACTTCGCGTTCCGCCAAGGCTTCGCGCACCAGGCGAAATTCGAAATATTCCAGATAACGCAGGCCGCCGTGGATCAGCTTGCTGCTGGCCGAGGATGTGGCGCCCGCCAGATTGCCCTTTTCACACAGGGCGACGCGCAGACCCCGCCCGGCGGCATCCCTGGCCATGCCGGCGCCATTGATGCCGCCGCCGACGATCAGCAGATCATTCAGCAGATCATTCGGCAGCTCGTGGGTTTGGGTTGCCATGGCTCCAGGGTGCCACCTATTGGCCGCGCCGTCGCCCCGCTTGAGACTCTTTGGCAAAGTGGTGTTAGGCTTGGTCAACCGCGTTCGCGGCGTAATTCAGCGAGATATTAGGAGAGGAAACCCCCTTGGAACCCGAATTGCTACGGCCCCTGCCGAAACCCATGACCCCCGAAGCCAAACCCTATTGGGATGGCTTGCGGGAAGGAAAATTGATGCTGCCCGAATGTAACGATTGCGGCAAAGCGTTCTTTTATCCCCGCATTGCCTGTCCCCATTGCCATTCCCGCAACGTCGGCTGGATGCAGGCCAGCGGCAAGGGCAAGTTGTATTCCTTCCAGATCGCCTACCGCGCCCTGAACCCGGCCTTCAAGATCCCGCCGCCCTATGTGTTGGCCATGGTCGAGTTGGAGGAGGGCCCGCGCCTGATGTCGAACCTGATCAATGTCGAGGCCGACCCGGAGGTGATCAAGTGCGACATGGCGGTCGAGGTCGTGTTCGAAAAGCAGACCGACGAGGTCACCATCCCCCTGTTTCAGCCCGCATCGTAAAACGCGCGGCCCGAGCTAATGTAACTATTGAATTAATGGAAGCGTAGAATGAAAGAATTATCCAATTCCGTCGCCATTGTGGGCGTCGATGAATCCGATGAAATCGGCAAGTTGCCGGACGTCAGCCTGACCAGCCTGCATCTGCAGGCGGTGCACAATGCCGTGGCCGATGCCGGTCTGAAAATATCCGACATCGATGGCGTCTTCACGGCCGGACAGCATTCCCCAGCGATGTTGGGCGAGGCCCTGGGCATTACCCCGCGTTATGTGGACGGCACCTCCGTCGGCGGTTGCTCCTTTATCATGATGGTCGGCCATGCCGTGGCGGCGCTGCATCATGGACTGTGTGACGTGGCGGTGATCTCCCACGGTGAAAGCGGGCGGTCGGGCACCGGCGTCACCCGGGCCCGCGACACCTCGTTGAGCGGGCAGTATGAAATGCCCTATGGCTTTGGCGGCGCGCCGACCTATTTCGGCATGATCACCAACCGGCACATGCATGAATACGGCACCACGTTGGAAGATTGGGCCCGGGTCGCCGTTTCCACCCGCTCCTGGGCCGGGTTGAACCCCAAGGCCATGTTCCGCGATCCCATCACGGTCGAGGATGTGCTGAATTCGCCGAAACTATTCTATCCGTTCAACCTGTTGAACATCTGCCTGGTTACCGATGCAGGCGGCGCCGTTGTTTTGACCCGCGCCGACCGGGCCAAGGATTGCGCCAAAAAGCCCATCTATGTGCGCGGCGCCGGCGAGGGCACGGAGCATACCCTGGTCACCAACATGACCGATATGCCCATGAGCAAGGCAACCACCATTTCGGGCAATAAGGCGTTCGAGATGGCCGGTGTCACGCACGGCGATTTCGATCACATCATGCTGTATGACGCATTTTCCTCCGGCCCGCCCATGATGCTGGAATCCCTTGGTTTTGCCGAGCCCGGCGAAGGTGTGCGGTTTTTTGATGAGGGCCGTTCGGACCCGGGCGGCTCCCTGCCCATCAACACCAACGGCGGCGGGCTGTCCTACACCCATTCGGGCATGTATGGCATCTTCCCCATCATCGAGGCGGTGCGCCAGCAGCGCGGCGAATGCGGTGAGCGTCAGGTGCCGGGCGTTAAATGCTCGTTGGTCAACGGCATGGGCGGCATGCTCTCGGCCGCGGGCACCATAGTGCTCTCGCACGAGACCTAGGGGAGAGTACGGGAGCGGAGGAGGACCATCTGATGGATTTCGGGGTCAGTTGCGCCAAGATTGACGAGGTCGGCTTTGTCCGGCATGCGGAAAATCTGGGCTATGACTTCTGTTGGGTGACCGACAGCCAAATGATCCGCTCCAACCCCTGGGCCGTTCTGGCGCTCATTGCGCAGCAGACCCAGACCATCCGCATCGGCACCGGCGTCGCCGTGCCGGGCCTGCGCCTGGCGCCGGTGGCGGCGAACGGCATCGCCACCACCGCCCGGCTGGCGCCGGGCCGCACCTTCATGGGCATCGGTACCGGCAACACAGCCATGCGGACCATGGGGCAGCGGCCCACCACCATTAAGGCTTTCGGCGAATATATTCGTGTCGTCCGCGCCTTGCTGGATGGCGAGGAAGTCGACTACACCCTGAACGGCGTCACCCAGCTCATTCGCTTTCAAAATACTGAATTGCGCTATCTGGATCTGGATCACCACATTCCTATCCACGTAGCGGGTTTCGGGCCCAAGGCGCAGGCTCTGGCGGGGGAATTGGGCGACGGCCTGATCACCGGCATCCCGCGCGGCGGCGCCATTCCCTGGGCCCTCGACAATGTGAATTCCGGCGCGGACCGGGCGGGCCGCGATCTGGATGGGTTCACCACCACGGCCCTGGTCAACATGTTGCTGTTGCTGCCCGGTGAAACCTTGGCATCTGAACGGGTGATCGCGGAATGCGGTTCTTCGATTATGGCAAACGTGCATTTTCTGGTCGATTGGGTGAAGGAAACGGGGGGCGATCCGCCGGACTTCATCAAGCCGATCTGGAACGACTACATGGCGTTCCACAACGCCCGCGACGCCGAGACCCAGCATCAGAAACTGCATGAAAGCCATTACAGCTATCTCGATCCCGAGGAGGCGCGCTTTATCACGCCGGACGTGATCCGCAATTTCTGTATCGCCGGACAGCCGGAAGAGATCGTTGATCAACTGCTGGACCTTGAACGCCAGGGCCTGAACGCCATCAACTTCATCGCGCCGCTGGACCAGCAATACCGCATGGCGGAAGATTTCGCCGACAAGGTTATATCCCGCATGAAATAAGGAGACCGCGCAATGGCATTGACATTGGAAGAGGCCAACCGCATCGCCCAAGGCGCCCTCGCCAAGGCGGCGGCGTTAAATATCAAGATCAACGTCGCGGTCTGCGACGTGGGCGGACGCCTGTTGGTTTTCCAGCGCATGGACGGGGCCATGTGGGCAGGCGTTTACGGCAGTCAGGGGAAGGCCGTCGCCTCCGCCTCTTTTGGCCGGCCCAGTGGGGATATGACGGAACGGGCCGAACATCCCACTTTCCGGGCCATCGTGGCCCATTCGGGCGGCGCCATGATCATGGGCCAGGGCGCCGTGCCGGTGATCCGCGACGGCGAGGTGCTGGGCGCCTGCGGCGTTGGCGGCGGCACGGGCCAGGAAGACGAGGATTGCGCTCAGGCAGGTGTTGATCTGCTATAGGGGAGACAGTATATGGCCATCGTCAAGAATGCCGTCATGGAACGACTGGGCGCTGGCAAGATCGCGGCCAGCTTCAATGTCAGCCGCCTGCGCACCGTGGAAATCCCCCAAATCGCCAAGGCCTGCGGCTTTCATTGGGTCTTCATCGATCTGGAGCATTCCACCATGGACCTGGACACGGCCGGCCAAATCTGTGCCGCCGCCCTGCCCACGGCCGTCACGCCCATCGTTCGTGTGCCCGAGGGAGACGTGAACCGGGCCGCCCGCATCCTTGATGCCGGCGCCCAGGGCGTCATCTTCCCCCATGTGCAAAACGCGGTTGAGGCCCGCGCCTTCACCGCCGCCTGCCGCTTTCCGCCCATCGGTACGCGCTCGTTGATCTATGGCGGACCGCAGCTTGAATATGAAAACCTGCCCCCCGACGAGGTCATGGCCGGGATCAACGGTGAAACCCTTGTGGTGATGATGATTGAAACGCCCGAGGCCGTGGCCAACGCATCGGAAATTGCGGCGGTGGATGGGGTTGATTTGCTTTTGGTGGGCGGCTCGGACCTGTCGGCGACCATGGGTATTGCCGGGCAGTTTAGCCATCCCGACTTCCTTGCCGCCATCGACACGGTGATCGCGGCCGCCAAGGGCGCGGGCAAATGGCCTGGCCTGGGCGGGATCTATGACGAAGCGATCCTGCCGGGCTTTGCCGATCACGGCATGCGCTTTTTCCTGGGCGGGGCGGATATGTCGTTCATCCTGGCGGGCGGCAAATCCCGCGGCGCCTTTTTCAATGGGTTATCTGTCTGAATTCAAGCCCATTCCCAAACCGCATGGATTTGGCTACCATTTAGATCCTACCTCAATTCGGTCGCATGGATTATCGCGGCCCCCGCCACGCATCAACAGGACCGATCATGCCCGCAATTCTGGATGGGATTACCATCCTCGACCTCAGTACAGGCCCCGCCGCCGCCCTTGCCACCATGTTGTTGAGCGATCAGGGCGGGCGCGTCATCCGCATTGTGGAACCCGACACGCCTGTATTTCGTGACGGCGGCTTTGTCATTTGGGATCGCGGCAAGGAACGCATGGCGTTGGATATTGAGCGAGACAATGACAGGTTCCGGGCATTGGTCGCGGGCGCAGACGTTTTGGTGGAGGATTTCGCGCCAAGCTCGGCCCGCCAGGAATTGGTCGCGGCCGAAGCATTGGCCAGGATCAACCCCCGCCTGATCGCCTGTTCCCTGACCGCCTATGGCAAGCGCGGCGCGTTGAAGGACGAACCGCCGATCGAGGATCTGGTGTTGGCCCGCATGGGCGTTTTAGGCGGCATGCCGGGCTTCCGCCCGCCGCCGGTGCATGTGGTCCATCCCCTGCCCACCGTGGGCGCTGCCATCCTGGCCTGCCTGGGCATTGCCGCCGCCTTGCTGGCGCGGGAGGGGACGGGGCGCGGCCGCACGGTGGAGACTTCGCTGATGGCCGGCGCCTTGTTGTATCACCCCAAGGTCATCGGTGAGAATTTGGACGCGCATGCCTTTCAGACCCACCCATCGGGCAGCGCGCCGTTTTACAGCGTCTATGAATGCGGCGACGGCAATTGGGTGCAGCTGGGTTGCGTGCATGTACGCTTCATCGCCATCGCCGCCAACCTCATGGGCATCGGCGATCTGGTGGCCGAGCCGCGCTTCATGGGCGGCGGTGGCGGCATGACGGCGGAGGATGAGGCGGAATTGCGCGCTGTCCTCACCCGCGTGGTTGCCACCAAGCCTCTGGCGGAATGGGCCGAGGCATTCGAGGCGGCGGATGTCCCCTTCGCGCCCGTGCGCCCGACCGAGGACGGCATGACCGACCCCCAGGTCATTCATAACGACATGGTGATCACCTTGGATGATCCCGAACTTGGGCCCGTGACGCAAATGGGCGTGCCCCTTGGCTTTAGCCAGACGCCCGGCGCCGTTCAGGGACCGAGGGCGGGTGAGAATTCCGAGATTACCCTCGACCCTATTCAAACCGATGGGGCTGTCGCGGGCGCGATGGATCCGCCGCCCCTGGCCGGCATCCGCATCCTGGAAATCACCAACCTGATCGCCGGACCCACGGGTGGTCGCCTGCTGGCCGATCTGGGCGCCGATGTGATCAAGCTGGAACCCCACACGGGCGATCTGTCACGGCCCATCGGGCGGACCTATTTCTATAATCTGAATTTCAACAAATGCTCGGTCTCCGTCGATACCAGCACGGACAAGGGCCGCGAAGTGGTGCAGCGCATCGCCGCCCGGTCGGATGCCCTGTTGGCAAACCTGCGTCCCGGCGCCACGGCCCGCATGGGTATCGGACCGGAGAACCATCCCCAACTGATCGAAACCCACCTGACCGGCTATGGCCCCACGGGGCCCTATGCCAAGCGCCCCGGCATCGACCCTCTGGCCCAGGCCCTGATGGGCATGTCCCGGGCCCAAGGTGGCCTGGACAATCCACCCGTGTTTCCGGCTCAACTGGCGCCCACCGATTATACCACGGGCGCCATGGGTGCCTTCGGCACGGTATTGGCAATCTATGCCCGGACCCGCCACGGCATCGTGCAACGGGTCGACAGCAACCTGTTGAATGGCGCTGTAATGCTCTCTTCGGCTTGGTTCTCGGCCTATAAAGGGCGGCCCGTCAGGCCCTTGGCGGACACGGACCAATATGGTCTGAACCCCTACCATCGGCTCTATCGTCTGGATGACGGCTGGATCTATGTCGCCGCCCGGAATGAGGAACATCGCAATGCTATCCGTCAAGTTGCGGGCGTTGATGCCGGGGGCAGCACGGAAGGCCGACACCCCAACCTAACCCCGCTGGCCCAGTCACTCGCCGAGGGGTTCGCTGGCCTCGGACTGGCCCATACCCTTGCCGCCTTGCGAAAGGCCGGCGTGCCAGTGGCCGAGGCGCAAAAGGGCGGCAGCGAGCTGTTCCTTGACGACCCGCATACCCAGGAGAACGATATGGTGGCGACGGTTCAACATCCGACTGCCGGCAGTCTTTCAGTGGCCCATCGGTACATTCAATTCGGCAATACCGAACCGGCAAGCCGGCTGCCGACGCCATTATTGGGGGAGCAGACAAGCGAGGCCCTGGGGGAGGTTGGTTACAGCGAAGACGAAATTCGCGCCCTGCATGACGAGGGCATCGTCTTGACGGAAACTGCTTGAGATTGCGCCCTTAGTGGCCTGAACCATCCAATACCAATGGAAAGCCACACGAAATGAAAGCATGACCGACAAAAATCACGCACCCGGCTTCGGAATTTGACAGGGACTGCAAAAAATTGTGACCATTTCAGTTGCCTTATAGGATTATCCGCCGCCGTGCGGCATAATCCCGCCAAGGAGAACGACCGCATGAATGCAAAGCCGGAACTTCATTTCAGCGCCTGCCCCCACGATTGCCCCTCCACCTGCGCCTTGGAGGTGGAGAAGCTGGACGCCCAAACCATCGGCCGGGTGCGGGGTGCCAAGGATAATGACTACACGGCCGGGGTCATCTGCGGCAAGGTGGCGCGCTATGCCGAGCGCATTCACCACCCCGACCGTCTGACCCAGCCCTTGCGGCGCACCGGAGCCAAGGGATCGGGCGACTTTGCGCCGATCAGTTGGGACGATGCTCTCGACGAGGTAGCGGAAGCGTTATTGCAAGCCGAACAACGTCATGGCACGGAAACCGTCTGGCCCTATTATTATGCCGGCACCATGGGTCTGGTCATGCGTGACGGCCTCAACCGGCTGACCCATGCCAAAAAATATTCCGGGATGTACGCCACCATCTGCACAACGTCCGCCTGGAACGGCTTCATGGCCGGAACGGGCCGTCTGGCGGGCGCCGACCCGCGTGAGATGGCCAAGGCGGATTGCCTGGTCATCTGGGGCACCAATCCGGTCAACACTCAGATCAACGTCATGACCCACGCTACCAAGGCGCGCCGGGGCGGGGCCAAGATCGTGCATATCGATACCTACCGCAACGGCACGGCGCAGCAGGCCGATTTGTTCCTGTGCGTGCGGCCTGGAACCGACGGCGCCTTGGCCTGCGCGGTGATGCATATCCTGTTTCGCGATGATCTGGCGAACCGTGATTATCTGGAAAAATACACCGATTGCCCAGCCGAATTAGAGGCGCATTTGCAAGACAAGACGCCCGCCTGGGCCGAACGGATCACCGGTGTTCCGGTGGCCGATATTGAAGCTTTCGCCAAACTGGTGGGCGAGACGCCGAAGACGTTCTTCCGATTGGGGTATGGCTTCTCGCGGCAACGCAATGGCGTCGTCAACATGCATGCGACGTCCTGCATCGCCGCCGTCACCGGCGCCTGGCTGCATGAGGGGGGTGGTGCCTTTCACAACAACGGATCAATCTACCATTGGGACCGTAAAATGCTCGAAGGTCTGGATGTGCGGGATCATTCGATCCGGATGCTGGACCAATCCCGCATTGGCCCGGTTTTGCTGGGTGACCCAGGCGCCTTGCGCGATGGACCGCCGGTCACCGCCCTGTTCATCCAAAACACCAACCCCATGCGGGTGGCTCCGGACCATAATCAAGTGCGCCAGGGCTTTAGCCGCGATGACCTGTTTACCTGCGTCCATGAACAATTCATGACCGAGACTGCGGAAATGGCCGATATCGTCCTGCCCGCCACGATGTTTCTGGAACATGACGATGTCTATCAAGGCGGCGGCCACCAGTACATCACCCTGGGGCCAAAAGTGGTGGAGGCGCCCGGGCAATGCCGCTCAAACCACGATGTGATCGTGGCCTTGGCCGAACGGCTGGGGGCAACCCATCCCGGTTTCGGGATGACGCCATTGGAATTGATCGACCACACCTTGCAGGCATCGGGCTGGGGTGACGTTGAAACTCTGCGCGAGAAGCGTTGGATTGATTGCCAACCCCCCTTCGATCAGGCCCATTACATCAAGGGTTTCAATTTCCCCGACGGCAAGTTCCGCTTTGCCCCGAAATGGGCGGAAATTCTGCCCCATGGCTACGGGCCGGACGGCGCCACGGCGGCAATGCCGAAGCTGCCCGACCATTGGCCGGTGATCGAAGAAGCGACCGCGGCCATGCCCTACCGCCTGGTCACCGCGCCCGCGCGCGGCTTTCTCAACTCTACCTTTTCGGAAACGCCAACCTCGGCTGCGCGCGAGAAAAAGCCCACCGTGATGATGCACCCGGATGACGCTTCGGATTTAGGGGTTGGGACCGATGACAAGGTCATGCTGGGTAATGACCGCGGCCAAGTGCCTATCGCCGTTGCGGTTTTCGACGGCGTGCGGCGGGGCGTTGTCGTGGTCGAAAGCATCTGGCCCAACGCCGCCTTCGAGGGCGGCAAGGGGATCAATGTTCTGACCGGTGCCGACCCGTTGGCGCCGGTGGGCGGGGCGGCCTTCCACGACAACCGCATTTGGATCAAGAGGACGCCATGAGCCAGCTTGAAACGCCACTCGAAGAGCTAAACCCCTTTGCCGATGGCGTGGCATTTGTCGACAACGAATACATGCCCATTGCCAAGGCGCGAATTCCCATAACCGATTGGGGTTTCCTGCGTTCGGATGTTACCTACGACGTGGTGGCGGTGTGGGGCGGCGGCTTCTTTCGCCTGCAGGATCATCTGGACCGCTTTTTCCGGGGCATCGGCAAATTGCACATGGCCGCACCCCATGAACGCGACGGGATCGCGGCGATTTTGGCGGAATGCGTTCGCCGCTCCGGCCTGCGGGAAGCTTATGTGGAAATGATCCTGACCCGGGGCACGCCGCCGCCCGGCAGCCGCGACCCCCGCGCCTGCGAGAACCGGTTTTATGCCCTGGCCATACCCTATGTCTGGATCGCGCCGCCGGAAAAGCAGGAACAGGGCCTGCACATGATCATCAGCGGCGTGCCGCGCATCGCACCCGAATCCGTTGATCCGACGGTGAAGAACTTTCACTGGGGCGATATGGTCAAGGGCCTGTTCGAGGCTTATGACCAGGGCGGCGAGACAGTGGTTTTGACCGACGGCAAGGGCAATATCACGGAAGGCCCCGGCTTTAATCTGTTTGCCAGCATCGGGGGCCGGTTGGTAACCCCGGCCAACGGCGTCTTGCTGGGCATCACCCGCAAGACCGTGATCGAACTGGCGGCTTCGTTGAACGTCAAGGTCGACGTGGGCATCTTGACCGAGAGCGAGTTGCGCCAGGCCGACGAAATCTTCATTTCTTCCACTGCCGGCGGCGTCATGCCGGTGACTAGATTGGATGACAATGTGATCGGCGATGGCGGCCCGGGGCCTATCACCCTGCGTCTGCGACAAATGTATTGGGACGCCCATGACGGCGGCAAATACGTTACGCGGATCGATTATGATTAGCGCGTTTCAGGAATGATGCGCGCCGCCGCTACCATTTTGCGTCGGGCGGCCGCTCTATGGTTTTCAGGAATTCAAGAATATGGGCGTGCAGGGCCGGTCCGGCGCTGATGACCGATCTATGGCGGGGATCAGGCAGATTATAGGCAAAACCCTCGCCGTGGGCATTGGTATTGCGTCCCCCGGCCTCGGCCAATATCAGTTCGGCTGCGGCAATGTCCCAGTCACTTTTGCCGGATAGGGATATACAGGCATCGTAGCGTCCCTCCGCCGCCAGGCACATGCGGTAGGCGATGGAATTCACCATGTGGATGGTGACGTTCTTTGGCGCGTGGGACGGCGCGGCGTTCTTGAACAGGTTCCGCCCCGTCAACAGACGGGCGCCTTCAAAGTTCGGGGCGTCGGAGACCTGGATCTTGTCGCCGTTCAGGCGCGCCCCGCCGCCCAGAATGGCGTCATAGAATTCTTCCTTGGCGGGATTGTAGACGGCGGCGGCGACCGGCCGGCCATCGCGTACCAGGGCGGCGCAAACGGTGAACTCGGCCCGCTGCTGAATAAAAGCGCGGGTGCCATCGATGGGATCAACCACCCAGATATCCCGGCAATCCATGCGCTTGGGATCATCTTCGGTTTCCTCCGACAACCAGCCATATTCGGGCCGTTCGTCCAACAGCCGTTTTTTCAGCAGGTCATCAACCGCATGGTCCGCCTCGGACACGGGGTCGTCGTGCCCTTTGTCCCAATGCTTCACACCGTCATGAAAATAACTCAGTGCCAGGGCGCCGCCCTCGCGCACGGTCTCCAGCAATAAGGCGTGGTCTGCCGTCAACTCCCTCACGTTCCGGCCACCATGAGACCGTCAATCCGCAAGGTCGGCGCGTTGCTGCCATAGCGGAAGGTCAGATCATTGGCCGGGGTGATTTCCATGAACATGTCTTTCAGGTTGCCGGCGACGGTCAATTCGGAAACCGGGTGGGCCAACGCGCCATTCTCGATCCAGAAACCTGAGGCGCCTCGGCTGTAATCGCCGGTGATCCCATTGACGCCGAAGCCGATCAGTTCGGTGACATACAGACCGGACGGGATATCCTTCAGCATATCCTCCGGGCTCAACTCGCCCGGCCGCATATACAGGTTCGTGGTGCTGGGCGACGGCGGGCCGGAGGTGCCGCGGCTGGCATGGCCGGTGGTGGCAAGTTTCAATTGGCGGGCAGACGCGGTGTCCATCAACCAGGTGGTCAAGACGCCGTTGTTGGCCAGCAGCCATTCCCGGTTCGCCACGCCTTCGCCATCGAATGGCTTCGAGGCGAGACCGCGCGGCCGGTGGGGATCATCGACGATGGTAACGCCGGGCTTGAAGACGGCCTTGCCCAAATAATCCTTCAAAAAAGATGTACCCCGGGCCACGGACACGCCGCTGATGGCGCCGGTGAAATGGCCTAGAATTGATCGCGAGACGCGGGGGTCAAACACCACGGGCACCTTTTGGCTTTCCACCTTACGCGGGTTCAATCGTTTGACCGCCTGCTCTCCCGCCGTTTTTCCGACCGTTTCGGGCGCCTCGAGATCGCTGCCGTGCCGGGCCGAGGTGAAGTCATAGTCCCTCTCCATGCCCGTGCCCTCGCCAGCGATGACCGAGGCAAACAGCGAATGGGACGAGGTGGCATAGCCGCCGGCGAAGCCGCTGGAGGTTACCAGGGCAATGCGGTTGCGGCCCCAACCGGCACCGGCACTTTCCGAATTGCTGACGCCATCGACGGCCAAGGCGGCGGCTTCAGCTTCCGCCGCCATCTCGTACAGCACATCGGGTGCCGGCTCGTGGGGGTCGTTGAGGTCCAGATCCGGCTGCGTCTTGGACAACCGGTCAGCATCGGCCAGACCGCAATAAGGGTCTTCGGGCATCGCCGCCGCCATGGACAGGCCACGCACCAATAGTTCATCCAGGCTGTCGGCCGAGATATCCGTCGAAGAAACAATTGCCTGTTTCTGGCCGATAAAAAGGCGGAGGCCGAGATCCTTACTCTCCGAGCGTTCCAAATCCTCCCGCTTGCCAAGGCGATAACTGACTTCCAGAGACGTGGATTCAAACAAGACCGCGTCGGCGGCATCGGCGCCGCCTTTTTTGGCCTTGGCGACGAGGTCGGACAACAGGTCCAAATCATTGGCCGTTTCGGCCGGCTGCTGGCTCATGCGGTATCTCCGCCGTGTTGGAATTTACGTCAGACTGTATAGGACTTTCATATCGCCATTGCGACAACCCTAGTCATCAAACTGGCGAAAAAGTGCTAAGGAAGATGTAAGGCGCCCTTAGGGGATTGAAATTATGGGACCGTAATGGGCGCCTCAAAAGTCGGATACAATGCCCTTGCGTTCCCAATCACCATAGCGGGTCGGTTCCAGGCCCTTGGGACCGCCGATTTCCTTGACAGGCTTGGATGGTTCCTTGTCCGAAGGTTTTTCGATCGTTTCGTCCCTGGTAGGCTCGGTCCCGGTTGCCATCATTTCTGTCCACCTGTGTTGCAAATTTCTGAACTTGAAGGTACCAGCCTCCATGAACTTGCGCCAGTGATTGGAATTTATTGATGAGCGAAGTGAAGAGTGGCCCTGGACAGCGGTCACGGGCGGCCGCAATGAAGCTTTTGCACCGCATCTTGGATCGCGGTCAGATACTTGATACCGCCCTGGCCGATGAACAGGAAAAAGGCGGCCGGATGGCCGGTCTGGCGCCACGGGACCGGGCCTTTGCCCGGCTGTTGGTGGCTACCGTGCTGCGCCGCCTGGGCCAGATTGACGATGCGATTGACCGATGTCTGGATCGCCCCTTGAATAAATCGGCAAGGCCGGCGCGACATGCCCTGCGTCTTGCCGCCGCCCAGACCATGTTTCTCGGCACGCCCGATCATGCCGTGGCCGACGGTGCCGTACGCTTGATGGGACCGCGGCAAACGCATCTGAATGGCCTGGTCAATGCCGTGGCGCGGCGGTTGATCCGCGAAAAATCAGCGATTATGTCCGAGCAGGATGAAATAGCCTTGAACTGTCCCGGGTGGCTGCATGAAACATGGTCCAAGGCATACGGCGCGGAAACAACAATGGACATGATCGCGGCAATGTTGTCCGAGCCGTCCCTGGATTTGACGCTGAAGGGCGCGGCGGGGGATTGGCCGGGGATTCTAGACGCAACGATGCTGTCTACTGGTTCGCTGCGCCGCCCGGCGGGCGGCGCGATCCAGACCTTGCCTGGATTTGAGGCGGGGGAGTGGTGGGTCCAGGACGCGGCGGCGGCGCTGCCGGTTCGCCTGTTGGGCGAAGTGGCGGGCCGGGCGGTGTTGGACCTCTGTGCGGCACCAGGAGGGAAGACCGCCCAATTGGCGGCCTTGGGTGCGCATGTGACGGCAATCGACAATGTGCCAAAGCGACTGGCGTTGTTGCGGGCGAACCTGGATCGGTTGAACCTCGCGGCGGCGACCGAAGTCGCCGATATAATGTCGTGGCGGCCGTCGGAGCCGTTTGAACGCATACTATTGGATGCACCGTGCAGTGCGACCGGAACTATTCGCCGGCATCCCGATATCTGGCATCTGCGCAGGTTGGAAGAAATAACCATCGCCGCCGGACTGCAGGATCAAATGTTGTCGGCGGCGGTCGAAATGTTGGCACCGGGGGGAATTTTGATTTTCTGCACATGCTCATTGCAGCCCGAAGAGGGACGGCAACGCATCGAATCCCTGCTTGCAAGCGGCGCGCCGGTTCGTCATGACCCGATTTCGGCGACCGAGTTATTTGATCTGAACGAGCTCGTCACGGACGGCGGCGATATGCAAACCCTGCCTCATTACCAAGGCGGAATGGATGGATTCTTCGCCAGTCGGTTAATCCGCGAGGGCTAGGCCATCCTGGCTTGCGGGCCATGGGGCAAACTGCTACCTAGCGGCCATGCAACAAAGCACCCGCATCGCACCCTCGATCCTTTCAGCCGATTTTGCGGCATTAGGCGAAGAAGTTCGGGCCGTGAGCGAGGCTGGCGCTGATTATATTCATATCGATGTCATGGACGGTCATTTCGTGCCGAATTTGACCATCGGCCCGGCGGTTATTGCCGCCCTTCGCCCTCATAGCGCTTTGCCGTTCGACGTGCATCTGATGATTAGTCCGGTTGATCATTTTATTCCGGAATTTGTGCGGGCCGGTGCCGACATCGTCACCGTTCATGCGGAAGCGGGCCCGCATTTGCACCGGACCATCCAGTTGATTAAGGACCTAGGCGCCCGGACGGGGTTGGCCTTGAACCCAGGCACGCCGGTGTCGGCCGTTGAACCGTTATTGGATAGTCTGGATCTGATCCTGGTGATGAGCGTCAATCCAGGTTTTGGCGGGCAATCTTTTATTACGGGTCAGTTGGACAAGGTGCGGCGCCTGCGTGATCTTATCGACGGGACTGGGCGCATGATCGATTTGCAGGTGGATGGCGGCATAAACGCCGATAATGCAGCTGTCGTTGTGTCCTCAGGTGCGGACGTATTGGTCGCGGGTTCGGCCACATTCAAAGGTGACCCTGGGCAATATGCCGCCAATATCAATGCTTTGCGGGCGACTGCGTCTTAAGATCGGGACATACGCACGGATATGAACGATAGCTGGAGGCGGCTGAAGAACGCTGGTTATCGAACCCGTTTGTATCGCTATGCCCTGCAACGGCGCCAGATTGGCCAGCTTGATTTTCTGCCGAAGGACCCGTGGCCGGGCAACAAGGATCTGGCCAACGAGCTGTTCCGGGGCCGATACCGGTTTTCAGGACGGGAAGCCCAGGCACCGAACCAGCCGCCGTGGCGTTTGCGCCCAGATGATGTTGAATGGTTGGCAGAATTGCATGGATTCGAATGGCTCCGGCATATTGAAGCCGCGGGCGGCGAAGCGGCCCGATCGCTGGCATGCCGTCTGGTACGGTCCTGGATAGATCTTTGTGGGGATATAGACGGGATGGCCTGGTCGCCGGGGGTGGTCGGCCGGCGGCTGGTCGCGTGGCTGAACCATGGTCGTCTTTTGTTAAAAGGCGGCGACGAGAAATTTGCCGATGCCTATCTAAGTTCGGTGGCCCTGCAATGGCAACATTTGCAACGAACACATGGTGATGCCGCGTTCGGCTTTGATAAACTGTCGGCGTTGCTGGGGCTGGCCTATGGCGCATTGGCCCAGGCTGGCGAAAAAGATGCCTTGTCGAAGTATTTGCAGCAACTCGAAAGCTTGGTCTCATATCAGGTATTGCCCGACGGTGGTTATTCCAGCCGTGCACCAACTGATTTGCACGCGACATTAAGGCAGCTGATAGCACTGCGAGAGGCCATCTCCGAAAGTGGGTCGGCGCCCCCCACTTGGTTGCGGGACAAGATCGCGCTCATGGTGGCACCCATCCGCGGGTTGCGCCACGGTGACGGCGGGTTGGCATTGTTCAATGGCGGGTATGAAGAAGATAGCGATAGCGTCGATTTGACCTTGAGCAAGGCGGGAGAGAAGGGCCGGGCGCTCATAAGCGCGACCCAATCGGGCTTTCATCGGCTGGCCGCTGGTCGGGCCGTATTGTTGGCGGAAACTGGGGCACCGCCGGCCGATGCATGGGGCCGAAAAGCCCATTCGGGTGGTGGTGGGTTTGAATTGTCCGTTGGCAAGCACCGCCTGGTGGTCAATTGCGGGAGTGGGCGGAACCGCAATACTGACTGGTTGGAGGCAGCACGGACGACGGCGGCGCATTCAACCCTACAGGTAGCAGCTGCCAACGCCTGGCCGATATTGCCTGACGGTGGGTTCGGACCCAATCCAGTCCGGCTGCATTGCCGGCGTCATGAAGATGATCTGGGTAACACCTGGCTGGAAATGCATCATGACGGCTACCAACAGCGGTTTGGATTAACCCATCGCCGTCGTCTCTATCTTGACGCCTCGGGCGGGGACATTCGGGGGGAGGATTGTCTGGAGATATCTCAATCCGGGCGGCCCCCCGTGGCGGCCAGTGAAAATGCCGTTGCCGTCAGATTTCATCTGCATCCCAGCGTCCAAGCCTCGGCCGTGCACGGCGGGTCTGCAGTATTATTGCGTTTGGGCGATGGCAAGGGTTGGCGATTTCGGGCCAGTGGGGCGCAAATCTCCATGCAGGACAGCATATATTTAGGGCAAAGGGAACGTATCCGCCGCGCGCAGCAGATTGTTTTATCGGCCACCAGCAACGAGGACGGCGCCGTCATCAAATGGGCCTTCCAGCAGGTCAACCCATGATCGCCGTCACCTGACCCCCGCTCGCCACAAGAACACGTTCCGCCATGCCGCAAAACAAACCATGTTCAACGACCCCCGGCCAGGCTGAAAGGTCTTTTGCCAATGCCTCGGGCGCCGAAATTTTTGGGCCAAATGCACAGTCCAAAATCCAGTGACCTTCATCTGTTTGAAAGGGCGTGCCCGCCGCATTCTGGCGCAAGGCGACCGTGGCGCCCAGATCCGCCACGCGCCTTGAAATGGGAATGCGGGCCATGGGAATTATCTCGATCGGCAGGGGGAAAGCACCCAGTACATCAACTTGTTTGCTACCATCCGCGATAACAACAAAACGTTTCGCTGCCGCTGCGACAATTTTTTCCCGCAATAACGCGCCACCGCCGCCTTTTAACAGATTTAGTCCACCGTCAAACTCATCCGTGCCATCGACGGCCAGATCAAGCACGGGTGTCTCGTCCAGGCTGGTCAAGGCGATACCCAGCCGACGACACATCGCGGCACTTCGTTCCGATGTTGCGATGCCGGTGACGGAAAGACCCGATCGAACTCTTTCGCCCAAGAGATTGATAAAATGTTCCGCCGTGGAACCCGTGCCAATGCCAAGGCACATGCCATGCTGTACCAACTCAACCGCCGCCAAGGCGGCCATCCGTTTTGCCGTATCACTCATCCATGCAACCTTTTTTCGCGGCCATCGTCTGCATCGTTTCAAGTCCGGTCGATCCAGGTTATATGTTCGCCATGTCAAATTCCGCAGGTAACGCATCCGCGCCCAATCCATTGCTGAAACTCGCCTTGGAAATTGGGCCCTTGGTTTTGTTTTTTATCGCCAACGCACGGGCAGGTATATTTTGGGCCACCGGCGTGTTCATGGTGGCGATACTAATATCCCTGTCGCTGACATGGATGTTGGAACGGCGGTTGCCCACGTTGCCTTTGGTGACTGGGTTATTCGTACTGGTGTTCGGCGGATTGACCTTAATTTTGCAAGACGAACTATTCATTAAGCTGAAACCGACCATCGTCAACACATTGTTTGCCGTTATCCTTTTGGGTGGCCTGTGGTGGGGTAAATCATTCTTGAAAAGCGTGATGGGCAGCATGTTTTCAATGACGGACCAGGGATGGCGCATTTTGACTTTTCGATGGGCCCTGTTTTTTGTCGTTTTAGCTGTTTTGAACGAGATCGTTTGGCGCAATACCAGTACTGACAACTGGGTCAGCTTCAAAGTTTTTGGCATCATGCCGCTGACACTTGTGTTCTCGATCATGCAACTGCCGACCATGAACCGTCATCGCCTGCCTGAGGACGAGGGCACGGACTGATGTTCGAAGGGCAAGGCATTGCCTGCGACCGGGGTGAGCGGCGGATTTTCTCCAACCTCGATTTTTCCATTGCGCCGGGCGGAGCCATGGTGTTGCGCGGCCCAAATGGCAGCGGGAAGACGTCTTTGTTGCGAATCGCGGCGACATTGCTTGGCGCGGCGGACGGGCGGCTGCTATGGAATGGCAGCGAAATATTTGCGGATATTGAAAAACATCGCACCAGGCTGCATTTCGTCGGCCATCAGGATGCGGTGAAGGGAGCCTTAAGCGTACGGGAGAACGTGGCTGTTTGGGCCGATGTCAGAGGTGCCGGTGATAGTCGCGTTGATGCGGCTTTGGCGGCTTTTGATATTTCCCACCTGTCGGATACACCGGCGCAGTACCTTTCCGCCGGCCAGCATCGGCGTGTGGCGCTGGCGCGTTTGGTGGCGTCGCCTGCCGCATTGTGGTTGCTCGATGAGCCGACGGTTTCCCTGGACGCCGAGGGAACGGCATGTTTGCAGCGCGTGATCGCCGATCATCGCGCCGCCCGTGGCATGGTGATGGCGGCGACCCATATCGATCTGGGTTTGGACGACGTGGAACTGTTGCACCTGAAGCTGCAATGAAACCCCTATGAAAAGATTTTGTTCGGTCATCGCACGTGATTTGCGCCTGGCCGTCCGTCAGGGCGGCGCCACGCTTCTGGCGCTGGTGTTTTTTGTGCTTACGGTGACGCTCTTTCCCCTCGGTGTTGGGCCGGAACCGGCAATCCTGGCGCGGATTGCGCCCGGGGTCCTTTGGGTTGCCGCCCTACTGGCGGCCATGTTGTCCCTGGACCGATTGTTCCAGTCGGATTTCGAGGATGGCAGTTTGGAACAATTGGTCCTTTCGGGCCTGCCGGTGGGCGGCATGGTGTTGGCCAAAATAATCGCCCACTGGATGACGACGGGCTTACCGTTGCTGCTGGCGGCGCCCTTTTTGGCCGTGCTGCTGAATATGAATGGCGAGGGCTTCACGGTACTGATGCTGACCATGTTGATCGGCACGCCGGCATTAAGTTTGATTGGCGCCATTGGCGCGGCCTTGACCCTGACCGTGCGGCGTGGGGGTGTTTTGCTGTCCCTGTTAGTGTTGCCGTTGTACATACCCGTGTTGATTTTTGGCGTATCCGCCATTGATGCGGCCGTGCACGGCTTGAATGCCAAGCCGCATTTGCTGCTTTTGGCGGCGCTGACGGTGGCTTGTTTGCCGCTTTGTCCCTGGGCCGCGGCAGCGGCAGTAAAATTGTCTTTGGAATAATGAAACTCCACCTCAACAATCCGCGACAATATGTTCCCGACCGGATGCTTGCGCCTGTCTCAAGGGGGGGCTAAACCTCCACTCATGTCGATGCATTATTTTGCCAATCCAACCCGTTTTACCCGGCTTGCCGGACGCATTCAGCCGTGGGCCGCCGGTCTGGCGGCAGGGCTGTTGATTGCCGGCCTATATTTGGCTTTGGTGGTTGCGCCGGCCGATTATCAACAGGGCGACACCGTGCGCATAATGTTCGTGCACGTGCCGTCCGCATGGATGGCATTATTCTGTTATTCGTTTTTGGCTGTTGCCAGTGCCGTTGCGTTGATCTGGAAACACCCATTGGCGGATATGGCCGCCAAGGCATCGGCACCGATTGGTGCCGGCTTTACCTTTCTTGCCTTGGTCACGGGGTCTCTTTGGGGCAAGCCAATGTGGGGAACCTGGTGGGTTTGGGATGCGCGGCTGACGTCGGTGTTGATCTTGTTTTTCCTCTACCTTGGATACATGGCCTTGTGGCAGGCCATTGAAGATAGCCGGAAGGCGGCCAAGGCGGCGGCGGTTCTGGCCTTGGTGGGTGCCGTCAATGTACCAATTATCAAGTTCTCGGTTGATTGGTGGAATACTCTGCATCAACCAGCCAGTGTTCTGCGCATGGATGGCCCGGCGATACATCCAAGCATGCTGTGGCCGCTTTTGATCATGGCATTAGCCTTCAAGGCTTACTTTGTGACCTTGTTGCTGGCACGCATGCGCATGGAACTAAATTTGCGCCGTATCCGGGCCCTGCGTCTGGCGGATCGGACAAGTTGATGGAGCGCTTTGCGGAATTCATGGCAATGGGGGGGTATGGCGCCTATGTCTGGCCGGCCTTCGGGGTCGTTTTGGCGGTCATGGCCGGTTTGTGGTATGCCAGCATGCATGGCTGGCGGAAATCAGAATTGGATTTGAAAGCCTTGCGCGAAAGCCGCCAGCAGCGGGAGGCCTCCACGGAATGACCCGCAAGAGACGGCGCCTCTACGTCATCGGCGGATTCATGCTGATTTTCGCCACCGCCGCAGCGCTGGTCCTCATGGCGTTCGAGGAGAATATCATTTTCTTCTATTCGCCGACTGACCTGGCGCAAAAGCTAAAGCAAGAACCGTTTCCGCCCAATCGCAGGCTGCGCATAGGTGGTTTGGTCGAAGAAGGCTCAATCAAGCGCGCTCCTGACGGTTTGACGGTCGTGTTCCGTGTGACCGATACGGTCGAAGTTATATCGGTTCGTTTTCGCGGAATTACGCCGGATATTTTTGGCGAGGGTCAGGGAGTCGTTGCGGAAGGCAGCATGGCCGCGGATGGTGTTTTTGTCGCAACGGAAGTGCTGGCCAAGCATGACGAGACTTATATGCCTAAGGAAGTTGCGGAAGCTCTGAAAAAGGCCGGACAGTGGCAGGGGGAAAAGAATGACCAGCAAACCGAATGACGAAAATCCATGCGTCTTGTTGATTGAACCCATGCCAAGCTGGACTATCGACCGGGCTCGAGATGAATTTGATCTGATTGTCCTTCCCCATGAAGACCAGCGCCCAGCGGAATTTGTCAAGAACGCCAATCGAATTCGAGGCATCGCCATGCCCGGCTTTGCGAAGGTGGACGCGGCATTAATGGATTTGATGCCCAATTTGGAGATCGCGGCCTGTTTTGGCGTCGGGTTTGACGGCGTCGATACCTCTTATGCCATGGCGAATAACATCGTCGTGACGAATACGCCGGAGGTCTTGACCGATTGTGTCGCGGACCTTGGCATGGCGTTGATCTTGGCTGTATTGCGCAAGGTGGTTGTTGGCGACAAATACGTAAGGTCGGGCCGGTGGGTTGCCGAAGGTTTCATGGAACTCAACGATTCACCCAGGGGACGGCGGCTAGGCATTGTCGGGTTGGGCCGAATTGGACTGGAGCTTGCCAAACGCGCCGAGGCCTTTGGTATGACGATATCCTATTATAATCGTTCGGAACGCGATGATCTTTCCTACCCCTATTATCCCAATGTACATGCGTTGGCCGAAGCCTGCGATGTGTTGGCGCTGACCTGCCCTGGCGGCGAAGCGACCATGAAGCTTGTCGATGGCGATGTCCTGGCCGCCCTTGGCGCAAAGGGGTATCTGATCAATATTGCCCGTGGCAGCGTCGTGGATGAGGAAGCTTTGGTGAAGGCCTTATCGGAACGTACCATTGCCGGTGCGGGGCTTGATGTGTTTGCTGACGAGCCGAATGTGCCCGAAGCGTTGTTCCCATTCGATCACGTTGTCTTGCAGCCCCATCAGGCCAGCGCCACCGTCGAGACGAGAACTGCCATGGGAGACCTCACAATCAAGAATCTTACCGCGCATTTCGCCGGACAACCCCTGCCTAATCAGGTTGCCTGAAAACATGACAGGCTTGCATCCCATATCAAAGATGTTACTGGCCACGATGGCCAATGTGTGTCGGGATGCCACAATGACGTTTCTGGATATTTAGTTTCTGATGCGCGACACCGCATCAAGACAAAGGTAAGTGGCATGATAGCGGAACTGGGACATTATGCGCTCGTACTGGCGCTCTCCGTTGCCTTGGTACAGGCCACCATTCCCTTGCTGGGTGCTTGGCGGGGTAATCAGGGCTGGATCGCCTTGGCCCGGCCGACCGCGGTGGTGCAATGTTTGCTGATTGTCATCGCCTTTGGCGCGTTGATGCATGCTTATATTACGTCTGATTTTTCCATCCTAAACGTCGCCACCAACTCACATTCCGCTAAACCGTTGCTATACAAAATCTCCGGCGTTTGGGGTAATCATGAAGGCTCGTTGTTATTGTGGCTGTTAATACTGGTCTTGTACGGTGCCGCCGTGGCGGTGTTCGGCGGCAACCTTCCCGCGCCGTTTCGGGCCCGGGTGCTTTCCGTGCAGGCGATGATCGCGGTGGGTTTTCTGGCCTTTGTACTATTTACTTCCAATCCGTTTGAAAGATTATTGCCGGCGCCAATTGATGGTCGTGGCCTGAACCCCCTCTTGCAGGACCCAGGCCTGGCCTTTCATCCGCCCTTCCTCTATCTCGGTTATGTTGGTTTCTCCATGGCCTTTTCCTTCGCCGTCGCCGCACTGATTGAAGGCCGGGTTGACGCGGCTTGGGCCCGCTGGGTCCGGCCGTGGACACTGGCCGCATGGTGCTTCTTGACGACTGGTATCGCCCTTGGTTCCTGGTGGGCCTATTACGAACTTGGCTGGGGCGGTTGGTGGTTTTGGGACCCGGTCGAAAATGCCTCATTCATGCCGTGGCTGGCGGGTACAGCCTTGTTGCACTCCGCCATTGTGGTGGAGAAACGCGATAGTTTGAAGAATTGGACCGTATTGCTGGCCATCGTGACATTCTCCCTAAGTCTGTTGGGGACCTTCCTGGTTCGTTCCGGAGTTTTAACTTCCGTCCATGCTTTTGCGACAGACCCAGCCCGGGGCGTCTTCATTCTGGCGTTCCTGATCACCGTTATTGCCGGTTCCTTGACTCTTTATGCCATCCGCGCGCCAGCCATGAAGGGCGGTGGATTATTTGCGCCGATAAGTCGCGAAGGTGGATTGGTGCTGAACAACCTGCTGTTGTCCACCGCCTGCGCGACAGTCCTTTTGGGCACGCTATATCCGCTGTTCCTTGATGCCCTGACGGGTGAGAAAATCACTGTCGGTCCGCCCTATTTCAATGCCACGTTTGGGCCATTGATGCTGCCGGCCTTGATCGCAATGGCCGTGGGACCGATGCTGCGCTGGAAGCGCGCTGATCTGTTCGGCGCCATCCAGCGGCTGAAATTTGCCATTGTCGCCTCCATGGCGGCTCTATTTATCACGCTGGTTATGGCCCATGACGGCCCCTGGCTGGCCATCCCCGGGATTGCGCTTGGTGTCTGGATGATTGCCGCCGCTTTGGAAGAGGCCGCCTATCGCCTCCGCCTCTTCCGTGCGCCGGCGGGTGAAAGTTTGCGCCGTCTGCTGCGTTCACCCCGATCCGCATGGGGCACGACCTTCGCCCATGCGGGCGCCGGCGTGGTTATCATCGGCATCGTCGCATCGTCCGCCTGGCAGGTTGAAAAGCTGCAAATCATGCGAGCGGGCGAAGTGGTTGCGGTGGGTGACTATTCGTTCAAGTTTGTTGGCGCTTCGCCCTTTAAGGGCCCCAATTACTCGGCGGTCGGCGGAACCTTTCAGGTCAGCCGCAACGGTGACGATTTCGCGACCATGAGACCGGAATCCCGAAACTATCAAGACCCGCCCATGGAGACGACTGAGGCGGCCATCCGCACTGGCTGGGGCGGGGATTTGTATGCGGTGATCGGTGATCCAACCGGGGACGGTGCCTGGTCAACGAGGTTTTACCATAAACCCATGATCCACTGGATCTGGATGGGAGTGTTGATCATGGTGATTGGCGGCCTGGTTTCACTAAGTGACCGCCGCCACAGGGTTGGCGCTCCAGCGCGGCGTGGTGTGACCGGAAGGCCCTTGAAAGTTGCCAAGTCGCTGGCTGGAAAATAGGACCAAGAAACGTGAGTAACCCCATTACAGAACAAGGTTCACGACGCCATTGGTCGCGCCTTGTGCCGTTGGCGATTGCACTTGTCATCGGTGGATTTCTGTTCGCTGGCCTGAATTTGCGGCCCAAGGAAATTCCGTCCGTCCTGATTGGCAAGGCGGTGCCGGAATTTGAACTGCCGCCACTGCCTGGCCGCCCGAAAGGTCTCAAGACAGCTGATCTCAATGGTGAAGTATCGCTGGTGAATGTCTTCGCCTCCTGGTGCGTTTCGTGCCGTGCGGAACACCCGTTGTTCATGAAGCTACAAGCCAGCGGCGTGGTCCCGGTGCATGGCCTCAATTACAAGGACGAAGGCAGCGCCGCCATGGGTTGGCTGCGGCGTCATGGTGATCCCTACGACCGCGTGGGCGCCGATTTAAAGGGCCGGGTTGGCATTGATTGGGGCGTTTATGGCGTGCCGGAAACATTTCTGGTCAATGCCGAAGGTCGCATTGTTTGCAAACATATTGGTCCAATCATGCAACGTGATCTGGACGACAAATTGCTTCCCGCCATCAACGCCTTGCGTGAAGGCGGCACCGCACAATGCTGAGGCCCTTAATCCGCATTGCCTTGTTGCTGTTGTGTGTTGCTGGTTGGTCGATTTCGGCATTTTCGGTTGCGGTTGATAGGCCGCTCGAAGATCCGGCCCAGGAAGCCCGGGCCCGCGCAATTCATAAACAGCTGCGCTGTTTGGTATGCCAGAACCAATCTATTGAAGATTCCAATGCAACACTTGCCCGCGATCTTCGCATATTAGTGCGGGACAGAATTACGCTCGGCGACAGTGATCAGGCGGCAATCCGTTATATCGTTGAACGCTATGGTGACTGGGTCTTGCTGAAACCGCCTGTGAAAGCGGCGACAATTTTGCTATGGGCGGGTCCGGCGGTTATTTTGCTGCTGGCGATCGTGCTCATTGCCCTTTGGTATCGGCGTCGCGGTGGACCAATTGGACGAACTGTAGAACCGTTGAGCATTGACGAGCAAAACCGATTGAAGGATCTGTTGGGAGACGGAGATCGTTCATGAATTTTTGGCTGGCTATTGGCGGTCTGACACTTGTCGTTCTATTGCCGATCCTTTGGCCCTTGCTGCGCCCCGGCAAGGTGGCGCCCGATCGCTTGGACCATGATCTGGAAGTTTATCGTGACCAATTGCGTGAAGTAGAGGCGGATTTAACTGCCAATTCGGTGACCGAACGTGAGGCGGGGGAGGCAAAGCGGGAAATTGAACGGCGCATATTACGGGCTGCGGAACATGGGTCGAGCAATGAGGGAGCAATTGCCCCTTCGGCCCTGACGGCTGTACTGATTGCGCTACTTCTGCCGGCTTTAACATTGTTCCTCTATACCGAAATTGGCCAGCCCGCCCAACCCGATCAGCCGTTGGCGGCACGGGATATTGCCGCGCCCACGCCGCAAAACTTGACCGATAGCCAAAGTAAACAAATCGAAGACATGGTTTCGCGACTTGCCCAACGGCTAAGGGATGAACCGGATGACCTTGATGGTTGGACACTGCTGGGCAGGTCGCAAGCCGCATTGGGGCAACTGGATGCGGCGGCCAATTCACTCCGCAAAGCCGTTGCGCTGTCGAAAGATGATGCGGACTTGCTCGTCGCATTTGGTGATGTTCTGACCAAAAGTACCGGCGGAAATATTACGCCCGAGGCGTTGATTGCTTTTTCCAAGGCCCGGGAACTGGTGCCTGGAAGTTTGGCCGCGCGTTATTTTTTGGCCCTGGCTGATTTGCAGGCGGGGCGCCAACAACAGGCCTATGATGCATGGTCGGGATTGTATCGGGAACTTCCAGCCGGCAGTGACAACCGTCATGCTTTGGCGGAACAAATTCGCGGCGTAGCCCGGCAACTTGGCATTAATCCGGAAGAACAGCTGGCGGAAAGTGCATCCGCGGCCGTGGCGAAACCATCATTGCGACCATCGTCACGAACTTCGGGGCCGGGCGCACCCGGACCGGATCGCGCGGCCATGGCGGAAGCGGCAAAGTTGTCGCCGGCTGAGCGGCGAGAGTTTATTCAGTCCATGGTGCAGCGGTTGGCTGATCGTCTCCAAGATGAACCAAACGATTTTGATGGTTGGATGCGTCTGGGCAGGGCCTATGGCGTGTTGGGGCGGCGCGTAAAGTCAGCGGAAGCCTATGGCCGCGCCTCTGCCCTGCGACCCAATGATCCCGGGCCATTGAATTCTCAAGCTATTGCGTTGATTGAAACGGCACCTTCGGATCAAGCTATGCCGGAGTCCACTTTGATTGTTCTTCGGCGCCTTGAAAAGGTGCAGCCGAATAATACCCGCGCTCTTTGGTTCCTCGGCATGGCTGATGCCGGCGCAGGGCGACATGAGGAAGCGATTGTTCGTTGGCGGCGCTTGTACGATCAACTACCCGCGCAAAGTAAGGAGCGCGAAAGCCTGAAGGTCGAAATTGATCGCCTGGAAGCCATGGAATGAGGCGATTAACCTCATCTTTTAATAAATCATTAGATATGTTGGGGTAGCCTGAAGGTTCATAGGAGGGGAACACTCTAAAGAGCGTATCCCATAAGGGCAGTTCGAAAAAGGCAAACCGTTGGCAACGACGGGACGCAAAGCCACCGGTCTGGTTGAGCCAGAAAGCGGGGCTACCGGAAGGATTTAGTATATGTCGAACGATATGCTTGTGGCGCTGCGCGCGCTGATTGTTGATGATCAAAGAACAATGCGCTCGATTGTGCGAAATTTGTTATCCCAGATCGGAATTACCGACGTTGTCGAGGCGGCCGACGGCACGGAAGCGATCGAAATTATCGAAATGCCAGGGGAAACCGTGCCGGACTTTGTCATATGTGATCTTCACATGAAAGACGGTGATGGCATGTCGTTTTGTAATAAATTGCGACGCCACAAAAATAATGATCTAGCACAGATACCTGTTCTGATCCTGACGGGCGATAGCGACGGTCTTTTGCATGAAGTAGCGTTGCAAATTGGTGCGGCCAAGGTTCTAACCAAGCCAATTTCCGCGCCTGACCTGGGGCGCGAAATCAGCCGGGCGGTTGGATTTTCCAACTAATTGTCAATCCGGCGGCGACATTCGGTTCTTGACCGAAACATCGTAAGAACTGGTGAAATTACCGGACATTCCCTTGGCTTTCTCGGATGCTAGGGATGCCAATGTTTCCGCGGGCAAATAGACCAGCGACCGCCCGTTTATTCACCGCGAAATGTAGGTTGCCGCCGTTCCAATCTGGCCTTTATGCCTTCCATGGCATCAGATGATGCGCTCACCGTTTTCACGTCGGCGTTGAGATCGTCATAGGGTGTGCTGTCGCGGAAAGCCATTTGCCGGACCAACATAGCTTTCATATTTCGTAAAGACAGGGGCGCATTCGCCGACAGGCGGTCAATGACAGCCTGTGCGGTATCTTGCAGGGCGTCGGGCTCGGCGACCTTGGCAATTATCCCCAGGTCATACAGCCGCGTTGATGGCAAGGGATCACCCAATAGCAGGATTTCCCGCGCGGCGACGGGCCCGGCAACCTCCATCAGTTTTTTTGCCAAAAACCACGTCGGCGCCAAACCGATCTGTGACAGAGACATGCCGAATATCGCGGTGGTGCTGGCCACGACAAAATCACAATGCAGGGCCAATTCATTGCCCCCCGCGATGGCGGGGCCATGGACAACCGCGACCACGGGCAGGGGGTAGATTTCAATCCGGCGCAACATGGTCTCGATTGAGGTAGGCTGCCCCAACCCAGAGGCCTTGACGTTAAGGTCCATGCCGGAACAAAACGATGGACCGTTTGCACGCACGACGGCGACGCGCTCGTCGGATCCTGGATTATCCGGAAAGGCTTCTATCAAGCCATCCAAGGTTTCCGTATCGAGGGCATTTCGTTTTTCCGGGCGGTTTAAGGTTACGGTTCGCACGGGGCCGTCAATTTCCACCAAGACCTTGCTCATGGCTCATTCCCAATAATCCAAGATATTTTTGCATCAATTCTTTTGCAGTGATTATAGCACCCCTAACGTTGGCACTTTGAACAAAAGAATGTCGACCGACCGGCCTGAACCAAGCGTAATATTGGTTTTTGACAGTTATGACAGGGTTCGCCCTCGCGTCCATAGACGGCGAATTCATGTTGAAAATAGCCAAGTTCGCCGGAGGCCTGGACATAGTCGCGCAATGTCGATCCGCCCTTGGCAATGGCTCTGGTCAAGACATCACGTATGGCCGGCACCAATTTCTCGGCGCGGCGACCGGCGACCGACGCCGCCAACCGGCGCGGCGAAATGCCGGCATGGTAGAGCGCCTCGCAAACGTAAATATTGCCCAATCCCGCGACGATCTTCTGATCCAGCAATGCCGATTTAATCGGTGTGCGCCGGCCCCGCAAAGACACG